>JASFBA010000010.1:0-64450 GCA_036172265.1 Chloroflexia bacterium
CCCCTCTCCCGCTTCGCGGGAGAGGGGGAGGGGGGATAGAGGGGTGGGGGTGAGGGCCACCCACTCCACCTGTTCCAGCCCGACCGCCCGCTCCTGGCGTTGCCGGGGATCGTGCAGCCGCAGGCGAAAGACTTCCCGGAGGTTCAGATCGAGCACCAACAGGTCTTCCTCAAAGGAACGGGCCCGGGCCAGCCGTTCCCCTCGAGCATCCAGGACCAGGCTGCCGCCGTCAAAGACCAGTTCATCCTGCCCGCCCACCAGGTTGCAGTAGGCGACAAAGACCACGTTGTCGGCCGCCCGGGTGCTCAGCATACGTTCCCGTGCCTGTCCCTTGCCGACGTGGTAAGGGGAGGCAGAGAGGTTGACCACCAGTTGGGCGCCGGCCAGGGCCTGGGCCTCGATCGGGCCGGCCGGATACCAGATGTCCTCGCAGATGTTGACCCCGACGATGGCCTCCCCCAGCCGGAAGACGAGCGGACGTTTTCCGGGGCGGAAATAGCGCTTTTCGTCAAAGACGCCGTAGTTGGGCAGGTAGATTTTGTGATAGACGGCGGCAACCCGGCCGTCGTGGAGGAGGGCGGCGGCGTTGTAGATGTCGCTTTCGTCCCGGTCCACAAAGCCGACCAGCGCAGTCAGGCCGGAGGTCTGAGCGGCGACCTTCTCCAGGGCCACCCGATTGGCCTGCAGGAAACTGGGCATAAGGAGCAGGTCCTCCGGCGGGTAGCCGGGGATGACCATCTCAGGAAAGACCACCAGGTGTGCTCCCCACCGACGGGCCTGGGAAAGAGCGGCGATGACCTTTTCCGCGTTTCCCTCCAGGTCGCCCACGGTGGGGTTGATCTGGGCCAGGGCCAGGCGAAAGTTCATGGCATCCGCTCCTTTTGAAACTATTGGGCCGGCCAGACGGCCGCTTCTTCCATTATATCGAGTCCTCCTCCAAAGGGCAAGCGTGCGAAATCGGCCGGGAAATGTGGTACAATAGGGCCGGCTTGTAGGACGAGGTGGACGTTGAACCGCCCGATCTGGCAGCAGCCGGCTTTCATCATCCTGGTGCTCCTGAATTTGGCCGCGGCGACCCTGGTTGCCGTGGACCTGGAACGCCGCTTGAGCGCCCCTCAACCTGCCCCCACCCCTCTTAGGGCCGGCCCCCCTCCCACCCTGATTCCGGCACCGACGCCGATCCCCCTTGCCGCACGGCCGGCCTCACCTACCCCAACCCCTCCTCTCCCCACGTCCACCCCCCTTCCTCCGGCGAACCTGCCCCACACCCTCATCGCCGACGACCGCTTTACCTATGCGCCCGACTTCTACACCGCCGAGGCGCAGGCCTTCCTGGAGGAGCAAGGGAGCATCCTGGCCCGGGCCACCGTCCCCCTGGGCGAAGAGGAAGATACCTTCGCCCATGCCCTGGTCGGCCAGTGCATCCGCTACAGCCTCAACCCGAAACTCCTCCTGACCCTCCTGGAGGTCCAGAGCGGCCTGATCCAGGGAAAAGGAGGGCCGGAGGTCGAGGAGGTTTCTTCCCGGCTGGACTATGCCTTCGGCTATCGAAAGGCAGAATGGCGAGGGCTGGACCGGCAACTGGAGTGGGCCGCCTATACCCTGGCCGCGTCGTTTCGTCGGGAAGAATGGCCTTTCCCCCGGCTCACCGACGGCAAACGGGCCACCATTCCCGGCGAGGCCAACGTTGCTACCCGGGCCCTGTTGCGCCTCCTGGCCTATACCTCCGACTCCCAGCGCTTCGCCCGGCTCCGTTCCTCCGAACCAGGCTCCTTTGTGGCTACCTATCGGGAACTCTTCGGAGAGGACCCCCGGATGCCGCTGGAACCTCCCCCGCAGCCGGCCCAGGAACCGTTCCTGTGGCCGCCCTATGCCGGGAGCCCGGCCGCACTCTCCTATTTCGACCACGAGTACCCCACTTTCGAGGAAAACGGCACCATCCTGACCTACGGCGGAGAGCGAGGACACGCTTCCTACGACGGCCACGACGGCTGGGATTACGCGCTTCCGGCCGGCTCCCCCGTCCTGGCAGCGGCGGCCGGCCGGGTGGTCTTTGCCGGCTTCCTGGATACGGGATGCGCCACTCCGGCCGGCCTGGTCGTCGTGGACCACGGCCAGGGCTATCGCACCCTGTACTGGCACCTGCAAAAGGTCGAGGTCGTTGAAGGTCAAGAGGTTCGCTTGGGGACGCGCCTGGGCACAGTGGGCAGCACCGGCTGTTCCTCCGGGCCACACCTGCACCTGGGCGTCGAGTTCCTGGGGCGGGACGTGGACCCCTACGGCTGGTGCGGGAGCCAGGCGACGCCCGAGGACCCCTGGGCCGCCCATCCGGCCGGTGCCCCCAGCCGCTGGCTCTGGGCCCACCGCCCCTCGCCCTGCCCAATACCGGCCGGGGCCATCGTGGTGGATGAGGACGGGACGGGGTTTGAAAAGAGCCCGGCCCTCTGGCACGAGGCTCCGGTGGGGTATGGCGGACACGCTTTCTGGACGGTCTCCACCGCCGAGGCCGGCCAGAGCATCCACCGAGGAGTGTGGCGGCCAAACCTCCCGGAGGCCGGCCGCTACTTCCTCTACGCCCACATCCCCTGGTACGACACCGGCCGGCCGGACACGGCCCGCGCCCGCTACCACATCCGCCACGCCAACGGGGAGACCACCCTGACCGTCAGCCAGGCCGAATCGGCCGGCCTGTGGCTTCCACTGGGGGAGTATTACTTCGCTCAGGGAGCCCGGGGCTATGTCTACCTGGACGAAGCCACCGGGGAGGAGGGGACGACGGTCTGGTTCGACGCCCTGGTCTGGGTGAGGAAGTAGGACAACTCCTGCGGGAGTTGGCTACGATTTGAATTCCCTCTCGCTTTGTGGTAAAATATTTATTGCCGTTCAGATTGTCTTCCCCGCGCAGGCTCACCAGGCCTCTACCGGAATGCGGGCCAGGCAAGGGGCATCGAGACGTGCCTCTACCTGAGCGGTTTCAGGACGGAAAACTCGTGCAGGAGAGAGCAGATGCAAACCGCCCCCCGGAAGCGGTTTATCTTGTGGATATTGGTGGGCTTCCTGGCTTTGTTCGGGCCGGTTCGGGCAGGAGCGATGGAAGCCTCTCCCCCGGGCCTATCGGACAACCGGCCGGCCGTTTTCCTCCAGGAAAACCCGGCTTCCTCGCTCCGCGTGGCCCGACGCCTCCTGGTCCTGGTGAACAAGGCCCGCTGGGAACGGGGCATCCCCCCGCTCAAGGCCGATCTCCTGCTGGCCAAGGCTGCCCGCGCCCATTCCCTGAGCATGGCCCAGGAGGATTACTTCAGCCACCAGGGGAGCGACGGCTCCTCCCCTTGGGCCCGCATCGAGGCCGCCGGGTATGAGACCTGGCAGGTGCTGGCCGAAAACATCGCCGCCGGCTACGCCACACCGGAGGAGGTCCTGGCCGCCTGGCTGGGAAGCCCACAACACCGGAGCAACCTCTTGAATCCGGAACTCCACGAGGCCGGCATCGGCTACGCCTTCCAGCCGGGCGATACCTATCCCGGCGGAACCTGGGGCTATGAACATTACTGGACGATGGATATGGGCAGCCGCTGGGATGCCTATCCCCTGGTCATCGCCCTGGAAGCCTACTCCACGACCACCCGACAGGTTTCCCTCTACCTTTACGGCCAGGGTTGGGCCCGGGAGATGCGCCTGTCGAATGACCGGACGAACTGGAGCGACTGGCTGCCCTATCGCCCCTCTCTAACCTGGGAACTCGCCCCCGGAGACGGCCCTAAGGTCGTCTATGCCGAACTGCGGGATGCCCAGGGGAATGTGATGTACTCAGAGGACGACATCCTCCTCCGGGAACGCTCGATCACCCCCACGCTCCGCGTCAGCCCCGGGCAGGCCTTTTTCGTCCTGGAGCAGGGCCGGAGCCTTGGGCAACCCCAACGCTATACACTCCAGGTCAATGGGAGCAGCGGTCCGGTATCCTGGCGGGCCACCCTCGACCAGAACTGGCTGGCCCTGGATGTTTCTTCCGGGACAACCCCCGGCCGGCCGAACCTTGCCTTAGCCGGGCCGGCCGCCTTCCTCCCTCCCGGCCTCTACACCGCGACGCTTTCCATTGAGGGCGGGGAAACCCCGGTGCAGGTTCCGGTCCGCCTGCTCGTCCTCCCCCGGCTCTATTCTCTCTATCTGCCCCTGATACCCAACCGTGCCCGGCGCTGATTCCGTCCGAACTTGTACCTGCCTTATAACCACAAAGATTTTGCCGGACACCGGCAAAACTACCTTTAGGTTGGGTAGCGGTAACTACCTACCCACGGCTCCCCAAAATTGTTGCTCCTTGTCATTGCGAGGAAGCCGCCGAAGCAATCTCCTAAGCAACCTGGAGATTGCTTCGCCCCTTCGAGGCTCGCAATAACGGGGGGTAAGCAGTGGCTGCGTAGGTAGTTCCGGGCAGCGAAGCGCATCGAAGCCTTACCCTTTAGGTTGAGTAGCGGCGAAGCCCCGTATCGAAACCCCTGGGTTGGGTAACCCGCAGGGCGTATCGAAACCTTGATCAGCATTCGTGCTTCACCAGGGGGCCGTTTTGTCGGCGATTTCCCCACCGGGAGGCCATGAGACAGGACACCGATGGCGTTTTTGCCCCACCAGGCGGGATTTGCCAGCCTCCAGGATGATATTTTCGCCCCACCGGGCGAAACTCGTGTGCAGCGGCACTTGCATTGTCGTTTTCGATATGGTATAATGTCTATACAAGTTCTATCGAGGAATGCTATGGCTCTGCACATAGACGCCGAAAGCCCCATTCCCATCTATTACCAGATTCGCGAGCAACTCCGCCAGCAGATCCTCGGCGGAGGTCTCAAGCCCGGCGACCCCCTGCCCTCGGAAGCCCAGATCTGCGCCCAGTGCGGCGTCTCCCGAATGACGGCCCGCCTGGCCCTCTCCCAGTTGGCGAACGAGGGCCTGGTGGTGCGCCGGAAGGGACGGGGAACCTTCGTGGCCCCGCCCAAGGCTACCCTTCGGGAGGCTTCCCCCTTTTCCCTGAGTTACACCGACCTCCTGGAACACCTCGGCCTGCATGCCGGCGCCCGGATTCGCCGCCAGGAGCCCATTTCGGCTCCTCCACCGGTGGCCGAAGCCTTGAAACTCGAAAGCGGGGAAGCCGTGGTCTGCATCGTCCGCCTCCGCTTGGCCGACGGCCAGGTGATGTCGCTGGAGACCTCCTACCTCCCCTATCGCCTCTTCCCCACCCTGGCCGAACTGGACCTGGCCGACCGTAGCCTGTACCAGGTGCTGGAGAAGGAATTTTCCCAACCTCCGGACTATGCCGTGGACACGATCGAACTTGCCACCGCCGGCCCCTACGAGGCCGCCGAACTGGGCATCCCCGAGGGCACACCAGTGGTGCTGAGCACCCGCGTGACCTATTCGGAACAGGGCCTCCCCCTTGTCTTCACCCAGACCATCCATCGTGGCGACCGCTTTCGGGCCGTTGTCCGTTGCGACCGCCGGCACCTGGGAGTCCTATAGGAGGAGACCGTTGACTTACGGCTTCTGGGGCAAAGTTCTCTGGGTCAACCTGAGCACCGGCGAGGTTCAAGAGGAGGCACTTCCCGAGGCCGTCTATCGCCGTTTTCTAGGTGGGTACGGTCTGGGCATTTCCCTCCTCTACGAGCGGATGCCGGCCGGTACCGAACCACTGGGGGCGGAAAACATCCTCGGCTTCCTGCCGGGACTGCTCACCGGAAGCGGCGCCCCCTTCAGCGGCCGCTTTATGGCGGTGGCCCGTTCTCCCCTCACCGGCGGCTGGGGCGAGGCGAACTGCGGAGGCCGTTTCGGCCCGGCCCTCCGAGGGGCCGGCTACGACGGCCTCTTCGTCACCGGCGTATCCGACCGGCCGGTCTACCTCTACCTGGACGGCCGACAGGTGGAGGTGCGGGAGGCGGCGACTCTGTGGGGGCTGGATGCGGTGCAGACCGAGGAGGCCATCCGGGAGGCCGTTTCCCCCGAAGTGCAGGTAGCCTGCATCGGACCGGCCGGCGAACGCCTTTCCCTCATCTCCGGCATCGTCAATGACGGCGGCCGCATCGCTGCCCGCGGCGGACTGGGCGCGGTGATGGGGGCCAAACGCCTCAAGGCGGTCGCCGTACGGGGGAAGGAACGTCCCCCTCTGGCCGACCCGGAGGCCTTTCGCGCCGCCATAGCCGCCTATCGCCGCCCCTTCCGCCGCCGGCCCTCCCGCTGGGCCGCCCTGATCCCGGGCTTCCTCCTCCACCTCCTTCCCCTGGCCCGCCGCCTGCGCGCCCGCCTGAGCGGCGGGCCGGCCCAGTTCGTGATCGACTCCTTCCGGCGCTACGGCACCGCCGCCGGGACGGCCGCCCTCGTCGAACTGGGCGATACCCCGGTGCAGAACTGGCTGGGCATCGGCTTCCGTGACTTTCCCCTCCCCCGTTCCAGCCGGCTGAGCGACGAGGCCGTCATCCGCCACAACCTCCGGGCCTATGCCTGCCACTCCTGCCCGGTGGCCTGCGGGGCTATCGTCCGCTTGCCCAACGGCGGCCAGGGCCACAAGCCCGAGTACGAGACGCTGGCCGCCTTCGGCCCCCTCCTCCTGAACGACGACCTGGAGGCGGTGATGCGCTGCAACGAACTCTGCAACCGGGCCGGGCTGGATACCATCTCAACCGGCGTGGCCGTCGCCTTTGCCATAGAATGCTCCGAACGGGGCTGGCTTCCTCCGGAACTGGCCGAGGAACTTCCGCTCCGCTGGGGCGATGGCGAGGCCATCGTCGAGTTGGTGCGGCGAATCGCCCATCGGGTCCCCGGCCTGGGCGACTGGCTGGCGGACGGCGTCTGTCGGGCGACGAAGCGTCTGGGGCCGGAAGCGCAGGAGGCGGCTATGCACGCCGGGGGGCAGGAACTCCCCTTGCACCGGGGGCTTTACGATCCGGGCGTGGCCCTGGGCTATGCTCTGGACCCGGCCCCGGGGCGGCACACATCCACCCAGTCCGGCATGGCCGAACTCAAAGCCTATGCCCCCTACTTTGCCCTCCAGGGAGTGCGGCCGGCCGGCCGCTACGATTATGCGGCCAAAGGCCCGACGATGGCCGTGGTCATCTCCATCCTGCGGGCCTACGACTCGCTGGGCCTCTGCCAGTTCGCCCTCCAGATGGGCGAACCCCCTTTCCTGGCCTGGCTGAATGCGGCCACCGGGTGGGCGGTGGACGAATCCGAGTTCCTGCGCATCGGCCGGCGGATTCAGGCCCTCCGCCACGCCTTCAACGCCCGCGAAGGGCTGCCGCCGCGCTTCGAATTGCCCGCCCGCGAACGCGGCGAACCGCCGCAGGAAGTGGGCCCGGTGGCCGGCATCACCCTCGATATGGAAGCGATGGCTGCCGGCTACTTCGCCGCCCTGGGGTTGGACCCAGATACCGGCCGGCCCCTCCCGGAAACGGCAGCGGAACTGGAGGTATAAGCAGTCTCAAAAGGAGGCAACTCATGGCTTTTTCTTTGGCCCAACTGATCGCCGAACGACAGGAGGACCGTGCCCTCCTGCACCAGCGCTACGTCAACCCGAAACTCCTCCGTGCCCTGGACATCATCGGCTTCAACAAGACCTGGGTCCGAGGCGAGGGAGCCTACCTCTGGGACGACCGAGGGGAACGCTACCTGGACCTCCTTTCCGGCTACAGCGTATACAACCTGGGACGCGGCCATCCGGTCGTCAAGCAGGCCATCCACGAACTGGTGGACCTGAACCGCCCCAGTCTGGTGAAGATGGACTGCCCGCTTCTGGCCGGCCTCCTGGCCGAGGCTCTGGTGCAACGGATGCCGCCCGGCCTGGAGGCCGTCTTCTTCGCCAACTCCGGCGCGGAAGCAGTGGAGACGGCCGTCAAGTTCGCCCGCGCCGCCACCGGCCGGCCGCGCATCCTCTACCTGGACCACGCCTTCCACGGCCTGACGCTGGGGACACTTTCCCTCAACGGCGCTGCTGCCTTCCGCGAAGGCTTTGAGCCGCTCATGCCCGGCTTTGACATGGTGCCGATGAACGACCTGGAGGCGCTGGAACGGGAACTGGGCAAGGGCGATGTGGCCGCCTTCATTGTGGAGCCGATTCAGGGCAAGGGCGTTTACATCCCCCGGGACGACTACCTGCCCGAGGCGCAGCGACTCTGCCGCCGGTACGGAGCGCTCTTCATCTGCGACGAGGTCCAGGTGGGCATGGGCCGCACCGGGCACTTTCTCTGTTGCGAACATTGGGGACTGGAGCCGGACATTGTTACACTGGCCAAATCGCTGGGCGGCGGCTACGTTCCGGTGAGCGCGACGATTGCCCGGCGGAGCATCCACGAAAAGACCTTCAGCAACCTGAAGCGCTGCCAGGTACACTCGACCACCTTCGGCCAGAACGAACTGGCGATGGCCGCCGGCCTGGCCACCCTCCATGTGATGGACCAGGAGCGCCTCGTCGAACGGGCGGCGGCGATGGGCAAGAAACTCCTGGCCGGCCTGCAGGCGCTTCAGGAGCGCTACGAGATGATCGCCGAGGTGCGGGGCAAGGGGCTGATGATCGGGATCGAGTTCCGCCCACCCCGTTCTCTTGCCCTGAAGGCAGTCTGGGCAGCAGCCGAGGCGGCAGAGAAAGGACTCTTTGCCCAACTGGTGGTGATGACGCTTATGCGCGACCATCATATCCTGGTGCAGGTCGGCGGCCCCGGCGTGAACATCATCAAGTTGCTGCCGCCTCTCATCATCGGCGACGAAGAGGTGGAAAGGATCGTCTCCGCTTTCGACGTGGTGATGGCCGAGGCGGAGCGCCTCCGGGGGCGGGTATGGAGCCAGAGCGCGGAACTGATCAAACACGCCATCGCTCCCTAGCCTCTCCACTGGAATACGTGCGCGTCCTGGCCGGCGAAATCGGTCCACGGGGCACCGGCACAGCCGGAGAGGCGGCCGCGGCCGATTACGTGGCCGGCCGTCTGGCCGAACTGGGGCTGCCGGTGGAACGACACGAGTTCCGGGCCATAGCCAGCCAGAACGCCTTCCCCCTGGCCGTGGACCTACTCGCCCTGTTCGCGGTGGCCCTCTATCCCCTGGATGGAGCGGCTCTGCGGTGGGTTGCGGCGGCGCTGGCCCTGGCCGCCCCTCTGCTCCTGTGGTGGGCGATCACCCACTCCGATAGCCCTCTGCGCCCGTTCCTGCCCCACGTCACCAGCCGAAATGTGGTTGCACGCCTGGAACCAACAGATGCTCCGCGCCGACGCGCTGTCATCCTGGCCCACCTGGACACCAACCGCTGCCGCCTGGTCTGGCAATCGGCAACCGTGCGCTTGCTGGAAGCGCTGACCTGGCTCACTCTGGCCGTGTTGACCGCACCAGGCCTGCTCTATCTATCCGGGGCGTTGCTGGGCGGTCCGGCCTGGACCTGGTGGGTTTCCCTCCTTCCGGCCGGATACCTCCTGGGCACGGTCGTCACGCTGTGGCGAGATGAGCGCACCCCCTTTTCCCCAGGTGCCCACGATAACGCCAGCGGGATGGCGGTGACGCTGGAGGTCGCGGCCCGGCTCGCCGCCCGCCCCCTCCGGCACACCGGGGTCTGGCTGGCCTTCACCGGCGCGGAGGAGACCGACCATCGCGGCCTGAAGACGCTCCTGCGTCTCTACGACCTCCGTCAGGCCTTTTTCCTCGACCTGGAGGGCGTGGGCGGCGGCGACATCGTGTACCTCACGCGGCAAGGGCTGTGCCGGCCCTATCGTCCTGACCCGGGGTTGCTGGCGTTGGCCAGGCGCGTCGCCGCCCACCGGCCCGATCTGGGCATCGAGCCGGCGCAGATGACGGTGGAGGACGAAGTGCGCACCTTGCGCAACCGGAGGTATCGCGCCCTCTGCATCGCCGGGCACGACCCGATGACGGGCACGTTGCCCCGGTGGCATCGGCCCAACGATACGGCGGATACCGTCTCCCTCCAGGCCCTGGAGCGAACGGCGAATTTTGTCCTGGCTTTGCTGGAAGAGATGGACCGAGAGGAGGAAAGATGAAGGCCTTTGTAACCGGCGGAACCGGCTTCATCGGCGGGGCGGTCGTCCGCAAGTTGGTGGAGGCCGGCCACACGGTGCGGGCCCTAGTACGTCCTGGGGCCGACACCCGCCAACTGGACGGCCTGCCCGTGGAACGAGTCGAAGGTAGTCTGGAGGATGTGGAAAGCCTCCGGAGGGGTATGGCCGGATGCAACCGTGTCTTCCATTTGGCCGCCCTCTACGCCTTCTGGGGCTACCGCTGGGAGGATTTCTACCGCGTCAACGTGGAGGGAACGCGCCACGTCCTGGAAACTGCTCACGAACTGGACATCCCGCGCATCGTCCACACCAGTTCCATCGCTGCCCTGGGCGTCCATCTGGACCGCACCCCCGCCACCGAGGAGACACCCAGCACGCTGGAGGACAAAGTAGGCTTTTACCAGCGGAGCAAGTTCCTGGGCCAGCAGGTGGCGCTGGAACTGGCCCGGCAGGGGGTGCCGGTGGTCATCGTCAACCCCAGCACCCCGGTGGGCGTGGGCGACCATAAACCCACCCCAACCGGCCAGATCATCGTGGATTTTCTGAACGGCCGGATGTTCGGCTATGTGGATACCGGGCTGAACATCGTGGACGTGGAGGATGTGGCAACCGGCCACCTCCTGGCCGCCGAGCGCGGGCGGGTGGGGGAGTGCTACATCCTGGGCGGAGAGAACCTGACCCTCAAGGAGGTGCTGGACATCTTGGCCGAGGTCTCTGGCCGGCCACCCGTGCGCCTGCGCATCCCCCACTGGGTCGCCCAGGGCTGGGCCTATGTGGATGTGACGCTGTGCCGGCTGGGCCTGCGCCGCATCCCCACGGCCACGCCGGAGAAGGTACGCCTCTCCCGCCGCTATGAGTGGTTCAACCCGGCCAAAGCCGTGCAGGAACTCGGCTACACCTTTGCCCCGGCGCGGGAGGCGTTGCGCAAGGCGGTAGAATGGTATCGCGCCCACGGCTACGCGCCGTAGGAGGAGGAAAATGCCCAGGTATCTTCTGGGGTTGGATGCCGGAACCGGCTCTGCCCGGGCTCTGCTGGTAGATGTGGAAAGTGGACGGACAGCGGTCGCCGTCCGCCCCTGGAGCCATATGCCTGTTTCCGAGGGAGGAGGCTGGGCTTACGACTTTGACGTGGAACGAAACTGGTTGCTGCTGGTCGAGGCAGTACGTGAGGTCCTCCAGCGGGCTACTGCCGTCCCAGCGGAAGTGGCCGGCATCGCCGCCACTTCCATGCGCCACAACCTGGTCCTCCTGCGCGATGGACAGGCCGTCTTCGCCGTGCCGAACCAAGATGCCCGTCCCTCGGCAGAGGCGATGGAGATGGCCGCTGGACGCGGCGAGGCCTTTTACCGGAGCACCGGGCGCTGGCCCACTCCCATCTTCCTCTTGCCCCGCCTGAAGTGGCTGGCCGTGCACCACCCCGAATGGCTGGAAGGTGCACGGGCCCTTTCCATCGGCGACTGGGTGGCCTTTCGACTCTGCGGGGAAGTGGCAACCGATTTCTCCCAGGCCGGCGAAAGCATGATCTTTGACCTGCACGGCCGGGAGTGGATGTGGGCCTGGATAGATGAACTCGGCCTGCCCCGATCCCTCTTTCCGCCGGTCCTCCCCTCCGGAACGCTCCTGGGGAAACTCACCCCTGCCGCTGCTGGCGAACTCGGCCTGCCCCCGGGCACCCCCGTCGCCACAGGCGGAGCCGATACCCCGTGTGCCCTGCTGGGGTTGGGTACGCTCCGGTCCGGGGAGGTCGCCCTCATCGCCGGGACAACCACGCCGGTCCAGGCAGTCGTGGACCGGCCGATCCTGGATCCCGACCGCCGTCTCTGGACGGGACTGCACGTCCTGCCCGACCGCTGGGTGGTGGAAAGCAACGCCGGGGCGATGGGCGAGCCGCTGGAGTGGCTGGCCGGCCTGCTTTACCCCGATTCGCCCCGCCCGGTCGCTAAACTCATGGCCGAGGCGGCCCGTGCCCGGCCGGGGGCCGGAGGGCTTCTTTCCACCTTCGGGGCCCAGGTCTTTCACGCCAGCGCGATGGGCCTGCCGGTGGGCAGCATTACCCTCTGCCATTTCCTGAAGGACGCCGATGGCCTTTCCCGCCGCCGCAACCTGGTACGGGCCGTCCTGGAAGGAATGGCCTGTGCCCTGCGGGCCAACCTGGAGCAAATCTCTGCCCTGGCAGGCACTCCGTCCTCCATCTACCTGGGTGGAGGGATGAGTCACAGCCCCTTCTGGGGGCAACTCCTGGCGGATGTCCTCGGCCGGCCCCTCCTCATCTCCGAGGTGGCGGAGGCCAGTGCCCTGGGAGCGGCCATCTGCGCCGGCGCCGGGGCGGGGGTTTTCCGCGACCTGGCCGAGGGGAGCGAGAAGTTGGCCCGCACGCGCTCCGTCGCCCCGGCAGAGGAAGCCGCTCAAACTTATGTCGGGGTCTATGCCGGCTGGCAAAGTCTCCGTGCATCTCAGGCGGCCTCTTGTGAAACGGCCGCCGGCCTGGTCCTGCAAACCCTGGCGGAGGAGCGACCTGGCACGGCCCGGCCGGCCCGCTTCCGGCCCAAGATGTTCGTAACCGCTCAGGTGGACGAGGAAAGCCTGGCCCGTCTGCGCCGACTGGGCGAGGTGGAATACGCTCCCTACCGGGAAACCCTGCGCGTGCTGACCGGGGAGGATCTGGTGGAGGCGCTTCAGGGAGCCCACGTCCTGGTTACCGAGGTGGATGTGGTGGACCTGGAGGCGCTGGAGCGGCTGCCCGACCTGCGGGTGGTTATCTCCTGCCGAGGCCGGGCGGTCAACGTGGACCTGGCCGCCTGCACGGCGCTGGGCGTCCCGGTGCTCCATACCCCGGGCCGCAACGCCGACGCCGTGGCCGATCTCACCGTGGCGCTGATGTTGGCGCTCCTCCGCAAACTCATCCCGGCGGATGATTTCCTCCGCCGGCCCGGCGGAGAGGCCGGCGACCTGAGCCGGATGGGCCAGGCCCACAAAGCGTTCCTGGGCCGGGAATTGTGGGGCAAGACAGTGGGGCTGGTGGGCCTGGGGGCGGTGGGCCGGGCTGTGGCCCGAAGGCTTTCCCCCTTTGGCGTGCGCCTGCTGGCTTATGACCCCTACCTCCGCCCCGGGGAAGCCGAGGAGGTAGATGCCGAGGCGGTTTCCCTGGAGAGGCTTCTATCCGAAAGCGACATCGTCAGCCTGCACGCCCCGGTCACCGAGGAGACCCAGGGCCTTATCGGCCGGGAAGGATTGGCCCGGATGAAGCCGGGGGCGTTTCTGGTGAACACGGCGCGGGCCGCGCTGGTGGACGAGGAAGCGCTGCTAGAGGCGCTGCGGAGCGGCCACCTGGCCGGCGCGGCACTGGATGTATTTTCCATCGAGCCGCCGGCCTCCGACCACCCCCTCCTGGCGCTCGATAGCGTCATCGCCACGCCCCACATCGGCGGGAACACGGAGGAGGTGGCCGCCCACCAGGGGCGGATGGTGGTGGAGGAACTGGAGCGGATGCTGGCCGGGGAAAAGCCCCATCACATCCTCAACCCGGAGGCGCTGGAGGGCTTTTCCTGGGAGGGGCCGCGCCGGCCGGTAGAACGGGCCGCTCTGGAGGCGCTTTCGCCCCGGACCGGGCCGGCGGTGAGCGACCTGCAACAGGCCGCCGCCCCGCCTCTGCCCGAGCCGGCTTCGACGCCCCCGCCGTCCGCCGGTGGCCGGAGCCAGGTGGAACGGATCCTGCGCCTCTTCTGCGAAAAGGCCCGCGAGGATGCCGCCCTCAACGCCTTTGCCGCCAAACGTCAGGCGATCACCCACTACACGCTGACCGACCTGGGGCTGGAGTTCCACATCGGTTTCCAGGAGGGCCGGGTGGTGGCCGATGTGGGGGCGCCGCCGAAGCCGGCCGAGGTGCGGATGAAGGCGACAGCCGAGACGCTGGACGGCATCTTCACCGGCCGGGTGAGCGGCACCAAAGCGGCGATGAGCGGGAAACTGGCCTTTAGCGGAGATGTGCGCCTGGCGATGGGGCTGCAGCGCATCCAGGGCGACCTGATCCGCCTCTATACGGCGGCACGGGAGGAAGCCGGCGGCATAGACTTCTCTGCCCTCGTGAGTCCCGGACAGCCTCCGGCGGGCTCCGAAGACCCGCGTCCGGAGATGGTCCAGGTAATCGGCGAACTCTACCAGCTGGGGCTCATCACCGCCACCGGGGGAAATGTGAGCGCGCGCATCGTCGGCCGGGAAGAGTGCTGGATCACCCCCAGCCGGTTGTACAAGGGCGACCTGCGGCCGGAGATGATGGTACGCATAGACTTTGCCGGAAACGCCCTGGATGAAGGCGCGCCGGCCCCCTCCTCAGAACGGGCGGTGCACACCGAACTGTACCGGGCCCGGCCTGAGGTAGGGGCGGTCATCCATGCCCATGCGCCCTACGCCACCGCCCTGGCCTTGAGCGGGCGGCCCTTCCTCCCGGTCACCACCGAGGCGGCCTTCTTGGGAAAAGTGCCGGTAGTGCCCTTTATCATGCCGGGGACAAGGGAACTGGCGCAGGCCGTGGTAAAGGCGATGGGCAAGAGCCCGGCCTGTATCCTCCAGAACCACGGGGTGGTGGTAGCAGCGGGAACCTTACGACGGGCGGCCGACCTGGTGGAGATGCTGGAACGCACGGCGCAACTTATCCTGGCCTGCTACGCGGTGGGGAAGAGGCCGGCCGTCCTGCCCAAAGAAGTGGCCCGGATGCTGGGGGAGATGGAGGTTTTGTAGGCAGATTTGACGGTTAGGGATGCCATGGCCAGAGTTATACCATTCTGGCCAACGGCACTCCCACCCCGCGATAAATCCAGCGGGCCGCATCGGGGGCGAAGACGTGCCGGCCGTCCACCACCACCGGCGGCGGGGATAGCCGGCCGGCCAGTTCCTCGGGGTTCAGGCGCAAATATTCCTCGTGTCGTACCATCACCACCGCCACATCGCAGCCCTGCAGGCGCTCTCCGAGGTCGCCCTGGTACTCGGGCACATGGGGATCGTGCACCATGACCTCCGCCCCCAGTTCCCGCAGCCGGCCCACCAGCACGGCGCTGGGGGAGTGGCGCGTGTCGTCCGAGTTCTCCAGGAAGGCATAGCCCAGGACGGCCACCCGCGCCCCCCGCACCTCCTTGCCGGCCTCCCGCAGCCCCTCCACCACGAGTTCGGCCACGTGGAGCGGCATCCCCTCGTTCACCGCCCGGGCGGCCGGAATGAGACGAGGCTGGAAATCGGGCGGGGCGTTGGCCAAGAGGAGCCAGGGGTCTTTGGGCAGGCAGTGCCCCCCCACACCGGCCCCCGGCAGGTGCATGTCGCGGTAGGGACACTTGTTGACCAGTTCCCGTACCCGCCAGGCGTCGGCCCCCAGGCTTTCGCAGAGCAAGGCCACCTCGTTGGCAAAGGCGATCTGCACATCGCGGTAGGCGTTCTCGGCCGTCTTGACGATCTCGGCGGTGAGAGCATCGGTGACATCCAATTCGGCACGGACGATGTGCCGGTAGAGTTCCACGGCCAGCGCGGCCGCCTCCGACGTCATTCCGCCGACGACGCGGGGCATATGTTCCAGGTTATGGAGGAGTTTCCCCGGGGTCACTCGTTCGGGGCAGTGGGCCAGGTATAGGTCTTCTCCTGCCCGCAATCCGGAGACTCGCTCCAGGAGGGAGCGGACCAGGCCGGCCATCGTGCCTGGAGCGATGGTGGATTCGACCACCACCAGGGTGCCCGGTCTTATGTGTGGACCTAGCGACTCCAGGGCAGCGCGGAGGGCGGCATAGGCCGGCCGGTGGGTGGTCTCGTCCACCGGCGTCTCCACGGCAACGAGGACAGCCCGGGCCGGCCGGCAGGCGGCATAGTCGCTTTCGGCCCGCAGCCTCCCGGTGCGCACCGCTTCCAGCAAAAGTTCGGCCAGGCCGGGTTCTTTCCCTCCAATGGGCGAAATCCCCCGCCGGACCTGTGCCACCTTTTCCGCGTTGCGCTCGATGCCGATGACCTCGAATCCGGCCTGGGCGAATTTACAGGCCACCGGCAAACCCACGTACCCCAGTCCGATGACGGCTATAGGGATTTCCCGGCGGCGAATGGCTTCCAGAAGCGTCTCAAACATCCTATCTCCTTATCTTGCCCCGAGGACACGGTGCCCTTGGCTCGATTCGAGCAGTTCCAAGGCCAGGGCCAGCACACGCATCCCCTCCTCCCCGCTCACCGGCGGCGCTTCATCGCGCTCCACCGCCCGGACAAAGGCCTCCAGTTCGGCGCGCAGCGGCTCCTTGCGGGCGACGGTCAGTTTCAACATATTGCCCTCGCCCACTCCCTTCAGGATGCCCAGGCTGTCCCAGTTTCCGGCGGTGTAGGTATTTTCGTAAAAGTAGAGGTCCTGAGTCAGGTAATTAACCAAGAACATGCCCTTTTCTCCGGTGACCGCAAGTTCGCGAATCTTGGTCGGGGTCAGCCGATTGATGTCCAGGAGGCCCAGGGTGCCGTTGCGGAAGTAGAGCAGGCCGGCCAGGAGGTCTTCATGCCGGGCGTGAACCCAGCGTGCGGTCTCGGCATAGACGCGCTCCACCTCCTGTTCCAGGAGATAAAGCATCACGTCCAGGTCGTGGGCGGCCAGATCAATGACCACGCCCATATCCTGGATACGCTCCGGGAAGGGGCCCAGCCGGCGGGCGTGGACGAGGAAGATGCGGCCGGCCTCGCCCCGCTCCAGCCGCCTCTTGAGTTCGATCACCGCCGGATTGAAGCGCTCGATATGGCCAACGGAGAGTTTCACGCCCTGTTGGCGAGCCCGGCGCACCATCTCCTCTGCTTCGCCGACGGCGGAGGCGATCGGCTTCTCTACCAGGAGGTGAACGCCCCGGTCTATCGCTCCCAGGGACACGTCATAATGCAGGGAGGTCGGCACGGCGATGGAAACCAGGTCGGGCCTCTCCCGGTCCAGCATCTGAAGGTAGTCGGTGTAGAACGGCACCTTGAAGCGCCGGCCGACTGCCTCGGCCCGTCGGGCTTCAGCATCGGCGACGGCCACCAGTTCCACACCGTCCAGTTCGTTATAGACCCGGGCGTGGTGGATGCCCATGGCCCCCACACCGATGACGGCAGAGCGGAGCATTTGCACCTCCATACGGCGTATTTACGCATGGCCTAGGGAAGCGACGGCCTCCACGATGGCCTTCAGGTCGTCCTCGCTCAGGGCCGGGTGGACGGGAAGGGAGAGCACCTCCCGGCAGGCCCGTTCGGCTTCCGGGAGGACGTCGTCATAACCCATCTGGCGGTAAAGCGGCTGCTTGTGCACCGGAAGCGGGTAGTACACCCCCGTGCCGATGTCCCTGGCCTTGAGTTCCTCTACGGCCCGGTCGCGGTCGCCCCGGATGCGGATGGTATACTGGTGAAAGACGTGGGTATGACCGGGGCGGACCGTAGGCGGGACCACGTGCGGCAGGCCCTTCAGATGCTCGGTGAGATAAGCGGCGTTGCGGATGCGCATCTCCGTATGGTGGGGGAGTTTTTCCAGTTGCGCCAACCCGATGGCGGCGGCGATGTTGGTCATACGGAAGTTATAGCCCAGCGTTTCGTGGTAGTAGCGCCGGCGCTGGCCGTGGTCGCGCAGAAGGCGGCAGCGTTCGGCGATGGCGTCGTCGTCGGTGGTGATCATGCCGCCCTCGCCGGTGGTCATATTTTTGGTCGGGTAGAAGGAAAAGCACCCGGTGGCAAAGGAGCCGGCCTTTTTCCCGTTGAAAGAGGCGCCGTGCGACTGGCAGGCGTCCTCCAGGACCAGGAGGTCGTAGCGGGCGGCCAACTCCAGAATGGCCGGCATATCGCAGAGGTGGCCGAAGAGGTGGATGGGGAGGATCGCTTTCACCCGTTTGCCCTGGGCCCGGCGCCTGCGGATGACCTCCTCGGCGCTTTCGGGGTCCAGGTTGAAGGTGTCCGGTTCGATGTCGCAAAAGGCCGGCCGGGCCCCGCAGAAGAGGACGGCGTTGGCCGAGGCGATGAAGGTAAAAGGGGTGGTGATCACCTCATCGCCGGGGCCGATGTCCAGCGCCAGGAGGGCGATATGGAGCGCCGTCGTCCCCGAGGAGGTGGCGATGGCGTGCCTGACGCCGCAGAAACGGGCAAAGGCCTCCTCGAAACGGGCCACCTGTTCCCCCTGGGCCAGTTGTCCGCTCTCCAGGACGGCCAGGACGGCGGCCTTTTCCTCCTCGCCCATCAGCGGTTTGGCGATAGGGATCATCGCTTTTCCTCCAGTTCGAACTCGTGGCCGCAGACCGGGCAACGCATCCGGCCCTCTTCGGCGGAGACCAGTCGCCGGCCGCAGGTGCAGACGTAGCCGACCAGCCGGGCCGGGTTGCCCATGACCAGCCCGTGGTCGGGCACATCGTGCGTGACCACGGCGCCGGCTCCGACCACGGCCCAACGCCCGATCGTGACCCCGGTGACGACCACGGCGCCGGCCCCCAGGGAACAGCCGTAGCGAAGGAGGATGCGACCCACCTCCCAGTCGGCCCCGCCCTTGAGCGTGCCGTCCGGGTTGATGGCCCGGGGGAACTTGTCATTGGTCAGGCAGACGTGGGGACCGACAAAGACGCCGTCCTCGATCATCGCCCCATGGTAGATGGAGGCATTGTTTTGAATTTTCACGTTGTCGCCGATGGTCACATCAAAGTCAATGTAGACATTCTTGCCGATGATACAGTTCCGCCCGATGCGCGCTCCCTCGCGTACCTGGGCGTGGTGCCAGATACGCGTGCCCTCGCCCACCTGAGCCAGGGGGGAGACCTCGGCCGTAGGGTGAATCATAATGCTCCTCCGAGGAACGTTACCTTCTTTCGGTATCCTACAAGACGCCCAAATTGTACACGGGCCACCCCGTTCTGTCAACCTGGCCTCCCGCTACCATTCAACGCGGTTCTGACAAGTCGCCCGGCGCTGGTGAAGGCCGGCCTCCATCAGGTTTTCCACCCGAGTTTTCCGGGCTTTCCTTGACAAACACCCCGCCAGGAGGTATGATTTCTCTTAGAAGCGCTGAACCGATGGGGATTGCCCTTAACCCAGGAGGTAAATCATGGAACTGCGCCTCAAGCCGAATGAAAGGCGTATCATCGAGTTGCTCGGTCGTAGCGGGGCGATGACGCCCAGCGAAATCGCCGTGCAGACCTTGATTCCGCCGGCAGAGACCTTCGAAATGCTGGAGAGACTGGAAAGATCCGGCTTCATCGTCCTGCGCGATACCCCTTCCAACCCCGACGGCAAACTGGTCATCTTGACCAGCGAGGTCCATGAAAGGATCCGGCAACAAGTCCGGATCTGATATTTTGAATTCCTCCCGGAAATTTCCGAAAGGAGAGGAAAATGGCGCGACGCATCCTGGGTGTCGTGGTGCTGCTCCTT
Source organism: Chloroflexia bacterium (assembly GCA_036172265.1). Lineage (GTDB taxonomy): Bacteria > Chloroflexota > Chloroflexia > DTKN01 > DTKN01 > JASFBA01. The sequence goes on from JASFBA010000010.1 coordinate 19,419, forward strand.
CTTGTCGGGGCCCTTCTCACCGTGCTCACCTTGACCGCTCCCCTGCCGGCCAGCGTCGCCCGGCCGCAGACGTTCTGGAACTGGCTGGGCGTGGCCACGCCCTATATCGTGGTCGCCCTGCTGGGTATGGTGGTCGGCCTGGCCGAACTGGGATCCACTTTCCCCAACTATCCCCTGGAGGCGATCACTTCGGGCTGGGGGCTGGGGCTCATCGGCCTCAACGGCGTGGTGGCAGCGCTGGTGCTGGCCATCGTCCGCTATTATGCCCCCGAAGCCGACCTCTTCCTCCTGGTTCTGGCGGTGGGAGTGGGCTTTCAGGCCATCATCCGCACCCGCTTTGTCCTGGCCAAACAGTTCGGCGAGGGCGGAGAAGAGCGCGACCTGAGCCTCAACCTGGGTTGGCTCTACGAACAGTTCCAGGGTATCTGCAAGACCCAGATTGACCTGGCACTGATGCGGGAGAGGGAAAGCGCCATCGAGCCGCTGATTCGCTCTTTCCCCGATGAAAAGACCCTCTATAACCTGGCCCTCTACACCGTGATGGCCCGCGGCACCTTCAGCCGGGAAGAAGAGCAGGCCAAGATCGAAGAACTGAACAAAACTATGGCCAATCCCTCCCTCCCACCGGAGGTAGTCCAGAAGGCGATGGCCCTGGCCATCCTGGAGACAGGTGGACAGGGCTTTGCCCAGATGCTGTGCGGACTTCCCCCGAAAGAAAAGTTGCCGCCGCCGGCCCGCCTGCCCGAGCGGGACACCCTGGTGGCCCGGTTAATGCAGGCCCTGGATAAGGGGAAACTGGTCGATCTGGCCTATCGGGCAGTGGAACTCTCCCCGGCCGGCGACCGTGAGGCGCTGAGGAAATTTGTGGACGATACGGTCGCGGACAAACGGAGCACTGAACAGGCGATCCGGGCCGTCCTGGCGCGCTTTGTGGTGGAGAAGGGGGGAATCGCCTTCGCCCAGGAAAATCTCCCGCCGGAGCAACCGCCGGCCGGCCCTCCGGCACAATAACCTGGACTGGGCCTCTCTTATGAAGCCATGCGCCCGCTACGCGAGGCTCTGGAAGATACACCAACCGCTCTTTTGCGGGAGATGGCCCGCTTCTGGGGGGTGCCGGAGGCGGAGCGGGCCGGCCGGCCGCGCTTGATCGCCGGCCTCCTGGAAGAGATGGGCCGCGCCGGGGCCGTCCAGGAGGCCCTGGGGCGACTGGAAGAGGCCGAGCGGGAAGTGCTGCGCACCCTCCTGGAAGCCGGCGGCCGCGTCCGCGTCGCCGTGCTGACCCACCTCTACGGCCCCCTTCGCCCTCCGGCCATGGCCCCTCGCAAGCCCGAAGCCCTCAACCCTACCGAGCGTCTCCACCGCCGGGGTTTTCTCTTCCGCACCTTGGCCGCCTGGGAGGACTATGCCGGCCCGACCTTTTTCATTCCCCCAGAACTCCTCGCCCTCCTTCCGGCCCTCCCCCGGCCACGGCCGGCCGAACGCCTCCAGACGCTCCCTCCCGGGGAGGTCCAACCCACCCCCACCGACCTCCGCCTGCACCGCGACCTGGCTTGCCTCCTCGCCTTCTTCCGCCGGGAGGACTACGGCCCACCGGAGGAAGACGTCTGGCCGGCCGAGGTCGGCGCGCTCCTGCAGAAAACCCTCTCCCCCGCCACAGAGCCCTATGCCGCCTTCGCCTTCCACCTGGCCCGCCAGGCCCGCTTGCTCTCCGCCGACCGAGAGGGCTTCCTCCGGCCAACCGCCGAGGGGCTGGAGTGGCTGCGCCTGCCCCCGGTCGCCCGGGCTCAAGCCCTCTTCCAGGCGTGGTGTGACCTGAGGACCTGGGATGAGGTCTCCGCCATTCCGGAACTGGAGCGTCTGGGGCCGGCCGACCCCTCCTTACCTCGAAGGAAAGTGTTGCAGGCGCTTGCTTCCCTGGAGGCCGGGCGCTGGTATACGCTGGCAGGCTGGATGCGCTATATCGAATCCGGGTCTCCCGACTTCCTCCGGCCGGAAGGCTCCCCCGGCCGGCTGCGCCTGCGCTCAGGCCAACCTTCCCTGACGGGGCCGGCCGCCTGGAAGGAGATCGAGGGACGTTACCTGGGTTTCCAGGTGGAGGGGCCGCTCTACTGGTTGGGCGTGCTCGACCTGGGGCAAAGTGCAGCCAAGGAGGAGGTATTCCGTCTGAACGCTCTAGGGAAGGCCCTGCTCCACCCCGAGGCCGATCGGCCCCACCTGGAGGAGGAACCGGTGGCCGTAGAAGGGACCTTCGAGGTCTGGGTGCCCCTGGAGGCCTCGCCCTATATCGTCTTCATCCTGGAAGAGTATGCCGAACGGGTGCGCCGGGACGCCCTGAGCCTCTACCACCTGACCCGGCCGGCCCTGCACCACGCCCTGGAGCGCGGTGCCGAACTGGAGCGTCTCCTGGAGGCCCTGGAACGTTACGGCCGGGGAGCGCTGCCCCAGAACGTCGCCTACACCCTCCGGGAATGGGCCTCGGCCTATGGGAAATTCCGCCTGCGCCGTCCCTTCCTCCTCACCACCGCCGAAGCAGCGTTCCTGGAGGAAATCCTGGCCGACCCGGAAGTCCGTGCCGCTTGCAAAGAGCGCCTCTCCCCCACTGCCGTCGAGGTCTCAGACGATCGGACCTCCGCCCTGCTGGAGGCGCTGGGCCGGCTGGGATATGTGCCGCAGGCCGAGAAGGGCCTCCTGCCCCGGGGAGAACGCTTCCCCCTGCTCCTCGATACCCGGCAGCGGACCGACCTCCTGGCCCTCCTGTGGGCCTGGGAGGAGGAACGGGGCGGTCTCCCGAAAGGCCTGGCCGGCCTGGCCGAGACGCTTTCCCGTACCCTTTCCTCAGCCGACCTCGCCCGCGCCCGCCGGAAAAAGGGGCGGTGGAAAAGTAGCCTGTAGGTCGGTTTGGCAAACCGACCTACAGATCGAACGGTTTTGATAGAAACCGGCGGCAGTTTACACACCTTTCGTACACTTTTTCCACCCGATTGATACGAGAGTGTGGTATAATATGCGTGTATTTAGCCAGGTGGGTGAGGACAATTGGGAAACCGTATTGAAACGGATCCGTGCTCAGGCCGTAACAGAGAATATCCGTATTACCCAACACGCGTAACAGGAATGGTAGAGGAAAGCATTACGCCTGATGAGATCCTCCAGGCTATCGCTACGGCCGAGATTTTACGTGGACCACGTTGTTTGCTCAACGGTATTACCGAGCACGGATGTCCTGTGCATATTGTGTGTACAACGACTTGGTTTCCACTTTTTCGGCATCTTTTTTGAAAAGAGGGCCGCTGTAGACCCAGAGTGTAAACCGATTTCTGAACCATCCCAGGTACGCGAAGCCGATGTTACGAGCCTCCTGTCCGGAATGCGGTTTCCTGCTCGAACTGAACGAGCCCGTCGAGGGGCAGCGCCTGACCTGCTCCCGCTGCCGGGCCCGGCTTGAGGTAGTGAGCCTGGAACCGCCGGAACTGGACTGGGCCTATGACGAGCCTTCTCTGGTAGACCTGGATGAAATCGAACGCTTGTAAGTGGTTCCCCAGAACCACCCCTCCGGCCGTTCCGGAGGGAAAAAGAAAAAGGAGGAAGATACCCAAAATGTCCGAACTGGAAGCCCTCGAACTCGAAGACCCCCCCGGTCAACGCACCCCTCCTGCTCCGTGGGAGCAGATACCCCTTTCCCTGTGGAACGACTGGCGCTGGCAACTTTCCCACCGTCTGCACACTGCTGAGGAACTGTCTCAGGTCATCCACCTGACCCCCGAGGAACGGGCCGGCCTGGGGGTGGGTCAGCAATCCGCCCCTACCTTCCGCACGGCCATCACCCCCTACTTCGCCAGCCTGATGGACCCGGAGGATCCCCATTGTCCGATCCGCCGGCAGGTCGTGCCTACGGCCCAGGAACTGGAAACCTCCGAGGCCGATATGGCCGATTCCCTGAACGAGGAGGCCCATTCCCCCGTCCCCGGCCTGGTGCACCGCTACCCCGACCGCGTCCTCATGCTGGTTACGACCCAGTGCGCCTCCTACTGCCGCTTCTGCACCCGCAGCCGCGTCGTGGGCGAATCCCGCGCCCAGTTCGGCCGGGCCGACCACGAGCGCGCGCTGGCCTACATCGCCGCCACCCCCCAGGTGCGCGACGTCCTCCTCTCCGGCGGGGACCCCTTGCTCCTGGCCCAGCCGGTCCTGGAGGGAATCCTGCGCCGGCTGCGGGAAATTCCCCACGTCGAGGTCATCCGCATCGGCACCCGAGTGCCCATCTTCCTGCCCCAGCGCATCACCCCCGACCTGGTGGGAATGCTCCGCCGCTATCACCCCCTGTGGATGAACATCCATGTCAACCATCCCCAGGAAATCACCCCCGAGGTGGAAGTGGCCCTGGCCCGGCTGGCCGATGCCGGCATCCCCCTGGGCAGCCAGAGCGTGCTCCTGGCTGGCATAAACGACTGCCCCAACGTGATCAGGGCGCTCGTCCACAAACTCGTGCGCAACCGCGTCCGCCCCTACTATCTCTACCAATGCGACCTGGTGCGCGGGGCCGGCCATTTCCGCACCCCCGTCGCTAAGGGGCTGGAGATTATGGAGGCACTGCGCGGCCATACCTCCGGCTTCGCCATCCCTATCTACACCCTGGACGCCCCCGAAGGCGGCGGCAAGGTGCCGCTCCTGCCCAACTACCTGGTGAGCATGTCCGACACCCAGGTAGTCGTGCGTAACTACGAGGGCTTCCTGAGCACCTACACCCAGCCGGCCCACTACCGCCGCCACGACCCCCACACCTGCCCCTACTGCCAGACACAAACGAACGAGGGCGGCCAGGAGGGGGTGGCCGGGCTCCTCTCCGGCCGGAAGCGGACGATCGCTCCGGAAGGGTGGGAGGAGGTGCACCGCCGGGAACGGGCCGTCGTCAACATCCCTGCCTCGGACCCGGTGGAGCGGAGGTGAGCGATGGAACAGAACGGCGGATGGCGCATAGCCCTGATCTATAACTCGAAACATAACATCCCCCTGGAGCCCGATGCACCGCCCGATGCCCTGGCCGAGTACGATTCGGAGGAGACGATCGAGGGCATCGCCTCGGCTCTGGAAGCCGGCGGACATACCGTCCTGCCGATGGAGGCCGACGAAACCCTCCTCGGCACGATTCGCCGCGACCGGGTGGACATCTGCTTCAACATCGCCGAGGGCCTCCGGGGAGATGCCCGCGAGGCCCAGGTGCCGGCCCTCCTGGAAATGTTGGGCATCCCCTACACCGGCTCCCGGGTGTTGGCCCAGGCCATTTCCCTGGACAAGGCCATGACCAAACGCATCTGGCGCGACCACGGCCTCCCTACCGCTGCCTTCCAGGTCTTTTCCCGAGGCGACGAGGCGCTGGACCCCCGCCTGGACTTTCCCCTTTTCGTCAAGCCGCAGTGCGAGGGCTCCGGCAAGGGCATCACGCCCGACTCGGTCGTCTACGACGAGGCCGCCCTGCGCCGACAGGTGCGCTGGGTGATCCAAACCTACCGTCAACCGGCCCTCGTGGAAACATACCTGCCGGGGCGCGAGTTCACCGTCGGTCTTCTGGGCAATACGCTCTCTCCTGGGGAACCGCCGCCCTCGCCCTTCTACGACGAGCGGGGCTTCCACGTCTTCCCGGTCATGGAAATCGACCTCTCTCCCATCGCCGAATCGGGCGGCATCTACGATAGCCACGTCAAATCGGACCTGCCGCTGGGGGCCAACTACCGCTGCCCGGCCCCCATCCCGGAGGAACGGGCCTGGGAGATGAAGCGCCTGGCCGTGGCCGCCTTCGAGGCCATCGGGGCGCTCGATTTCAGCCGGGTGGACATCCGCCTGGGCGCCGACGGCCGGCCCTACCTCCTGGAGATCAACACGCTGCCAGGCCTGAACCCGACCTACAGCGACCTGGTCCTGGCCGCCCGGGCCGATGGGCTTCTTTACGTGGAACTGATTCTGGAGATTTTGAAACTGGCGGCCGGCCGCTATCGCCTGTTCTCCCCCACGCGGGAACAGGAGAGCACGGCACTGCCCCTTCTGGTGCCGGCCGAACGGAGGCGCGTATGGCAACCCCGTATTTGAAACGACCGGACGACATGGGCACCGTCGTCCTGTATAACGAAAACACCGCCCTGACCCATGGCGAACCGCAGGACCTGCAGGCCGTCCGCGGCGTCATCGCCTGTGCCCGATCTGTGGCCCAGGCGCTGGAAGGGCTGGGCCGACGGGTGGCCTTGGCCCCCATCCATACCGATATGGAGACGGCCCTGGCTCCTTACCCCCCCACCGAGTGGATCGTCTTCAACCTGGGCGAGGGGGAAAGCGGCCACCTCTTCGAGGAAGCCCGCATCGTCTGGGCTCTGGAGGCGATGGGCTACCTCCACACCGGTGCCGGCGGCGAGGCCCTGGCCCGCTCGACGAACAAGGCCGTGGCCAAGGCTTGCCTCGCCCGAGCCGGCATCCCCACACCGCCTTGGCGGCTCTACCGCCACCCGGGCGAGGTCGTCCAGGAAGACCTGCCCTTCCCCCTTTTCGTCAAGCCGGTGGCGGAAGATGCCAGTCAGGGCATTGGAGAAGAGGCCATCGTGCACGACCTGGAGGGACTGCGGAGGCGCGTGGCCTATATCACCTCCTGCTACCGCCAGGCAGCGCTGGCCGAGATGTTCATCGCCGGCCGCGAGTTCAACGTCTCCCTTTGGGGCCGGCCGCCAGAGGTGCTCCCGCTGGCCGAGGTGGATTTCAGCGCCTTCGCCGACCCCTATGCTCGGATCGTCTCCTTCGCCGCCAAGTGGGAGGAGCACTCCTTCGAGTACCGCAACACGCCGGTACGCTGCCCGGCCGAACTGGACCCCCTCCTGGCCGAGCACATCCGCGACGTCGCCCGCCGGGCCTGGGCGGCCATCGGCTGCCGGGGCTATGCCCGCGTGGACATCCGCGTCTCCGCCGACGGCACGCCCTACGTCCTCGAGGTCAACTGCAACCCCGACATCTCCCCCGACGCCGGCTTCTTCCGCGCCGCCCGTGCGGCCGGCTACTCCTACCCGGAGATGGTCCTGCACATCCTCCAACTGGCCTGGGAAGAAGTCGAGGAGGGCCGGCCCTTCTTTCCCGCCGGGTGCACCTTCTCGCCCTGTTCGATGGCCATAGGGACACCATACATCCCGACCACGCTGCCCCCCTGGGGCACCCAGACCTGAGGAAGGAGGGGCGAGTCCTCCTTTGCCCCCATCGAGGCCCTGTTCGGGCCCGCGCAAGTGAGATATGCCGATTACGCCCTTGTGCCGTTGACCTCTCCCTCGGAGGAGGCCGACCGACCCTCCGGACAAACTCCGCCCGGGCCGTCGCTTCGGGGACCCTCGGCCCAGGAAAGGCTGGTCCAGGAACAGGTGGCCTTACCCATCGCCCTTCCCCCGGATGTAGCCGGCACGGTCGGGGAGAATGTCCCTTCGCTCTACACCGACATTGCTCGCCCCAGCGATGGCCCCCGGATCCTCGCCATCGCTGCCGGCAGCGGCGTCTTCACCCCGGAGGAGGTCGCCACCGTCCGCGAACTCTGGGAAGACTACCTCCGGCGTGGCGAGGTGGCTTATTCTTTCCGTGTCTGCCGCGAAGGAGAAAAGGTGCTGGGGTTTTCCTGCCACGGCCGGCACGACCTGACCGAAAGGACCTACGACCTCTACTGGATCGCCACCGACCCTTCTGCCCGTCGGCGGGGGGTGGGGCGGGCGCTCCTTCGCCGGGTGGAAGAAGAGGTCCGGCAGGCCGGTGGCCGGCTGATCGTGGTGGAGACCTCCGGAACGCCGGCCTATGCTTCGACCCGGGCCTTTTACCGTTCCTGCGGCTACGAAATCGAGGCTACAATTCACGACTTCTACCATTCCGGCGATGACCTGGTGATCTTTACCAAGCACCTGGCGTAGGGAGACCCCAAGGGTTGCCACCGCACACAACCCCGGTAGGGGCGACCCTTGGGGGACATCCGCATGGGCTTATGAGGTTACCAAGGGGTATTTATGCCGCTGATCGGACTGAACGGCGATTTTCATCGGACGGAATGGGGCGAAGTGGCCGGCGTCTTTTCGGCCTATGTCGAAGCCATCATCCAGGCCGAAGGCACGCCGCTCATCCTCCCGCCCCTCCCAGAAGGCGCGGCCTTCGCCGCCCTTCTGGAGCGACTGGACGGCCTGGTGCTCACCGGCGGGCTGGACCTGCCGCCGGAGTGGTACGGCCAGGAGACGCACCCCAACACCCGGCCGGCCGACCCGCGCCGGCTGAAGAGCGATCGGGCCCTGGTGGAAACGGCCCTGACCTTCCCCATCCCCATCCTGGCCATTTGCATGGGTTGCCAGTTGCTCAACGTGGCCCTGGGAGGAGACCTCATCCAGGACATCCCCACCCAGATGGAGGGAGCGCTGCCCCATGCGCCGAAGGAGCGGTTTCATCCGGTGCGGATCGAACCGTCATCGCGCCTGGCCGGGATTGTGGGAAGGATGGAACTGGAGGTCAACTCCTCCCACCACCAGGCGGTAAAACGGCCGGGGAAAGGCCTGAGGCCGGTTGCCTGGGCCCCCGATGGGGTGATCGAGGCGGTGGAAGGGAGTGGAGAGCGTTTCCTCCTGGGGATTCAGTGGCATCCCGAGCGGCTGCGCGAGCGCCCGGAACACATGGCCCTTTTCCGCGCCTTGGTGCAAGCGGCAAAAGGGTCGGGGCAGGTCTGAAACTATTCCTCCCGGCCCAGGAGCGAACGGGCCACCTCTTCCAGCGCCTCCTGGGCCGGGCCGGCCGGCAATCGCCTCAGCGCTTCCAGCGCCTCCTCGCAGTAGCGGGCCGCGACCTTCTCGGCGTAGGAACGCGAACCGACCTCCTCCAGCACGGCCAGGACGGCGGCCACCTCTGCCTCCGTCACCGCCCCTTTTCCGCCGTAGACCTGCTCCAGGGTGGACCGGCCGGCCGGCCCGGCCCGCTCCAGGGCATACACGGCCGGCAAGCCCAGTTTCCGCTCCACAATGTCGGCGGCCCACGGTTTGCCGGTGCGCTCCTCCTGCCCCCAGACGCCCAGGATGTCATCCTGCACCTGGAAGGCCATTCCCAAGGAGTATCCGTAGGTACGAAGTGCGGCTATCGTCGCCGCATCGCCACCGCCCAAAAGTGCCCCCAGTTCCAACGCCGCCTCCAGGAGCGCCGCCGTTTTGGCCGCGATCATCTCCAGATAGGCGACCTCGTCCACATCCAGCCGGCCCTCGAAGGCGAGGTCCAGATACTGCCCTTCGCACAGCCGCAGGATAGCCCGGTCCAGGAAGGCGATCGCCTCCAGGATGGTTTCAGCCGGAAAGCCGTACCGCCGCAATCGCAGGAGGGCAGATCGAGCCAGGGTAAAGAGGGCATCCCCGGCGTTGAGTGCCTGGGGAACGCCCCAGAGGCTCCAGACGGTGGGCCGGCCCCGGCGAAGGGAACTCCGATCCTCAATGTCGTCGTGGATAAGGGAAAAGTTGTGCACCAGTTCCACCGCGGCCGCCGCCGGCAGGGCACGCTCCCACTCCCCCCCGACCGCCTCGGCAGCCAGGAGGCAGAGGAGAGGACGCAGCCGCTTTCCTACCCGCCCTTCTATCGGACGAAAAGAGGCGTCCTGCCAGCCCAGATGATAGGCCATCATACCGTAAAAAGGAACCAGGGCCGGCGGCGGATCGGGGAAACAGGCCCGCATCTCCACCTCCAGCGCTGCCAGCCAGCCGGAAAAGCGCCCTTTTTCCATCCGTGCCACCTCTCGAAAGGTATTCCTATCGTACCATAGAAGGCAGCAGTGAGCAAATCAAAAATTGTATACACCTTTCCCTCATCCCCTGCTTTCCACATTTCCACAGCCTTCTTACCCTTTCCATCTTTAGTCGTCTCTATGCTGTTTCTAAACTACTGCTAGTGGTCCAATCGCCCAGAGTAGACACTTGTTCGAAACTTCCCCTGTGGATAACTCCCCTTGAACGGTGGAAAAGTGTTCAGTTTTGGGGATAATTCCCCTTGAAGGAAACTTTTGGCCTCAATGAACATCACCGGCTGGCTCGGCCTGTCCCCCTCTCTCCACTGTTCCCAGCGGCTGGCAGGGCTTGATTTTGCCCCTTTTTCTTCCCTATCCACAATTCACCGCCCTACGACTGTATACGATTCATATCTCTCTATTGTAACCATGAGTCAAATCTACCGTTGTCTGTGAATTGTTCCGCGTTCGCTGGCGGATGCTCGCCATACCAGGGGCTTTATCCCTGACAAAACGGTTGGACGGGAAGACCCCACCCTGACCCTCCCCACAAGGAGAGTCGCGGGGATGATTTCCGGTGAGAGGCCAAGCCCGCCGGCCGGAGAGGGCACACGACACGGAGGGATGAGAAGCAGACCCAGACCCAATGGCACTTGACAACAACGCCCTTGCGCATTATACTTAGAATGCATTGAATCTCCAGGGCAAGGGTGCTCTGGAAATGGCTGAACGTGAAATCGAGAGGAGCAGGTATGGGCATTTTGATGCGCATTGAGAACCTTCGGACCTCCTTTTTTACTCAGGACGGCGAAGTTCATGCGGTCAACGGAATTTCCTATGCGCTTGAAGAAGGAGGGGCTCTGGGAGTTGTGGGAGAAAGCGGCTGTGGGAAAAGTGTCCATGCCCTTTCCATTATGCGCCTGATCCCTCAGCCGCCGGGCAAAATTTGGGCCGATGAAATCTGGTTCGACGGACGTGACATCCTTTCCTTGAGCGAAAGTGAGATGCGCCAGATTCGGGGAGCCGAGATTGCCATGGTTTTCCAAGACCCGATGACCTCTTTCAACCCCGTTTACACCATCGGCTTTCAAATTATGGAGGCCCTCAAACTTCACCAGGGGATGGACAACCGTGAGGCTCGCCGGCGTACCGAAGAATTGCTGACTATGGTGGGTATCCCGGATGCCCGGTCTCGTCTGGACGATTATCCCCACCAGTTTTCCGGAGGGATGCGCCAGCGGGCCATGATTGCTATGGCCCTTTCCTGCAACCCCAAACTCCTGATTGCCGACGAGCCCACGACTTCGCTGGATGTGACCATTCAGGCCCAGATCGTGGACCTGGTGAAGCGCCTGCAGGATCAACTGGGGATGGCGGTGATGTGGATCACCCACGACCTGGGTGTGGTGGCCGGCCTGGCCAAAATCATCAATGTGATGTATGCCGGCTATATTATTGAGCGAGGCCATGTCAAGGATATCTATAAGCGGCCGCGCCACCCCTATACCCAGGGCCTCTTGGGATCGCTCCCCCGCCTGGACGAGGCCCCGGGCACCAAGTTGATCTCCATCCCCGGTTTGCCGCCGGACCTCATTGACCTTCCGCCGGGGTGTCCTTTTGCTCCGCGCTGCCCCTATGTGACGGACCAGTGTCTGGAGGCGATGCCGACGCTGGAAAAGGCCGACGGGGATGAGCATCTGGTGGCCTGTTGGCGATGGCAAACCATTGCGGAACAGAAGAGGTAAACCGATGACGAGCGAGCAGATACCGCTGGTACAGGTTCGCAATTTGAAGAAATACTTTCCTATCACCCGCGGGTTGCTTTTTCAGCGCCACATCGGCGACGTCAAGGCCGTGGATGATGTCAGTTTTGATATTTACCGCGGCGAGACGCTGGGATTGGTGGGGGAAACCGGATGCGGCAAGACTACGGTGGGCCGGACGCTCCTACGGCTGTACGAGCCCACGGCCGGCCAGATCCTCTTTGACGGCGTGGACCTGACCCGCGCTCGTGGCCGGAAACTGCGCCAGATGCGGCGGCGCATGCAGATCATCTTCCAAGACCCCTACGCCTCGTTGAACCCCCGTATGACGGTGGGAGCGATCATCGGCGAGCCGCTGGAGGTCCACGGCGTGGCCACCGGGAAGGAAAAACAGGAGCGTGTCCAGGAACTCTTGGAACTGGTCGGCCTCAACCCCTATTTCGTCAACCGCTACCCCCACGAGTTTTCCGGCGGGCAGCGCCAGAGAATCGGCATTGCCCGCGCCCTAGCCCTCAACCCGGACCTGATCGTCTGCGACGAACCCATTTCCTCGCTGGACGTCTCCATCCAGGCCCAGGTAGTCAACCTGCTGGAGGAACTCCAGGAGCGGTTCGGGTTGACTTACCTCTTTATCGCCCACGACTTGAGCATGGTGCGGCACATCAGCGACCGGATGGCGGTGATGTACCTGGGCAAGATCGTCGAACTGGCCGACCGGGACGAGATCTATCTGAACCCTCTCCACCCCTATACCCGGGCCTTGATGTCGGCCGTGCCCGTGCCGGACCCGGAGGTTGAGGAAAAGCGCCAGCGCATCCTTCTGAGAGGCGAAATCCCCAGCCCGGCGAACCCTCCCAAGGGGTGCAACTTCTCCACTCGCTGCCTCGAGGTGATGGGACAGTGCAAGGAGGAGAAGCCTCCCTACAAGGAAGTTAAGCCGGGCCACTGGGTGGCCTGTTTCCTCTACTAGCGCTTCCCGAAAGGAGGTGATGACTATCGAGGAAAAGCGCAACACCGGTTGTGGGTAGCAGATTTTGGGAAACCCCTAGAGGAGGCTTCAGATGAAAAAGTGGATGATCGTATTGAGCATGCTGGTGCTGGCCGGCACGGTGTTGGCCGCCTGCGTCCCCACCACCGTTGTGGTCACGCAGCCGCCGGTCGTGCAGACCGTTCCCGGCGGGGCTACGGTTATCGTCGTTACCGCGCCGCCCCAGCCGACCCCCGTTCCGGTCCGCCCGAACATCCTGCGCATCAACCTCGGACCGGGCGATGTCCCGACCCTGGACCCGAACCTGGCCACCGACACTTCCTCAGTGCAGGTGGTGGATGAACTCACCGTCGGCCTGACCCGCCTGAACGAGGTCACGCTCCTCCTGGAGCCGGGCATGGCCGAATCCTGGACCGCCGACGCCACCGGCCGGGTCTACACCTTCAAGGTCCGCCAGGGCATCCCCTGGGTACGCTGGAACGGCACCGAGGTGGAGCAGGTGCTGGACTGCGAGGGAAATCCGCGCACCGTCACCGCCTACGACTTTGAATATGGCATCCTGCGTGCCGGCAACCCGGAGACGGCCTCCGAGTACGCTTACGTGCTCGGCTTCTCCATCGAGAACTTTGACGCCTACAACACCGGGAAGATCACCGACACGAGCAAGGTCGGTGTGCGGGCGATCGACGATGCCACATTGGTCGTCACCTTCACCACGCCGGCCGTCTATAACCTCAACATCATCGGCCTGTGGACGGCCCATGCCGTCCCGCGCTGGATCATCGAGGGCGACGACTGCACCGAGGGCCGGGGCGAGCGCTGGACCGAGCCGGGCTTCAACCAGTCCTACGGCCCCTATGCCCTGAAGGAGTGGGTCCATGACGCCTACCTCACCATCGTCAAGAACCCCTTCTGGCCGGGCATCGAAAGCGTTCCGGTGGCCCAGATCGACGAGATCAAGTTCACCATGCTGGATGCCTCGCCGGCCTTTACTGAGTACGAGGCCGGAAACCTGGATGTGGCCGGCGTGCCCATCGCCGATATCGACCGCGTCAAGGCCGATCCGGTGCTCTCTAAGGAACTTATGATCGCCCCGATGGGCTGCACTTACTACTACGGTTTCAACACCACCAAGCCGCCGGTGGATAACGTCCATATGCGCCGCGCCCTCTCCTTGGCCATTGACCGGCAGGGGCTGATCGACACCGTCCTCAAGGGTGGCCAGGAACCGGCCCAGTGGTTCTGCCGGCCTGGCATGGCCGCCTGTCCGACCCCCGACAAGTATCCGGACCTGGGCGTCAAGTACGACCCGGACAAGGCTAAGGCCGAACTCCAGTCCTATATGGCCGATATGGGCTTTACCTCGGTGGACCAGATCCCCGAAATCACCCTCATGTACAACACCTCCGAGGGCCACAAGAAGATCGCCGAGGCCATCCAGGATATGTGGCTCAAGACCCTGGGCATCAAGGTGAACGTCACCAACCAGGAGTGGAAGGTTTACCTGAAGACGATCAAGAGCCCCGACACTCCTCAGGTCTGGCGACTGGGCTGGTGCCTGGACTATCCGGATGCCAACAACTGGACCCGCGAGGTCTTTGCCCTGGGCGGTTCCAGCAACCCGGATGACGATGGCGACGGCACACCCGACGGCGGCATCTTCTACAAGAACGACACCTTCGAGCAGATTTTGAAGGATGCCGCGGTAGAGATGGATCCGGTAAAGCGTATGGACATGTACGCCCAGGCGGAGAACCTCCTGGTCTGGGAAGATGCGGCCGTCGCCCCCATCTACTGGTACACCCGCGTCACCTGCACCAAGCCCTACGTCATCCGCACCTTCTCCCAGCACGGGAATGAGGCGCTGGAGAAGTGGGGCCTCCAGCGGTAAGCATTTCGTTTGAGGGCAGGGCCTCCCGTCGAGGGGGCCCTGCCCTCCCTCCGGGAGGGTCTCGATATGGGTCGTTTTATCGTCCGGCGTTTCCTATGGATGCTTGTCGTTCTCTTGTTCCTGTCCTTTATCACCTTTGCCCTGGAAAATGCCGTGCCCGGCGGTCCTTTCGATCGGGAAAAGGCGCTCCCGGCAGTCACGGTGGAGATGCTGAAGGACAAGTACGGCCTGGACAAGACGTTCTTTGAACAGTACGGCCTGTTCCTCTACAACGTCGCCGTGCCCCGAATCTTTCACATTGGCCCCTTCTCTTTCCAGATCGGGCCGGAGTTCGCCGGAGAACTCGATCAAAAGGTGATTTCTCCCGCCTTACGGGAGCAGTTCCAGGGAAACGGCCGGGCCCTTTCCGACAAGGCCCGTGTGGAGGTGAAAAAGGCCGGGAGCCAGTGGGCGATTGTGGATGATGATACCCGGTACACCATCCGCAGCGAAGACCAGTCGCTCAAGGTATCCGGCCAGGACCCAGATCCGTCGAATTCGGTTATGGAGAGGTATTTGGTGGCCATTCCCTTGGGAGGCGGCTGGCACTTCCGCTGGATCAACCTTGGCCCTTCCCTTCAGTTGAAGGAGCGTTCGGTCGCCGAGATCATCCAGCAGAACCTGCCGGTTTCCTTCCAGTTAGGCCTTCTGGCCCTGACGATCGCCGTCATTATCGGCATGCCCATGGGCATCCTGGCGGCACTGAAGCAGAACACGATCTGGGACTATTTCGGGATGAGCGTGGCCATCTTCGGGGTTTCGGTGCCGGTGATCGCCATGGGGCCGATTCTGCAATATATCTTTGGCGTGCTTTTGAAGTGGCTTCCTCCGACAGGTTGGGGAGCCGCTCCTCCTTTCGTCGCCGTCTTTTTCCCGCGCGATTACACCTGGGACGGCTTCTGGAAGTTTGCCATCATGCCGGCCTTTGCCCTGGGCATCGGCAACTCGGCCATCATCGCCCGCCTGACCCGGGCCAGCCTCCTCCAGGTTATCCGCGAGGACTATATCCGCACGGCCCGGGCCAAGGGGCTCTCGGAGCGGGTCGTGATCATGCGCCATGCTCTGCGCAACTCCCTCATCCCGGTGGTGACGATCCTGGGGCCGATGTTTGCCGCCGTGGTAACCGGAACCTTTGTTACCGAGCAGATCTTTGGCATCCCGGGGCTGGGGCGGTACTTTATCACCAGTATTACGAACCGGGACTATACGGTGATTATGGGAACGATCTTGCTCTATGCGGTCTTTCTGATCCTGGCCAACCTGTTGGTGGACATCACTTATGCCTGGCTGGATCCGCGAATCCGCTATGAGTAGGAGGGATAAGATGGCGGTTGCAGAGAGCGCCATTCCGAAGCGACGCAAGACGGCCAGCCTGTGGGCCGATGCCCTTTACCGGCTGAGCCGCAACCGGGCCGCCGTCATCGGTGCCGTTCTGGTGACCCTTCTGGTACTGTCGGCGATCTTTGCCAGTTTCGTTGCCCCTTACCACTATGCCGAGCAACACCGCATGGAGCAACTCCAGGTGCCCGAGTGGCTTCTGACGGTCTTCCCAATGATGAGAGACTATGTGATCGTCAGCGACCAATACATCCTGGGCGCCGATGACCTGGGACGAGACCTCCTGAGCCGATTGATCTATGGGGCGCAGATCTCCCTCTCGGTGGCCTTTGTGGGACCGCTGATCGCCTTGGTCGTGGGCACGACTTACGGTCTAATCTCCGGCTTCTTCGGCAAGTGGATAGACAACATTATGATGCGCTTTGTGGACCTGATGTACGCCATCCCCACCATGCTCCTCATCATCCTGATGATGGCCTTTTTCCGCTCCACCTTCGCCGGAGCCGAACGGATGTCTGCCTTTGCCAAGGCCCTGAGCGACCTGGATAGATACTTCGGCGGCATGCTCTTTATCTTCATCGGCATCGGGCTGACGGCGTGGATGGGAACGGCCCGGCTGGCCCGGGGACAGGTGCTTTCGATTCGAGAGCAGGAGTTTGTGCTGGCAGCGCGGGCGGTGGGAGCCAGCAACTGGCGTATCGTCTTCCGCCATATCCTTCCCAACATCCTGGGGCCGCTGGTCATCACCGTGACCTTGGCCATCCCGGGCTACATCGCCACCGAGGCCTTTCTGAGTTTCATCGGTCTGGGGGTAAACGCGCCGACGCCCAGTTGGGGGTTGATGATTTCCGAGGGGGCTCAGTACATCCGTACTGCTCCGCACCAGATCATCTTCCCGGCCCTGGCCCTTTCCATTACGATGTTCGCCTTCAACTTCCTGGGCGACGGACTGCGCGACGCCCTGGACCCGCGCCTGCGCGGCACACGGTAGTAGGACAACTCCGCTGAAGTGAAGTATTTGGGTAGGCGAAGGCACCGCCTTCGCCTACCCCGCTTTCCGGGCTATGCCTGTGCTGGGCATTTGCCGGTTGGGAGCACTAGAGTCGCTCGACGGCTATGGCCATGCCTGGGCCGCCGCTCACGCAAAGGGTGGCCAGGCCCAGCCTTTTATTGTAGGTGCGAAGGGCGTGGAGGAGGGTAACTAGGATACGGGCACCGGTACAGCCGGTAGGATGTCCCAGGGCCACCGCGCCGCCGTGGACGTTGCGCCGGGAGGGGTCCCAGTCCAGTTCACGTTCCACCGCCAGCACCTGAGCGGCAAAGGCCTCGTTCAGTTCGATCAGGTCGAAATCGTGCAGCCGTAGCCCGGTCTTGGCCAGGAGTTTCCGTGTGGCCGGAATCGGGCTCAGCCCCATCTCCCGGGGGTGTACGGCAGCGCCGGCGTGGCCGATGATACGGGCCAAGGGGGTGATGCCGAGTTCTCGTGCCCGTTCCTCGGAGGCGAGCACCAGCGCCGCCGCCCCATCGGTGATGCCGGAGGCGTTGCCGGCGGTGATGGTGCCGTCGGGTTTGAAGACCGGGGGCAGCCGACCCAGTTTCTCCAAGGAAGTGTCGGCCCGCGGACGTTCGTCCCGTTCGACCAGCGTTGTCCCCCCTTTCTCGGCCGGTGCTTCCACCGGCACCACTTCCTCCCGGAAGGCCCCGCTCTCCCAGGCGGCTACGGCCTTGCGGTGGCTCTCCAGCGCGAAGCGGTCCTGTTCCTCGCGGGTGATGCCGTAGCGTTCGGCCAGGAGTTCGGCCGTCTCGCCCATCAGCATCCCGGCCAGAGGGCAAAAGTAGCCGTCGCGGTACATCGCGTCCACCAGGGTATCATCGCCCAGGCGGTAGCCCCAGCGGGCCCGCAGGAGAAGGTAGGGTATCTGGGACATCTGCTCCACCCCGCCGGCCAGGACGAGGGCGTTTTCGCCGACCTGGATGGACTGGGCGGCCAGCGTCACCGCCTTCATGCCGCTGGCGCAGGCTTTGTTCACGGTAAAGGCCGGCCGCTCAACGGGGACGCCGCTGTGGAAGGCGATCTGCCGGGCGAGGTTGGGGCCGTTTCCGGCCTGCCGGGCACAGCCGAAGATGACCTCGTCCACCGCCTCGGGGGCCAGGCCAGCCCGTTCCAGCGCCGCCCGCGCCGCGGTCGTGCCCAATCGGGCGGCCGGCACATCCCTGAGCGCCCCGCCGAAATTTCCGATCGGCGTGCGCACCGCTGCCAGGATGACCACATCCTTGTCCATAGGGAGATCTCCTGGAGAAAGGGTTACTTTCCCAGCGCCGCTTCCAGCACCCGCCGGGCGATCGGTGCGGCATGCTGGGAGCCGTGGCCGGCGTGCTCCACCACGACCGCTATGGCCAAGCGGGGGTTATCTGCCGGGGCAAAGGCGATGAACCAGGCATGGGGCTTGCCGGGAGGGGCTTCTGCCGTGCCGGTCTTTCCGGCCACCTGCACGCCTGGGATGCGCGCCCGCCAGCCGTAGCCCCGTTCCACCACGGCTACCATGAGCGTCTTCATCGTCCGAGCCGTCTGCCGGGAGATGGGGTCGCGCAGGGGAGTAGGCCGGGCTTCGTAAAGGACCCGGCCGGCCGGGTCCATCGCCCGCGCCACCAGGTACGGCCGCATCATCGTCCCCTCGTTGGCCACCGTCGCCGCCAGCATCGCCATATAGAGCGGCGTGACCTGCACCTCCCCCTGGCCGTAGCCGGTATCGGCCAGGCCGGTGGGGATGTCCAGGAAGGTGCGGTTGCCGGCAAGGGTGCTGGTGGCAGCCGGCAGGTCGGTAAAATCGGCCCACATCCCCAGGTTGCTCCCAAAGGTCAGCCCGAAACGCCGGCCGTACTCGCCGAATTTTTCCGCCCCCAGGAGAAGGGCGATTCGGGCAAAGGCCGTGTTGCAGGACCACTGGAAATCCTCCAGAAGGTCCTGTCGTTTCATCCTTCGTGCCAGGCCCGTCTCCACATTGACGATCACATGTCCGGTGACGGTGAGGCGGTCCGTGCAGGAAATCACACTTTCCGGGGTAAGAAGCCCGCTATCCAGCGCCGCCGCCGCGGTGAGCGTCTTGAAGGCCGAACCCGGCGGGTACAGCCCGGAGGTGGCCCGGTCCAGGAGGGGGGCGTTCGTCGAGGAGATGAGGCTCTGCCAGTAGGCCGTCATGCGGGCCTGTTCCTCCTCCCAGTCGGCCTCGGGGTCAATGAGCAGAGGGCGGGGGTCGAAGCGGGGGTAGGAGACCATGGCCAGAACCTCTCCCGTGCGCGTATCCAGGAGGACGACCGCCCCGGGGGGGCATTCCTCCCGAGAGCAATCTATGCCCAGCGTTTCGGAGACGCTCTCGGTGTAGGCCCGTTCGGCCGCTTCCTGGAGGGAGATGTCCAGGGTTAGATACAGGTCGTTCCCCCGGTGCGGACGGTGGGTGAGTTCTTCGATGAAGGTGCTCCAGGCCTCTTGGTTCACCCGGCCGGCAAGGTATTCGTCATAGGTAGCCTCCAGGCCGGTGTTGCCGTAGAAGGGGTTATAGAAGCCCACGATATGCCCCAGGTCGCCACGGGGATAGACGCGGCGCACCCGCCCCTCGGCGGTGACGGCGATGTCGGCCAGGAGGACGCCGTTCCTGTCGTAGATGCGGCCGCGGCGGGTGCGCTGCTCGGCGATAAGGGGGCGGACATCCCGGAGGTCGTCCTCACACTTTCCGGGGTCCATATAGGCCACCTGCCGGCCGATGTCCGGGGCACGGAAGAACTGCAACCGCAAGAGTTGCAACCCCACCAGGAGGGCCGCGGTGAGGAGCAGGGCGCCGAAGAGGCGGACGTTATGCCCCAGGGAGGTCTCTTCTTTGTCGGGCCGGCCCGGCCAGAAGGCCGCCAGGAAAGCCACGGCCGCTCCCAACAGGCAGAGCCACCAGCCCACCTCCGAAGGAGGGGTGCAGGTGCGTACCGGTAGACCCATGGCCTGGTCCAGGCAGGCCCCCCGCAGGCATTCTCCGTAGGATTGCCAGGCGGAAAGGGGCGGCATACCTAGCCCCAAATAGGCCAGGAACAGGGCCAGGCCCAGAGCAAGAAGGCGCAGAATATAACGGACCATCGTTATCCTCGACAGAGAAGGTTCCCCGGTCTACGGTTCCCAAACCGAGGGCAGGACCCGGTAGATCGCCGTGCCACCCGAAGGAGCGGGTTTCGAAGTTGACCCTTCCGGGACTGCCCCAGAAGGAGCAGGATAAGCGGTCGGAGATGGCACCGGCGAAGGGTACGGGGTGGGCATTTCCCCGGCCGGCGGCGAGGTTGGCTTTTCCATTTCCCCGACCGGATAGACTCGCTCCAGGTACGTTCCCGCCATTTGCTCAAACTTGGCCAGCCCGGCCGCCGGGTAATAGTGTCGCTCGTGTTCCCCGACGACGATGTAAGAGATTTGATAGCGACGCAGGAGGTCGAGCGTCGTCCGCAGGTCGGTGGTGCTGTAGAGCGTTTCCACATCCCGCACCCGCCTGTCCACTACCGGATACCCCAGGCGGCTCTCCACGAGCATCCGCTGCTGCTTCTGGTGCCAATCGTAGCCGATGACGGTGGGCAAGCCGGTATAGATGGAGATGCGGGCGACCAGAGAGCGGTACATCGGGCCAAAGCCCTCCAGGACCACCGGAGAACCTTCCACATGTTCCCGGAGCCAGGCGATAGCCCCGGCTTCTTGGGCCAGGACGATGGGGCCGCGGCCGTCATCGTAGACATCGGTCTGCATAAAGGCCTCGCCGTTCAGTCCCCAGCCCTGGGCGGTGTTGGGGAAACGGTCGCGGATTTTGGCCGGCGTGGCGAGCAACGGGTAAAGGGCGCAGAGGCCCAGCAAGATGAAGAAGGCGGTGCGCCAGAGACTTCGCGGCCATCGAGTCCAGCCTTCGATGCGCTTCCACAGGAGAGGCAATGCCGCAGCCGAGGCCAGGGCGAAGAGGACCCAGATCTGGAGGTAAAACTTGAAAAAGGTGTTCATCCGCCCGATGTCGCCCCGGATGACCCATAGTTCCACACCCCCGCTCAGTCCCAGCCCGCCCAGGATCAGCAGGGCCGTCAGCCGTTTCCCGGCTTCCTGCCGGCGGCGAAGGAGGAGGATCAGGGCCGGGGCGGCAAAGAGCACCAGCCAGCCCAGGAGGTGCTGCTGGCGCAGGCGCTGGAAGAAAGAGGGTTGGGCCACCTCTTCGGCCGGCAGGAGGAGAAAGAGTACCAGGGCCAGCAGGGGAAGGCCCACCCCTAGGAGGCTGGCAAGGGCTGTCCCTCTGGGATTGCCCCAGCGCCGCAACCGTTGGGAAAGGGTGGGCAGGCGGTCCCAGAAGCGAGCCATCAGGCGCAGGAGGCGGAGCGGCTTCTCCCGGACTCCCCGCCCCAGCGTTTCGGCCAGGAGAAAACTCACCAGGATAAAGGGGAAGATGCCGTTGATGATCAGGTATTCCCCGACCCGGGTGCGCTCTCCCGTCCACGGTTCCACGCTGGTGTAAAAGGCCCCGTAGCGGTTCCAAAAGGGTTGGAAGAGGAGGGAACTTCCGAACCAGAGGACGGCCGCAAGGATCGCCGGTCCCAGGAGGAGGCCCGGGTCCGGCCGGCCGCGCCCGTAGAGCACCACGGCCCAGCCGAGGACGGCCAGGAGGAAGTAGGTGGGAAAGTCCCAGGAGTTGCCGGTGCGGAGTGCCCCCAGCACCAGCGCCAGCCCCAGCATCACCCCGGCCGGCGGGAGGCAAGACCAGAAGTTTCGCCCTCTGTTTCGGGCAAGGGCCACGATCTGGGTGAGCGCCAGAAGCGTCCAGGGCAGGGCGATCATATGGGCGTGGAGGTCGGCGTAAAGGAAGGTGAAGAAGGGAAACTCGTTGATTTCGCCGCCGTTAGCCCCCCGGTGGACGATGTCGGAGATCACCCGCGAGGCGTCCCAGTACCACTGGCCCAGGCCCACCTGGAAAGGTGCACCTCGGAGTACCTGGAACAGCCCGTTCACCCCTTTGACCGCCGCAGCCAGCCCCGGGATGGTGCTTTCAAAAGCCAGGCCGCTGGCCTCGCCCAGTTTATTCAGGATGAGCATATACTCGCCCAGATTTCCCAGGAGGGCGACGAAGATGACTCCTGCCAGGCCGGCATAGGCGGCGCGACGCTCCAGTTCCCCCTCTCCCCGCTCGACCAGGTGGTAGACCACCGTGAAGGCGCCCCCGCAGGTCAGGCCGTAGAGGAGAGGGATAGCCAGGTTATAGGCCACCGAGGGGACGATCCCGGTGAGTTTGATCAGGCCGGCCAGAAGAATGTGACCAAAATAGTAATAATTCAGATAGCCGCCGGCAAACCAGGGGTCGTAGGGCGGGAAGGTGGTGCTGCGGACGATGGCCGTGAGGTAGGCCAGGTCCATCGGCTTTTCTCCGCCGAAGTAGGGATGCCAGACGTCGGGGTTGCCCAGACGGATCAGGAGGAAGAGGAAAAAGCCGCCCAGGAAGACGGCTTCCTCCAGAAGCAGAAGCCGCCGGCGGGTGTGGAAAAGTTCCGCAAGTTCCCTTCGCCTTCGCCAGCCTACGATGCCGCCGGCGACCAGGAGAAGCCCCAGGACAAGGAGGAGAGTCCAGCGGGTATAGGGGAGTGCCTTGGTCGCCGCCAGAAGCCAGGAGAGGTAGCCCAGGAGGAGGATGCCCAGGGCCTTGGCCGGCAGGTATCCGCCGTCGGCCAGCCGGCCCAGGAAGAAGTGGGCAAGCGGCAGCGTAAGTAGCCCCAAGCCTTCCACCAGGAGTAGCCAAAGCGGCAGGGCCAGGTGGGTCGGCCAGCCGCTCGTGGGGAAGATTTCGCTCCAGGTGCCGCCCTGTTGCTGGATGCGCTGCTCTTCCGGAGTGAGGAGGAGGTCGCGGTAGGCCGGCACGTCGACCGGGCGGAGGCGGGCGATGTTTTCCCCATCTATCCCCTCGGTGAGGATTCGGCGGGCCTGTTCGATATCAAAGGCCTCGGTGCGGCGAAAGATCTGCACCTTGGGATGGTCGTAGACGGAAAAGGCCTCCTCTGCCCCCTGGTCGGGGACGGGGAGGCCCGTCCAGCCGGAGAGGAGGCGGGCGCGTTCTTCGTCGCTGGTATCTTTCAGGCCCTCGGGGACGCCCAGGGCAAAGAGGGTGGGGTAGGAGGTGAAGGTAGCCACCCGTTCAAAGCCCAGGGAGCCGTCGAAGAGGGCCTGGTAGTAGCGGGTAGTCGCCGGGTAGCGCATGGGCAGACGGGGGATGGAGTCGTAGAGGCGGTTACTGGTCAGGCAGAGGTAATCGGCGTGGGAGAGCATCCGGAGGAGGTTTTCCACCTTCTCCGGGGTATCCTCGGCGTAGGGCTCCAGTTGCAGGCCCCGGTAGATGGAGAAACCGTCCTTGCCGTCCACGCGCATGGGGATAGCGTCGTCCCAGTGCTCGTTGGCCAGGGCCACGGCCCAGGTACGCACGATGCCGCGCAAGGCGCGCAGGCGGAGGTAGTAGGTGCGGCCGGCCTCCAGCGCCAGGGGAGAGAGGGAAACCTTGCCCGGTGCAGCATCGCCGGCCGGCCCCCGGAAGTCTCCGCGCACGATTCCCCGGGCCAGCACTTCCCGCCCCTCGGCGTCGGCACAGATGGCGACCTCCAGTTCCTCCTCGTCGGGAGTGTCCGTGAGGTCCTGCAGGTGGGCAAGGGTGACCCGGACGGCCGTTCCGCCGGCGGGGAGGGAAAAAGGCGTTACGGTAGCGGGGCCGCCGGAGGCATAGTCGTGGGCATTGGGGATAGCGATAGGCACCTCGCTTCCATCGGCCAAGGTGAGGAGGGCCCCCCGGTCGGTGGGGATGTTTTTGTAGATCCAGCGCGAGGCCACGGCCCGGGTAACCGGCCGGCGGTAGATCTGGACCAAGCCCCAGGCCCAGAGGAACGTCCCCAGGACGACCAGCCCCAGGAGCATCCCGGCCAAAGCGGTGCGCCAGCGCGGCCGGGGGGATTCCCGGTCCCGGGCCTTTTCCCAGAGCGAAAGCAGAAAGTAGGCGGCAAAGATGCAGAGCAAGGGATAGAGCGGCAGGAAGTAGCGCATCGTCTTGACAAACTGGACGCCCTGGGAGATAAAGAGAAGGAGGGTCCAGGTCAGGGGAACGATGGGGCGCAGGTCGCGTTTGCGCACCAGTTTCCAGCCGGCCCAGACCACTCCGGCCCAAGCCGCAAGCCCCAGCGGCAGTCCCATCCCCCAGAGCACCATATTTTGCCAGGGAAAAAGGAGTGGGGCGCGGTTTGTCCACTGGTGGCCGGGGTAGTAATCCATCTCCCCACTGACCAGGTCGCGCACAGTGCCCAGGTTGCTCAGGTAGCGCGCCTCCGGTTGGACATCGAAGAAGCCGGGGCCGGTGAGGGCGTCGGGTTGGGCCAGGCGGAAGACGATAAGGGAAAGCAGGGCGGCCAGAAGCAAGCCCAGGGCGGTGTTGCGGACGGCCGGCCAGAGGGCCGGTTCCCCTTCTGCACGGACGCGCCGCCACACGCGGACGGCCCCGGCCAGGGCGATGACCGAGGCGAAGAGGGCCACGTTGATTTTGGAGGCCACCGCCGCGCCGAAGGAGAGGCCCAGGAGGGCGAAAGTGCCCCATTTCCCCCGGCCCTCGGCCACAACCACGGTCAGGTAGAGGGCCAGGAGGGTGAGCAGGGAAGTGGTGGTATCCACGGTGAAAAAGTGGGAATTCTGGATGTTGAAGGCACTCAGGGCCAGAAAGAGGGCGGAGAGCAAGCCAAGCCGGGGGCCGTAGAGTCGCCGGCCCAGGACGAAGGTAAGGAGGACCGTCAGGAGGTCGACCACGGCCGAAAAGATGCGGCCGGCCAAGGTGACTTCAAAGAAGTCGGAGATGGAAAGCGATTCCAGCACGGCACGGAGGAAAGTGATCGGAAGGGAGCCATAGACCCAGAGGCCGTGGCCGCGGTTGCGCGGGTTCAGTGGAGAGGTGGCCGAATCCAGGTATTCCTGGAAGCAGTCCCCCAGTTTCCCTTCCTGGAAGGTAGCCGTGAATGCACCCTGGATGTAAGCACCGGCTCCCTCGAAGAAGGCGCGGAGGTGGGCGAAGAAATCGCCCTTGCCCCAGCCTTCGGGTCCCCGGAGGATGGGGATAAAAGGCCGGCATGGTTCGGGGAAGGCAATGCTGGTTTCCACAAAGGTCAGGAAACGTTCGTCCGGGTGGAGGGCCAGGCGTTCGTCCCACTCCAAATTGGTGAAGCGGAAGGCGGCGCCGAGGGCCAGGATGCCCAGGAGGGCAAAGAGGGTAAACAGGGCAATCCTGTGGGGAGAAAGAGGCCCGCATAAGCGAGCCAGGGCAGCCTGGAAGCGAGCAGGGAGCGAAGGCAAAGTGTCTCCCCAGGTAGAGCGTTTTCCCGTCTTGGGGGGGCCGGCCGGCCCCGGGCCGTTTTCCGGAAATTGGTCCTGCATAGCCTCTCCTAGAGTAACTCTTCAGGCCCATATTGTACCACAGAAGTGCAACTCGGCAACCGGCACATTCCATCATAAAATCTTACCGAAGGTGGTATAGTTCTTGAAAAGATGGTCTTACGGGGGGAGACGATGACCACCGAGGAAACGATGAACATCGGGGCATAGCGTCGCTACGCCCTGGCGAACGGCACCTTCTGTGCCCGGCCGCCCTGGTGCGGCGTACCTGGGCGCTGCTGCGGCGTCAGCCGTTGTTGGATGCGGCGATGTACCTGGTGGGGATGGTGTACAACTTCTGCACCGTTATGCCAGCCTGACCCCAGAAGGGGTCCGCCGGGATCGCCGATCGCTGCCGGGCATGTCGGAACTGCTCCGGCAGCAGGTTCCACCACCCCCTTGGAGACCGCCGAAACGGCGCGGCCGGCCAAATTCGGCCGGCGGCACAATGGGCAACCCGAGCAAGCGCGCACTTGCGGAGGCATTGCCCTCGCCTACCCAAAATTACAATCTTCATTTGACGTAGGGGGTTATATTCTATATAATATCGGCATCGGACATCTGCCCTTTTTCCGGCCCCAAAGGAGGATCATATGGAAGTCACCGGAAAGGCGCTCAAGCGCGTTTATTATGTAACTATATCGGGCCGAGTGGACGCGGAAACTTCTCCCCGGCTGGATGCCGTCTTGGACGAGGCCATGGCCCAAGGCTATTTCCGCTTCGTCCTGGACCTGGGGAACGTGACCTTTCTCAGCAGCCGTGGGCTGCGCAGCCTGCTTCGTCTGCGCAAGACGGTCCGTCGTTTCAACCGCGGCGACGTGCGTCTGGTCAACGTTCCGTCGAATATCCGCGAGACATTTTCCTTAGCCGGCCTTCTCTCCCTCTTCCCTATCTACGACGATGCCGTGGAGGCGGTGGGGAGTTTCTAGCCGGGACGTCCGGGCCGGCGTCTGGAAACCGGTGCGACAGGCGTTCATTCTCTCTATTCCCCTGGAGGGGGGTCCTGTCCCTGCCCATGACGAATTTCGTCACCCCCATTTGACAAGCCTGGGGAATCGTGGTATAATTCACATTAGAAAACCTCAACGGCGAGGTGTTCGATGGTGAATGGCTTAGACAACGAGGTCTTGGTTTGTAGGGCCTGGCGTCCTCTCCGGCCGGGGCGTAATGGCTCTGCACCCCTTGTTGTCCTCACCTAGAGATACGAGGAGGATCCTATGCCCCTCTGGATACTGCCCAAAGGAGAGGTCTGCACCTTTCTGGCGCGGCTGATGGCCGACTACGAGGTGATTGGCCCGGTAGCCAAGGACGATGCCTTTGTCTTCGCCTCGCTGCGCCGGCCGGAGGATGTTCGTCTGGACTATCCTATTACCCTGCAGTCGCCCAAGGAGTTTCTCTTCCCGCCGGAGGAGACTCTCCTGCGCTTCTACCTGGGTCAGCCGCCTCAGGTCGAGGCAGTGCATAGCGACCGCAGGCGCATCCTCTTCGGTGTCCACCCTTGCGACATCAATGCCACCTGGCTCCTGGACCTGGCTTTTTCTCAGGACACCTTGGACACTCCCTACATGGAACGGCGTGAACGCACCCTCATCGTCGGACTGGATTGCCTGCGCCCCTGCGACGAGCGCTCTTTCTGTAAGAGCATGGGCTCCCTGGAAGTTACCGGAGGCTACGACCTCTTCCTCACCGACTTGGGCGATTCCTATGGCGTAGAGGTAGGGACGGAGACCGGAAACGAACTCCTCTCCCGGTACGCCTTGGAAGCCCGGCCGGCCAGCGGGGAGGACGTGGCTCGCCTGAACCGGGTGCTGGGCGAAAAGTGGCCGCGCTTTACCCGGAAACTGAACGTCGAACCCGAGGTCCTGGCCCAGGTGCTCGAACTGACCTACGATAGCCCCCTCTGGGAGGAACTGGCTCGGAAATGCCTGGGCTGCGGTTCCTGTAACCTGGTCTGCCCCACCTGCTATTGCTTCGATGTGCAGGACCGCCTGAAGTTGAACCTCCAAGAGGGCGAACGGTTGCGCCGCTGGGACGGCTGCCTGCTCAAGGATTTTACCCGCGTCGCCTCAGGCGAGGTGTTCCGCGAACCTCGCTCGGCCCGGCTGCGCCACCGTTTCTACCGCAAGGGCAAGTACCTGTACGAGGACTATGGCCGTGTCGGCTGTGTTGGCTGTGGGCGCTGCGTGCGGGCCTGTCTGGTCAAGATCGACCCGGTCGAGATCTTCAACGCCCTCGAGTCCTCCTGCCGGGCCTGAGGCAGGAGAAAGGAGCAGGATATGGAAGACCGAAAGATTGTAAGCGGTTCTCTCTACCTGCCCCGGATGGCGGAGGTCATCCAAGTGGAGCGGCTGACGGAGAAGGAAAAACTCTTCACCCTCCGTCTGGAAAAGGGCCAGGCCCTCGGCCAACACCCCGGGCAGTTCGTCGAGGTCTCCGTCCTGGGTATTGGCGAGGCTCCCATCTCGGTCTCCTCTTCCCCCACCCGCGGTGGCACCTTTGAACTATGTGTGCGCGCCATCGGTGATGTGACCAACGCGCTGCACCGGATGAAACCAGGAGATTGGGTGGGCATCCGGGGACCCTTCGGGCACGGTTTCCCCGTGGAAAAGATGCGCGGCAAGGACCTCCTCTTCGCCGCCGGGGGGTTGGGCCTAGCCCCGTTGCGCTCCCTTATCCAGTTCGTCCTGGACGAACGGGAGTCATTCGGCCGGGTCATCGTCCTCTACGGGGCACGCAACCCTTCCGAACTCCTCTTCACCGAAGAACTGACCGCGTGGGCCCTACGCCGGGATATCGAGTTCCACCTGACAGTGGACCGGGGCGATGCCACCTGGACCGGCCATGTCGGGGTAATTACCACCCTCTTCCCCAGCGTGGCGGTCAATCCTCGCTCCACTGTGGCCGTGACCTGCGGGCCGCCCGTCATGTACCGCTTCGTGCTCATCGAACTTCTGGCCAAGGGCATCCCGGAAAACCAGATTTACCTCTCTCTGGAACGCCGGATGAAGTGTGGCGTGGGCAAGTGTGGACACTGCCAGATCAACGGCGTCTACTGCTGCCAGGAGGGGCCCGTCTTCTTATACGCCCAGATCAAAGGACTGAAGGAGGCGATCGGATGAAGCCGCGGGTTGCCATCTTTGACTTTGGCTGCTGCGAGGGCTGCCAGTTGCAGATCGTCAACCTGGAGGAGGAAATTCTGGACCTCCTGGGCCCGGTGGAGATGGTCACCTGGCGTGAAGCCATGAGCGAGCACTCGGACGATTTTGACATCGCCCTGGTGGAAGGCTCCATCACCCGCGAAGAAGAGGTCTCCCGTCTGCAATGGATTCGGGAACAGGCCAAGACGCTCGTGGCCCTTGGGGCTTGTGCCCATATCGGCGGAATCAACTGCCTGAAAAACCGTTTCGATCTGGAGGAGGTGCGTCGCGCCGTCTACGGCGAGTATGCCGAATGGTTTGATACGGCACCCACACGCCCACTAGAGGCGGTGGTACGGGTGGACGCTGTTGTCCCGGGCTGTCCCGTCAACCGCCAGGAACTTCTGGAGATCATCAAGGCGCTCCTCCTGGGCAAAAAGCCGGCCCTCCCCACCTATTCCGTCTGTGTGGAATGCAAGCGCAAGAACAACGTCTGCGTCTTCGACAAGGGGCTGGTTTGCTTGGGGCCGATCGTCCGGGCCGGTTGTGGGGCCGTCTGCCCCTCCTTCGGCAATCGCTGCGAGGGCTGTCGGGGACTGGTCCCTGAACCGAATTTGAATTCCCACCGCGGGGTGTTGGCCCAATACGGGCTGAACCTGGAGGAGATTCTCCACTTCGTCAACCTCTACGGCGGCTGCCAGGCCGAACTGGCCTCTCTTCAGGGCCGGGAAGGAGGGCTACGATGAAGGACGGTAAGATCCAGGTGCACTACCTCACCCGTGTCGAAGGCCACGGGAACATCCACGTGGAAATCGCCGGCGGCGAACTTCGCTCCTTCCGCTGGGAAATCCCCGAGGCACCGCGCTTCTTCGAGGCCATGGTACGGGGCCAGAGTTACGCCGACGTCGCCCACATTACCTCGCGTATCTGTGGTATCTGCTCCATCGGCCATACCCTCTGTGCCCTGCAGGCGGTGGAGAATGCTCTGGGCGTGCGCCCCTCCGAGCAGACCCTCCTCCTGCGCAAACTCATCCTACACGGGGAGACGGTGCAGAGCCACATCCTCCACGCCGGCTACCTGGCCGCGCCGGATTTCCTGGGTGCCCCTAGCGTTGTTCCCCTGGTGGAAAGCCATCGCGAGGTTGTCCTGACCATCATCCGCCTGCACCGGCTGGCCAACGAGTGGTGTGACCTCATCGGTGGCCGGACGACCCATCCGATCAACGCCGTGGTCAACGGCTGGACCAGCCTGCCGACGGAGGAACAACTTTCTGCCCTGCGCACCCGCATCGAGGCCGGCCTAGCCGATGCCTGGGCTATCGTCGAGGTCTTTCGGCTGTTCTCCATCCCCGACTTCCGGCGCGATACCGAATACCTGGCTCTTCGGCATCCCGATGAGTACGCCTTCTACGAGGGCGACATCGCCTCGACCGATGGAGGCACCACTCCCGTTTCGGACTATCGGAAGAAGGTGATCGAGTTCATCGTTCCCTACTCGACCGCCAAGCGGGCTCGTTCGGACCGCCGGCCCTCCTACGCCGTAGGGGCACTGGCCCGTTTCAATAACAACTATGAGCAACTTTCCCCCCAGGCCAGGAAGGCGGCCGAAGCCCTGGGCTTCCGCCCGGTCTGCACCAATCCTTTTATGAACACAGTGGCTCAGGTGGTAGAGGTAGTCCACGCCCTAGAAGATAGCCTTCGTCTCATTGACCTCCTGCTGGCCCGGGGGTTGCGCCGGGAGGATCGCACGGTGCAGGTGCGGGCTGGCCACGGCGTGGGGGCGGTGGAGGTGCCCCGGGGTGTCCTCTTCCACGAGTACACGCTGGACGAACGCGGCCTGGTGGTGGAAGCCAATCTGGTCATCCCCACCGGGCAGAACCATCAGAATATCGAGGATGATATGGAGGCCCTGATCCCACAGGTCATCGAGCGTCCCCAGGAAGAGATCCGCCTCCTTCTGGAAATGCTCGTGCGGGCCTATGACCCCTGTATCTCCTGTTCGACCCATCTTCTCGAGGTCGAGTTCCGCTGAGGCGGGTATGGAAAACAAAGGCCGGCCGGTTCTGGTTCTGGGTTTGGGGAACCCTCTCTATGGAGATGACGGCTTCGGCCCGGCGGTGATCGAGGCCCTTTCCCGGCTGGAACTTCCGGACGAGGTGGAGGTGCTGGACGGTGGCACGGCCGGCTTGGGGCTTCTTTCGGCCATCGCCGGCCGGAGGCGCCTCCTGGTGGTAGATGTGGCTGAGATGGGCCAGCCGACAGGGACGCTCGTGCACTTCCGCTGGCCGGAGGTGGGCCTGATTGGGGCTGTTTCTCTCCTTTCCCTCCACCAGGCCGGCCTGGCCGAAATACTTGCTCTAGCCGAGCGGCTGGGATGGGCCCCAAAAGAGGTGGATATCTTTGCCCTGCAGCCCGCTTCCCTGGGCTGGCAGAGGGGACTGAGCCGGTCCGCCCGGGAGAGGGTGCCCGAAGCAGTGGCCGCCATCCTGGCGGTGCTCTCCCGGGTCTCGGTCGGATGTTGTGAGGTATAGGAGGACGGACCATGGCCAAGATTCTGGTAGTGGATGATGACCCGGACACGGTCGAGGTCATCCGTATGACCCTGGAAAGTGCCGGCTACGAGGTGGTCAGCGCTTCGAGCGGCCGGCAGGGTCTGGACCGCGTAGTCTCTGAAAATCCCGACCTTATTATCCTGGATGTGATGATGGACACGACCACGGAAGGCTTCCAGTTCAGCCTGACACTGCGCAGTCCGGACCCGAACTCGCCCTATGCCGCCTATCGCCATATCCCCATCCTGATGCTGACGGCCATCCACACCACCACACCGCTGCGCTTTGCACCCGACGTAGACTACCTCCCGGTAGAAGAGTTTGTGGAAAAGCCGATCTCGCCGGAGAGGCTTCTGGAGAAGGTGGCGCGGCTCCTGAATCGTTGAGCAGGGAAGCAAGTTGGCGAAAATCCAGATTGGTGGTATCATTAAGACAGGTGCCCTGACCCTGATCCAGGTGCTGGGTTTGCCCCCGGCGACGCGGGCTGTTGCCCAACTGATGGCGGCACTGGGGGCCGAAGGCATCAGTGCCAATGCCGTCGTGCAGTGCCGGGACTATGCCGGCGGCTTTAGTCTAGCGCTCACTGTGGCTCAGGCCTATCGGGAGCAGGCGCTTCGGGTGGTCCGGCAGGTGGCCACAGCCCTGAACGCCCGGGCGGTCGAAGAGCGGACCCCGGTGGCGCTGGTGGCGGTTTACGGCCCGCACTTTTCCGACCGGCCGGCCATCGCCGGGGAGATGTTCTCCGCCTTAGCCGGGGCCGGCGTGGAAACACTGATGATCACCACTTCCATTTCCACGGTGGCCTGCGTGGTCTCCGCCAAAGAACTGGAGAGGGCTGAGACCGTGCTCAAGGAGACCTTTCTCCTACCCCCATAGGAGCACCTTTGGAGTCAAGACATGGAAGCGAATATGCTAAAACTGGACCTGAAAGAGCGCCCCTTTGCCGAGCAGATCCGCCGGCGTATCCAGGTGGACGTGCGCGAGTGCTACCAGTGCGGACGCTGCACGGCCGGCTGTCCGGTGGCCGGCTGGATGGACGCTGCTCCTCACCAGATTCTGCGCGGCATCCAGTTGGAGCAGAAAGAGTGGGTGCTCGGCCGCAATACCTACTGGATCTGTGCCAGTTGTGTTACCTGTTCCACCCGCTGCCCCTGCCAGGTGGACGTGGCCCGGGTGATGGACGCCCTGCGCGAACTCGCCCTGGCCGAGGGGATCCGCCCCTCCGAGCGAACGGTCAAGGCCTTCCACCAGGCCTTTTTGCAATGGGTGCGCCTGACCGGCCGGATGTACGAGGTCGGCCTGATCGGGCTGTATAACCTCCGCTCCGGCCAACTCCTTTCCAGCCTGGACCTGGCCTTGCCGATGCTTACCCACCGGAAGGTCTCCCTCCTCCCCAAACGCTTCCGGGGACAGGATGAGGTGAACCGCATCTTTGAACGAGTTGCCGCCCTGGAGGAAAAAGGATGACCCGTCTGGCCTATTACCCCGGGTGCACGCTGGAGACCACGGCCCGGGAATACGATGTCTCTGCCCGGATTTCCTCCCGCGAAATCGGCCTCGAACTGGTCGAACTGGAGGGCTGGACCTGTTGCGGGGCTTCCTCCGGCCATTCCACCTACTACGAACTTTCCCTTGCCCTGCCGGCCCGAAACTTGCGCCTGGCCGTCGAACAGGGTTTTGACGCCCTCGTTGCCCCCTGCGCCATGTGCTATGCCCGGCTGCGCCACACCGTCCACGACCTGCGCGACCCCTCCCTCCGTGCCCGTATCAACGGCCTCCTCGATCTTCCCTGGGAGGGCGATGTTCAGGTCCATTCGCTGGTGGACCTTTTCTCACAAGAAGAAAATCTGGCCCTTCTCCGAGAAAAAAGACAACGCGACCTGAACAGGCTGCGCCTGGTGGCCTACTACGGCTGCCTCCTGGTGCGCCCGCCCGAGGTCCTGTCTCCCGACGACCCGGAGTACCCGACCATGTTGGACCGCATCGTCCAAGCCGCCGGAGCGACGCTTGTGGACTGGCCTCTGAAGACAGAGTGCTGCGGCGGAAGCATCTCCCTTTCGCGCACCGAGATCGCGTTGGAACTGACGCGCAAACTGCTGGAGGATGCACTGCGACGAGGCGCCAACGGCCTCGTGACCGCCTGTCCGATGTGCCACGCCAATTTGGATATGCGCCAGGGCCAGATCAACCGGCGCTATGGAACTGATTTTCACCTCCCAATCTTTTATTTCACCCAGATCGTCGGCCTGGCGACCGGTCATGGGGTAGAAGAACTTTTGCTGGACCACCATTTGACCGATCCCCGGCCGCTGCTTGCCGAATCCGGCATCCAGTAGCCCGCCGGCTGGGAAGGATACGCAATACGAATACGCAATACGAATACGCAATACGAATACACAATACGAATACGCAATACGAAACGCGCATCACCAAGCCGGCCCTACCACCGGCTTTCGATCCTAACGGAGGTCTTTCATGGCCCGTGTCGGTGTCTTTGTCTGCCACTGTGGTACCAACATCGCCGCCACCGTGGATGTGGCGAAGGTGGCCGAGGAAGCGGCCAAACTGGACCATGTGGTCTACGCCACCCATTATGTTTATATGTGTTCTACGCCCGGCCAGGAGTTGATTCAGCAAAAGGTCAGGGAGTATAACCTGGACCGGGTGGTGGTGGCGGCCTGCAGCCCGCGCATGCATGAGCGCACTTTTCGCAAGGCTACAGCCCAGGGCGGGTTGAACCCATACCTGATGGAGCAGGCCAACATCCGCGAACACGACTCGTGGGTACATGCCGAAATTCCGGTGGCTACGGAAAAGGCCATAGACATCGTCCGTATGGCCGTGGCCAAGGCAGTGGGACTAGTTCCCCTGGAGGAAGTGCGGGTAGGTATCACCAAACGCTGCCTGGTGATCGGCGGGGGGATCGCCGGGGTGCAGGCGGCGTTGGATGTGGCCGAGGCCGGCTATGAGACGGTCATCGTTGAACGCGAACCGTCGCTGGGCGGCCATATGGCCCAACTGGACAAGACCTTCCCCACCTTGGATTGCAGCGCCTGCATCTTAACGCCGAAACTCGTGGATGCCGCTCAGCACCCCAAGATCAAACTCTACACCTATTCGGAAGTGGTCGGCGTCAAGGGCTTTGTGGGCAACTTCCAGGTAACCATCCGGCGGAAGCCGCGCTATGTGGACGAGACACTCTGCACCGGCTGCGGCATCTGCTGGAACGTCTGCCCCCTGCGCCCCCGCGAGCAGGAGGACGGCACGGTCAAGGGCGGCATCCCCGCCAAATTCGAGGCCTATATCGGCCGGCGGGCGGCCATCTACGTCCCCTTTGCCCAAGCGGTTCCCCTTGTGCCGGTCATTGATACCGAACACTGTACCTATTTTGTTAAACATGGCAAATGTGGGGTATGTAAGTTGAAGTGCCCTCGGGGAGCGGTCAACTTCGAGCAGACGGAGGAACTCGTCACCGAGCCGTTCGGGGCCATCGTGGTCGC
This sequence comes from Chloroflexia bacterium, assembly GCA_036172265.1. GTDB lineage: Bacteria > Chloroflexota > Chloroflexia > DTKN01 > DTKN01 > JASFBA01. Next base: position 53,826 of record JASFBA010000010.1, read on the forward strand.
CACCGGCTACGGCCTCTTCGATGCCCGTGTTTGCGGCGAGTACGGCTACGGCCGCTACCCCGATGTCATCACCGGGCTGGAACTGGAGCGCCTGATGAACGCCTCCGGGCCCACGCACGGCCACGTCCTTCGCCCCTCCGATGGCCGGCCGCCGAAGACGGTGGTGCTCGTCTCCTGTGTGGGCTCCCGCGACGAAAAGATCGGCCGGCCTTACTGCTCGGTGGTCTGCTGTATGTACCTGGCCAAGTACGCCATTATGCTCAAGGAACACGACCCCGAGGTGGAGGTCTATAACTTCTACATGGACATCCGCGCCGCCGGCAAGGACTATGACGAGTTCACCCGCCGGGCCATCGAGCAATATAACGCCCACTACCTGCGCGGCCGTGTCTCCCAGGTCTATGAGCGCGACGGCAAACTCGTCGTCGAGGGGGTGGATACGCTCCTGGGACGGCCGGTGGAGATCGAAGCCGACCTGGTGGTCCTAGCCACCGGCATCACTGCCCCAGAGGGGGCGCGTGAACTCTTCCAGACCTTGAACATCTCCTACAACCCCTACGAGTTCGTCAACGAGGCCCACCCCAAGTTGCAGCCGGTGGAGACCAACACCGACGGCATCTTCCTGGCCGGCTGTGCCACCGGCCCCAAGGACATTCCGGCTACCGTGGCCCAGGCCGGCGCCGCCGCCGTCAAGGTGGTAGGGGTGCTCTCGAAAGAAATGCTCGTCTCCAGCCCTATGGTGGCCGAGGTGAACGAGCGCGAATGTGTGGCCTGCCGGCTGTGCGTCCAGGTCTGCCCCTACAAGGCCATCGAGATGACCACCACCCGGCGCGGAAAAGAGGTGGCCCGTGTCAACCCCAGCCTCTGCAAGGGATGCGGCCTCTGCGTCAACGCCTGCCGAGGGGCGGCCATCAACCTGAAGGGCTTTACGGACCAGCAACTGGTGGGACAGGTGGCGGCATTGTTTGCGGAACCGCTCGAGGAGTAGCGAGTAGATTGGGGTTGGTAGATCGGGAATTCGGAAAACGTGTGGGGTTGTAATTCCCGATTGACTGACCGAAAGGAGGTGAGAAGCGGGTTGAATCATAAGGAATGTCGGCCAGATAAGTACTAAAAAGGAGGAATCCAGTGGAAACCCATCCGGTTCGCTATTGGGCAGACTATCCGGAGAAGAGTTCGCGGGGCATCCTGCTCCTGCGGACCTTCCTCGGCTGGCTCATCCTGCTTCCTCACTTCTTCCTACTTTGGATATTGAGCATTGCCGAGGTCTTTGTCTTTTTTATCGCCTGGTGGGCCATCCTCTTTGCGGGCAAGTTCCCCCGGGGGATGTTCGATTTCGTGGTCAAAGTACTGCGATATAGCCTGTGGGTCAGCGGCTATATGGTAATGTTAACCGACCGCTACCCGCCCTTCTTCGGGGCAGCCGAACCAGGCGCAGACTACCCGGTCCATCTGGAAGCAGCCTATCCGGAGAAGAGTTCGCGGGGTATCCTGCTCTTGCGAACCTTCTTTGGATGGCTCTACGTAGGCATCCCCCACGGTTTCTGTCTGTACTTCCTGGCGCTCGCCGTGATGGTCGTCGAGTTTCTTGCCTGGTGGGCCATCCTCTTCGCCGGCAAGTTTCCCCGGGGGATGTTCGACTTTGCTGTGGGCGTTACCCGGTGGAGCACCCGAGTGAACGCCTATATGCTGATGCTGACCGATGCCTACCCGCCCTTCAGCCTGACGTAGCCAGGGCACGATGTCGTGAGATGGGATTGTGCTCAACGGCGAGCACAGTCCCCCCAATGGTGAGGAGACAGATGGAATTCGAACCACGTATCGTCGGCTTCCTCTGCAACTGGTGCTCCTACGCCGGGGCTGACCTGGCCGGTACCTCCCGAATCTCTTATCCCCCCAATATCCGCATCATCCGAGTGCCCTGTTCCGGCCGGGTGGATCCGATGCTGGCGATGAAGGCTTTTGGGGAAGGAGCGGACGGGGTGATCGTCCTGGGCTGCCATCCGGGCGACTGCCACTACAGCGAGGGCAACTACCACGCCCGCCGGCGGTTGCACCTCTTCCACCGCCTGCTCGAGTTCTTCGGCTTGGAAAAGGAGCGCTTCCGACTGGACTGGGTCTCGGCCTCGGAGGGGGCGCGCTTTGCCGAGGTCGTGGCCCATTTTACCGAGCAAGTGCGCCGGCTGGGGCCCCGGATTCGACCCGAGGCGGTTCTGGAGGATGAACGATGAACGTGACCGACGACCTTCGCCGTATCGCCCGGGAACTTCTGGAAAGCGGGCGTGTCGCGCGGGTAATCGGCTATGAGGAAGGCCGGCGAGGGCAGGTCCGCCCGCTGGTGGCGCGGACGGTGGAGGAGGCCGGCCGGCTTCTCTTCGACGAGCGCTGCGCCCATAACCTGGCCCTCTACCTCCTCGACTTCAAGCCCCAGGGCGGCGAGGAGCCGCCGGCCGTGGCCGTGGTCCTGAAACCCTGCGATGCCCGCGCCCTCAATGTCCTGGTCCTGGAAAACCAGGTACGGCGCGAAAGGGTCTATGCCATCGGAGTGGCCTGCCCCGGTATCCCGGGGAAACAGGCCTGTGCCACCTGCACCGACCGCGTCCCACCGACCTTCGACATCCTCCTGGGGACACCTTCCGAGGCGCCGGCCGCATCGGGCCTGCCGGACGATCTGGCCCGTCTCCTGGCCCTTTCCCCCGAGGAGCGCCGGCGTTTCTGGGCCGAGCACTTCCGGCGCTGCATCCGCTGCTACGCCTGCCGGCAGGTCTGCCCGATGTGTTACTGCGAGGTCTGCATCGCCGAGAAACTCGACCCGCCCTGGGAGAGCATCGCCATCGCCCCCTCCGAAAACGAGTTCTACCACGTCCTGCGTGCCTATCACCTGATCGGGCGCTGCATCGAGTGCGGCGAGTGCGAGCGGGTTTGCCCGATGGGCATCCCCGTCTTCCTCTACCAGCGCTATATGGCCGAGGAGGTCCGGAAGACCTTTTCCTTCCGTGCCGGGATGGACGCGGAAACGCCGGCGCCCTTTATGACCTTCCGCAAGGAAGAATTGGAGAAACCCTGATTCATCCTTCTTGAGGTGAACGATGCCCCAACGCCGATTATCTAAAGAAGAATTCCTGGCCTGGGTGGGCCATATGCTTCGGGAGAACCGTGTCATCGCCCCGATACGTTCCGGGGAGAGGACTTTTCTTCAGGAAATCGGTGTGCCTTCGGAGGTTGACCTGGAAGTGGGCCGGCCGACGAACAGCCTCAAGGAGTTTTTCTTCCCCGCCACGGAAACGCTCTTCCATATCCGGCGGGGAAAGAAGGCCGTCCGGATGGAACTTCCGGAGGTGGGCCGGCCGCAAGTCCTTCTCCTCGTCCGTCCCTGCGATGCCGCAGCCCTTACTTCGATGGACGCCCTCTTTCTGGGAGAGCCGGCCGATTTCTACTGGAGCGAGCGCCGGAAGAACACCGCCATCGTCGGCCTGGCCTGCCTGACGGTCCCCACGCCGGAGTGCTTCTGCACTACGGTCGGCGGCTCCCCCATCGGCACGGAAAATATGGACATCGTGCTGTACCGGGACGGTGCAGGCTACATCGCCGAGAGCCTGACCGAACGGGGGGAAACCCTCTTGACCCCGGCCAGCGGTTCCGCCCTAGAGGAGGCCTTTGTGCCCCGGGCCCCGGAACTCCCTACCTTCCCTTGCCCTTCGATGGAGGAATGGCTCCGTATTTTCAACGACGACTACTGGATGCGGTTGGGGGAGCGCTGCCTGGGCTGCAAGATCTGCACCTACAACTGTCCCACCTGCTACTGTTTTGACATCCGGGATCGGGGAATAGGGGGATATGTAGAACGGCTGCGGGCCTGGGATGCCTGCACCTCCAAGCACTATTCCATCGAGGCCAGCGGACACGACCCCCGTCCCACCCGTGGGGCGCGTCTGCGCAACCGCTTCTATCACAAGTACTACTATTTTCCTTGGCGCTATAACGGCACGCTCCTGTGCAGTGGATGCGGGCGCTGCGTGGCCCAGTGCCCGGTGAACATCGACCTGACGGAGATACTGGAGGAGGTGGCCGTTCGCTCCCAAGAGCGCGAGGAGGCGAAGCAGGGATGAACAACCCGTTTCTCCCGTATACCGGAACGCTTGTCGAGATCCGCGACCTAGCCGAAGGCATCAAACTCCTGCGGGTACATCTGGAGGACGAGGCCGGCCGGGCCGCTTTCTCCGATTACAAACCCGGGCAGTTCGCTTTTGTCTCCGCCTTCGGTGTGGGCGAGGTGCCCTTTGGGCTGGCCGGGACGCCGTCCCGGAGCCCGGAACTCGAGTTCGCCGTAGCCCGCGTGGGCACGGTCACCTCGGCCCTGCACGGCCTGGAGGAGGGGGCCCCGGTGGGCGTGCGCGGGCCGATGGGCAACTGGTTTCCGATGGACGACTTCCGTGGCAGAAACCTGGTCGTCATCGGCGGGGGCATCGGCTTTGCCCCGCTACGCCCGGTCATTCAGTATGTTTTGGACCACCGCGCCGACTACGGCCATCTCACCATCCTGGCCGCGGCCCGCGCTCCCAATCTCCTAGTCTTCCGCGAGGAGTACGAGGAGTGGGCCGCCGCCCCCGATGCCGAGTTTCACGTCACCGTGGACGTAGGAGACGAGACCTGGACAGGGAACGTCGGCCTGGTAACGGAACTTCAGGCCAAGGTCTCCCCCTCGCCGGAAAATGCCATCGCCATCACCTGCGGCCCGCCGATTATGATCAAGTTCGTCACCCAACTCCTGCAGAAGCAAGGCTTTGCTCCGGAGCAGATCTACACTACTCTGGAGATGAAGATGAAGTGCGGTCTGGGCAAGTGCGGCCGTTGCAACGTGGGCGAGCGCTACGTCTGCATAGACGGGCCGGTCTTTAGCCATGCGCAGATCCTTCGTTTCATAGATACCTTTTAGGAAACAGGGGGCGAGGGGACAGAGAGACGGGCGATCCTCCCCCTGAGAAGCACCTGGGGGGCGGGATACCAGAAAAAGATCACAAACTCTGACAGACCGGACAACCCGGCCGGCGATGGACCAAGCCGATTCGGTCCGGGGCCATCCCCAAAAGATCCGCCTCGCGCCAGTTGAACCGCTCACTTCCCTCCGGCCACCCCATTAGGGCTCGATGGGCAAAGAACAGGGCAAAGGCAGAGGCCAGAAAGCAGGTGGAGATGATGGCCGCAGCACAAGGGGCGGCGCTTTTCGGATCCAGGTTGGGCAGGGCACACCAGAGACAGGCGTCCTCGGGATCCGGACCCTGCAGGAAGCACTGCAGGCGCATTCCATCTTTGGAAAGCATGGTAAAGATGGCCGGAATGCGGCGTCTCCGGGCTTCCTGGACGCCCTGCAGGCGGCAGGTGTTGTTGTCCACGCCGAAGATAAAGAGGTCGGCCGGCAGGGCAAACTTCTCCAGAGCCTGTTCGAAAGGCAGGGCGATGCCGCATAGGTGAGCGCCGGCGGTGGAATGGCCGGCCAGATGGTGCACCAGGCGGAGCACCTTGGGTTGCCCCAGATCCTCCCGAAAGTAGAACTGGCGGGGCAGGTTGGTCCGGTCCACCAGGTCGGGATCCACGATAGTAAGGGAGCGGGCTCCGCTACGCACCAATCCCAGAGCCGTCCAACTGTTGAGTCCTCCGGCACCCACCAGGACGATCCGCGCCGCTGCCAAGGCCTCCTGACGATGGCCAGGGATGCCTTCGTGCCGGGCAAAGGTGTCGGCTTCGGCCGGGTGAGGGGGAGGCAGAGGCTCCACCGCCACCTCCTCGATAACCGGGTGAGGGGAAAGCAGGACCTCTGGAAAGGCCGGGAAGACCTCACTGGACCAGTCGGTAGAGGAGACCATCTCTATCCTCCTGGAGAATTCCTGAACCCACGATCCGCAGGCGGACCCGGCCGTTTTCAAGTGCCGGGCCCCAGAAACGAATCCAGCCATCGGCGACGGCGATGCTTCCGAGGAGGTCGGGTGAATAGTCCTGCAACCAGTCCTGATGCTGGTTTCGATCTATGGCGCTAGGCTGAGTAGCCGCCGGCCCGCTTCCAGGATGCGAATGCATCCAGGCAGCCAGGTGGGTTCCGGAGCGGTCCATAGCGATCAAGGCTCTGGCCAGGTGCGTCGGGTTGGCCCGGACGTGTCCGCCGCTGTTGTTTCCGGTGACATCGAAGGCGGCATCTAGGACGATCGTTTTCTCCTGCCGTCGGCCGGCGATGACCAGCAGGCGTTCGGGAGGGAAAAGGGTATGGAAGGCCTGATAGAGGATTGTGCTGGAGATGATGACATTTCGTCTCCCTGCTTCCTCCGCCTTCTTCAAGCATCTGGCGATCTGGAGATCGGCCTGGTTCACCAGACGCAGCATCCGGACCAGGCTTTCGCGGACGAGGTGATGCTCCCAGGACAGGGTCTGCAACCCGGCGAAGATTTCATCGGCCAACCGATGCAGATTATCCCTCACCGGGCGGAAATCGGGGCTATCCTGGAAGGTTTGGGCCAGGGTTATACGAACCTCGGCGATTCGGGGAAGGAAAGCGGCCAGAACCCCGACCTGGGTCGGCGATTCCCCGCACTGCCGGAGGTCGGCGACTCCCTGGACATACGCCCGGTTTAGCATCCGGAGCAGCCTCTTCAGGGTGCGAGAAGCCGCTTTGGGGCGATTTTTCTCGGCCATTTCGTTTCTCCGCCAGCGTTCAGTTAGCCCTTCCGTTCAGCGCCTCCACCAGAACTTTTTCGATGTACAGGATGGCCTCGTCCGCGTTTCCGGCCGGGCGGTGCCAGTGAAGGCGAAACCAGGGAGCGCGGACCAGCATGAAACACGGCCCCTTGGGGTGGGTCCTGAGTTCGGGCGGTGGGTCGGCGATGTACGGCCGGACTTCGCCGGGTCGCACGATGACCCGCCCTGGAAAGCGCCGCTGCCGACCGTGGCGATCCCGAACTCGATAGTATCCTTCATAAACCCAGGTCCCGTCGTTCCTGGAACGGGTCCAGCCCTGTTCTTCCCAGACGCCCCGTGGCCTGGGGCCGATGGTTACAGGCCGGGCCGGCCCGATGACCCATGGTGGGCCGCGTTGCGTACCTTCTTTCCGGTAACAGTCCCCCTGCGTATCTCCAGGCCCGGTCCCGGGGCCTACCACGATGGGTTCGGCCGGCCCGATCGTGAGGAGGGCCTGATCCGGCCGGCCGGATGCGGCTACCTTGGGGGGTTCAGGGCCGGTCGAGGATTCCGAGGTCGGCCGGGCCCTGAGCCCCGCCAGGAACAGGCCAAAACAGAAGATAAGGCCGATAATGACCCAAGCCAAGATCCGGACTTCCACATCTTCCTCCGATAGGAGGTTTTTAGCCCGCCTCGACGTCCGCTTTGGTGGCATAGACCTTCTGCCCATCGGCAACGGCCTGGTAGAGGTCGTCCGCAAAGCCGAAGGCTCCGCCATCGGGTCGGGAAAGTTGAAAGCCGTGAAGGCCCAGTTTGGCCAGGACATCGCGGGGCTGGGTGCCCGGCAGGATCTGGACCTCCTGGTACTCCCGTTTGCCGTCCGTTCCGGCCACGGCGATGGTGATCCTTTTCATTTCGCACCTCCTGGTCAGCCCTTTCTAACCGCCTCTGGATCCGAGCAAAATGACTCGAGAGGTATCCGTCTCACGGCCGGCTTCCGGGCCTGGTTCCCCGGGACGCCGGCCGGCCGTCCTCGTTTCCCGGCGCGGCCGGGGGCCCGCCTGGTTACCTCCCGGCGTGATCAGGGTCTGGGGCGTACTGCCGTTCTGGCCCACGGCCGCAGCCCATTCCAGTACCAGCGCCCTCCAGGTCTCGTCCTCCTCTGCCCCCCGTTCTCGGATGCCCTCCAGGAGCGGCTGCAGTCGGAACCAGGAGAGGTCCATCGGCCTGAGGGCAGAGACCGTCACGCCATCACGCCTGTCTACCTCGATTCCCAACCCTCGCACGCGCCGGGCCAGTTCCTCGCTCAGCGCCTGCTTGAGCTGGTTTCGGCCGGTTGAAGTGAGGAGGTTCTGAAAAGGAAAACGGCCCACGATCTCGCCGGCCACCTCTCGAAGGATGTTCCCGACGATTTCCTCCCATCTGGACTCGGGGATGTAGAGGAACTGAAGACGAAAGTTCTCCCCGGCAAGGCGAGGATCGAGTTGATAAAATCCAAGCAGTTCGAGGTCGATGGGAATCCGCTCTCGGCTCAGAAGGTCGGAAATCTTTACCGTCGTCTGGCGTGGCAGGCGGCTGATGGGCCTGCGAACTTGGTCCAAGAGGGGGATGCGCCAAACCCATTCCTCCGGGTCCACCAGACGCCAGAGGCGGCCGAGACGGTAGATGACCCCGATGTGGTTGTCGGGAGGCCGGTACAGGTTGGAGAGGCAGGCCAAGACCAGTACGACCGCTGCCGGGATGATAACGGGGCCGGGCAGGAAAGCGACCAAGACCCATAGGACCACCGCCAGCAACCACAGAAGTGCCCTGACCATCGTCGCCTCCTTTTGGGGGGAGACTCTTTTGTCTCCCCGGTTTTTATTTTATACGCCCTGGCAGCGGCAGAAAGGGCAATTATCTGGAGAAAAGCCAAACGGAGGGTAAGGGAAAAGGGAACCGGGCCGTTCTGGCCCGGTTCGAAAACAACAGGAAGTAGTAAATCGGCTGAGAAAAAGGTAACGATTTCCTCAGAATTCCAGTTTGTAACCGGCTCCCCGGACGGTATGGAGGAATCGTTTACGACCTGGAGGTTGCTCGATCTTTTCGCGTAGCCGGCTCATAAGCGAGGTCAGACGATCCCTTTCCTGGATGCTATCTTCGTAATGTTCCCCCAGCGCTTCTTCCACGATGGCCCGCTTCCGGCAGAGTTTCCCCCGGTGATGGTACATATATTGCAAAACTTTGAACTCTTGTTCCGTAAGAGGGATGCGCCGGCCTTCCACCCAGACCTCTCGGTTCTCCTCGTCCAGCCAGAACTCCTCTCCGGCTGCCTCCGGGAGCGGCGCGAAGGTGTCCCCGATGAGGGCGGCGGAGAGGAGGGCGTGCACATAGAGGGCGATCTCCCGTGGGGTATATCGCATCTGCGGCTCATAGGGAGCAATCCGCTCCAGTGCCTCGTAGAGGAGGGCGAGGAGGTAGAGGTTGCTTGTGTCTCCCAGGGTCTGGGCTGCTTGGTATCGAATCCGCTCGATGGTCCGGGCGGCCTTTTGCAAAGATGAGGGAAGGCCCTCCGATGGGATGGAAGCCCCCAGCGATTTTGCCCGAAGCAGACGCTGCTCCAGTTCCAGCCACTCGGATGGGCCGGCCGCATCCATGAGGTCGAACTTGATGGTATTCTCCAGCACGGCGAAATCGCGCACGAGCGGCCCGTTGCCGGCCCAGGAGAGGTCCAGAAGCCAGGTCCGGCCTTGTGGGCCGACCAGGATGCGGGAGGCATCCGGCCGGCCGTGGATGGGGCCGCAGATCACGGAGGGGATGACCGGTGCATGCTTCTCATCAAGGTAGATAAGCGGGTTGCGGGTTTGAACGGCATCCTCGGCCAGGGAGAAGGTCAATCGGTTCGGAGCGTAGGCAATGTGCCCCAGGCCGGCGGCGAGGCTTTCTCGGCAAAGCCCCTCCAGCCGGCCGGACATTTCTTCCATAGAAAGGCGCTTTCCCCGTTCCTGGAGCCCTTCCTGCCAGAGGGTAAGGAGCGACTTCTGGGCGAGGAAGCGACCCTGTTCGTGCCACGAAGATAAGGGGTGCTCCAGGAGGTCGCCCAAGGCGGAAAGGACCTCCTCGGCCGGACGCTGCCGATAGAAGGCCTCAAAGGGGAGGGTGTCTTCCAGGTCTCCCTCCGGAAGCGTGCTGGCCGTTGCAGCATAGTGCCGGGTTTCCGCTTCGAGTTCTCGCCGGGGGAGAAGGGGAACGACGCTCTGCGGAATCCGTAGGAATCGCTCTTTTTCGAGGTGGATAGGCCCGGTCTGGCCGCAGTGGACGATAAACTCCCTGGGAGATGGTGCTCCGGCAGTCTCTTTGGGGTAAGCGAAAGCCTCTAAGAAGAGCGATTCCCCTGGGAGGACAAGCAGAGTCCGGCCCAGGACGGCCTGTTCAAAGCCGTAGAAAAGTTTGCGCAGGAGGTCTTTCACCTCTTCGACCCGGGTGAGGAAGCATTCGGCCGGCAGTTCCGGTTCAAGGAGAGAGACCAGGGCGGCAGGGGGCTTTTCCCCCCAGCGAATTCCGAGGTTCCAGTTAATGCGCACATGCTGGGCGAAGGCTCGGTCCAGGGCCTGGAGGAGCGCTTCCGGGCCTTCTTCCTTGGCGATAAAGTCTACGGCTGGCGGCAGGCCGGCCGGGGCCGGGCCCAAGGCCTCCCGCACGTACTGGTAAGAGGGGAAGCCGGTGAGCATGATCTTGGGAACGGCGCGGAAGGCCGGGTCCTTGGCCAGGGTCAGGCCGGAGATGTCCTTCTTGTCGTCATCGTTTTCCATGCGGATGTCCAGGACGACGAGAAGGACATCTCCGGCCTGACCCTGGCCAAGGACCCGGCCTTCCGCGCCGTTCCCAAGATCATGCTCACCGACTTCCCCTCTTACCAGTACGTGCGGGAGGCCTTGGGCCCGGCCCCGGCCGGCCTGCCGCCAGCCGTAGACTTTATC
>JASFBA010000011.1:0-3033 GCA_036172265.1 Chloroflexia bacterium
GTCAGCATCCGATCCAGCGTCTCCCGTACCTGCGCCCGCTCCTTCGTTGCAAAGTACCAGTCAATCGTGCGATGCAAGCCCTCTACAAAGGAGACCTTGGGCTCCCAGCCCAGCAGCCGGCGCGCCAGAGAGTTATCGGCAACACGGTTCAAGGGGCCGGTCGGCATCTCCGGGTGCAGTTCGATACGCGCCCGATGGCCGGTGTAACGCAATACCTCCTGTACGGCATCTATGACCCTCGTGCGCTCCATCGTGCCCAGGTTGACCGCCGTGCCGTCGTCGATTTTTTCTGCGGCCAGGACAGTGCCTTCCACGATGTCGCCTACATAGGTCCAGTTGCGAATCTGCTCGCCCGTCCCCCACACGATAAAGGGATCCTGGCCGATAAAGGCCCGGGCGATCATGGCGATGACGGCATGGTTTTCTACCCCTCGCTCGCCATATACCGTAAAGTAACGACAGGAGGCCGTTTTCATTCCCCATTCCCGGGTATAGGCCCGCAAGGTCAGTTCGCCCATGAGTTTGGCCCAGCCGTACATGTTGTCAGCATCATAGGGTGGGCCAACCATATCCTCGGTCAGGTAGATGACCTCGTTGGGGTCCATCTGCTTGTAGTTGGGGTAGACGCATCCGGAGGAGGCGTAGACGATCTTTTCCACGCCGGCCTCCCGGCAGGCTAGGAAGACCAACCCGTCCAGCACCAGGTTGGTGGAACAGGCCGCCTGGTGCAGGTCCACATAGCCCCGGCCGCCGTGGTCGGCCGCTAGATGAAAGACTACGCTCACTCCGCCCACGGCCCGCCGGGCTACTCCTGGATGAAGGAGATCGGCCTGGATGAACTCGATCCGCCCTTCTTCGATGTGGCCTCGGATGTTCTCGATTTTGCCGCTGCTGAGGTTGTCCACAACGCGGACCTGCGCGCCACGTTGCACGAGCGCATCCACCAAATGCGAGCCGATAAAGGAGGCTCCCCCCGTGACCAGAACCGGACGATCCTTCCAATCCATCCTTGACCTCCTGCTAGGAAGAAACGCCGTCGGGACCTGGCCCTATACCCAGGCCCACATAGTCGGCTACGGCTTCGTACTGCCGCCGGTCCAGGATGCGCCAGCAGTCCACGAGGACCGGCCGGCCGTTCGTGTAGTTCAATTGGGATGGGGCAATCGCTCGGAATTCTTCCCACGGCGTGGCCAGCACAACGACGTCGGCCTGACGGACGCATTCCGCCGCCGACGATGCGAAGATGGCGTTATCGCCTAGGACGGCGCGGGCATCGTCCATCGCCGCGGGATCGTACAGGACCACCGGGATGCCTCGTGCCAGCAAGTAGCGGGCCAGTTCTACCCCCTGCGATTCCTCGATGACATTCGTGTTGGGCTTGTAGGATAACCCCAGAATACCCACCCGACCGCCGCCGGGCAGGCGGGAAAGGACGATCTCGGCCAGCCGGGCAACCTGCGCCCGGTTCAGCCGGTCGGTCGCCTCGGCCAGAACGGCCTGAACCCCAAGCCGGCGGGCCAGGTGGATAAAGGCCAGGTTATCCCGGGGGAAGCACGGACCGCCGTAACCGGTGGCGCCCTTCAGGTATTTTCGCCCGATGCGGCTGTCCAGTCCCAGGGCCGAGGTAATGGTGTCCACATCGGCCCCCGGCAGGTGTTCGCAGATCTCGGCCAGCATGTTCGCATACGAAATTTTGGTTGTTACAAAGGTGTTGACGGCAAGTTTCGTAAGTTCGGCGTTGATAAAGTTCATCCGGGCGATGGGAGGATCGTTATCGCACAAGTTTCGGTAGATGTCGGCCAACATATCGCCTGCACGCGGGTCGGATTCGCCGATCAGGACAAAGTCCGGGTTGAGCATATCGTGGATCACACTGCCCAGGGCGATGAACTCGGGGTTATAGCACAGGCCGAAATCGCGGCCGCAGCGCCGGCCGGAGGCCCTTTCCAAGGTCGGCAGAACCTCGCCTCCTGTGGCCCCCGGCATCACCGTGCTCGTAAGGACGACCAGGTGAAAGCCCTCCTTATGTCGCAAAGCCCGGCCGATGCTTTCGGCCGCCGCCAGAACGTACCGGAGCGAAAAGGAGCCGCTTTCATCACTGGGTGTAGGCACGATAATAAAGGTGGCGTCGGTTGTGCTTACAGCAAGGCGATAGTCCCCAGTGGCCGAGAGGCGTTTCTGCGAAGCCCGGATCAAGGTCTCCAGTCCCGGTTCGTAGACCGGCGCTTTCCCCTGGTTGATCAGATGTACAGGACGCTCGTCCACATCCACGCCGATGACCTCGTGTCCCTTGGAAGCCAGCACGGCCGCCAATGGTGCCCCCAGTTTGCCCAGGCCGATCACCGAGATACGCATCCGGAAACCTCCTGTTTACTCGGTCTTATGACGCCACTTCCGATAACGGGCCATCAGCCGGCTGCCTACAACCGACTCGGCCAGGATGGAGAGAACTCCGCGGTTGGCAAGGAGTGAAGGGCGGTAGCATATGGCCTTCACGAGGTAGCCTACAGCCTGACGGATATTCCCCTCTCGGTAGGCTTTGAAGCCGGAATCCGCAAACCGGTTGCTGCGCCAGAGTCGGTGTTCCTTGGTCAGGGCCGGCAGCAGCCAACGCGGAGTCAAAAGCCAGGTGGCATCGGTCAGGGTGTAGAGGTGATCGAAGCCACCCATCAGGGCTCGATTATGCTCCGCCTCCGGGCCCTTCCAGGCCTCCTCAAAACCGCCAGGTACGTGGGCGTAATCGTGGTTCTGGTGAATCGCCAGTACGGTTCGGGTGGCGTCAATCAAAGGAGCGCCGCGTGCCCGTACCTTATAAAGCAACCAGTTGTCCCAGGCAGTGCGGCCGATGGCGAAGGGGAGGATATGGTCCCACAGGCCACGAGTGAAGACAAAGTAATCGATCCCAGCAGGTGGATGGAGTTTTCCATGACGGAGAACGTACTTTCGGAGATGGCTTTGCCAATCAGGATGGTCGAAATCCCAAAGTTGGTCCATGTCCACATCCCAGCGCCGGCCGGCCATGAGAAAACGCCG
>JASFBA010000012.1:0-3822 GCA_036172265.1 Chloroflexia bacterium
CGGGCCGGCCGGCGTTTCGGGACACGCCTTGGGCCGGGCGGCCCGGCCCGCCGGCCGGAAGCGGGGCCGGCCTATCCGACCCCACCCTGGCCCTCCCCGCAAGCGGGGAACCCCCCACCCTGGCCCTCCCCCACACGGGGGGGCCGCGAAGTGGCAGCCTCCAGCAGAAGGCCCGGCCCGCCGGATGGGGGATAAGGACGGATGCCCACCGGGTTCTGCCGGGCCACGGAGACATTTTGACGCCGGCGGCAGCGCCTTTCTGCGGAGGGCTTCGGGGGATATGCCATACCCCCCGACGGGGGTGTCGGGGGCGAGCAGGGGCCGGCCGGCGCTTCGGGGTACGCCCTGGGCCGAGCGCCCCGTCCCGCCGCCGAAAACGAGGCCGGCCTATCCCCCAATGGGGGCACGAGGGGCAGAAGCCCCCAGCCAACTTGTCATTTTCCCCCACCCGTTGTATAATACCCCTTGCTATCAGCAACACGCCATGTCAGAGCCGCTCCCGGCCGGTTCTGTTCCCGGTTGTGTCGGCTTTCCCTAGGCAGAAATGCTCCAGGGGCATTCCGATGCTCCCGGCGTCGGGTGCGTTCAGAAAAGACAAGGAGGTCAAAACGCTGTGCAGGGCCGGAGCCGGGCCGCTGCACCCCTCGTTTCGGGGACATTTGCAAGGAGGAGCGGATATGACCGTTCGGGCATCGTGGACAGGCCTTGGGGGTCGTTCTTCGCGGCCTTACAAATCCATACCGGGTTTGACCCGGTGGATTAGCGGGAAATCATCAAGGTCTTGAACGTGCTAACGCGCAACAGTCCTTAGGAGGTGTACTGATGAACCGTCTTCGTCTGCTCCTTTCCCTTCTTTCCCTGGCCGGCCTCTTCCTGGGCCTCATCCCCGGTGTCCTGGGGGCGCCGGAGGCGGGGACCGGGCAGCAACTCCCGGCCGGCCCGGCGGTGGTACGGCTTTACTACGAAAGCCGCGATGAACTGAACGCCGTCGCCGGCGAACTGGACATCTGGGAAGTGCACCACGATCAGGGCTATGCCGTCGCCGCCGTCTCTCCGGAGCAGTACCTCTGGCTTCAGGAACAGGGCTACCGCCCGGAAGTGGACCCGGAACTCACCGCCCTCCTGAACCGGCCGAACGAACCCCTCCCCGGCCAGGGGCCCGATTCCATCCCCGGCTACCCCTGTTACCGCACCGTCGAAGAGACCTACACCAGCATGCAGACCCTGGCCAACAACTACCCCACCCTGGCCGAACTCTACGACATCGGCGACTCGTGGGATAAAGTGATGCCCGGCGGGCCGGCTGGCTACGACATCTACGCCCTACGCATCACCAACGAGAACATCACCCCCCTGAGCACCAAGCCGACCTTCTTCCTCATGGCCGAGATCCACGCCCGCGAGTACACCACCGCCGAGACGGCCATGCGCTTTGCCGAGTACCTCCTGCAGAACTATGGCACGAACCCTGAGATCACCTTCTTCATAGACTATCATCGCATCTACGTCGTCCCCATGACCAACCCCGACGGGCGCAAGATCGCCGAGGGCGGCGTCCTGTGGCGTAAGAACGTGGACAACGATGACGGCTGTATCAATCCCAACTATTGGGGTACGGACCTGAACCGCAACCATTCCTTCAAGTGGGACTGCTGCGGTGGTTCCGACGACGACCCATGTGCTGAGAGGTACCATGGTCCCGGGCCGGCCTCCGAGCCGGAGACCCAGGCCATCCAGAGCACCGTGCTCAGCCTCTTCCCCGACCAGCGTGGCCCGGGCGACAACGATCCGGCTCCGCCCGATGCCACCGGTATCCTGATCACCCTGCACTCCTACAGCGAACTCGTGCTCTGGCCGTGGGGCTGGACCGGCGATGGTGCCCCCAATGGGGCTCAGTTGCAGACCCTGGGGCGGAAACTGGCCTGGTACAACAACTACACTCCGCAACAATCCTACTACCTCTATATCACCGACGGTACCACCGACGACTGGTCCTACGGCGAACTGGGCATCGCCTCCTTCACCTTCGAGCTGGGCACGGCCTTTTTCCAGGCTTGCTCCACCTTCGAGAATACCATCTGGCCGAACAACCGGCCGGCCCTCCTCTACGCCTTCACCGTGGCCGACACGCCCTATATGACCGCCTACGGTCCCGATGCGCTGAACGCGGTCACAAACCCGCCTTCCGTCCCCCGGGGCCAGCCGGTGCAACTGACGGCGACGATCAACGACACCCGTCGGCGCTACGACCCGGCCCAGAACATCGTCGCGGCGGAGTACTTCGTCCTGCCCCTTCACGATCAGACACCCCCGGGCGAGCCGGGCACCGGCATCCCGATGGCTCCCCAGGACGGCTCCTGGAACTCCTCCATCGAGAATGTCGTGGCCACGGTGGATACCTCGGCCCTGACTCCTGGCGATTACATCATCGCCCTACGCGGCAAAGATGCGCAAAATAACTGGGGGCCCTTCACCGCCGTCTTCCTCACCGTAACTCCTCCGGCCCAGTGTGACCCGGTGCAAATCCTGGGCGTCTACACCATCACCGAAGGCTGCGTCGTCTCCTTCTCCGCCGAACTGAGCGGCACTGCCCCCTTCACCTATACCTGGGATTTTGGTCCCTTTGGCACCTCCTCTGACCCCAACCCTACGGTGAACTTTATCCTGCCCGGCACCTACCCCTACACCCTCACCGTGAGCAACTGCTATGGGCAGTACAGCGATACCTTCAGCGGCACCGTCACCGTGGACTGCTGCATCCCGCCGGAGAACGCCTCCTTTACCTACGCTCCGGCCCTCCCGGTGGCCGGGGAGCCGGCCGTCTTCACCGGCACGGCCGAGAGCAACCGTCCGCTTTCCTACACCTGGTCCTTCGGCGACGGCACTTGTGGGAACGGCAACCCCATCACCCATACCTATGCCGCCGCAGGCAACTATACCGTCCGGATGACGGCGACGAACGAATGTGGGGAAACCTTCGCCCAGGAAGTTCTGGCCGTCTGCGGGCCGGCCTCCAACGCTTCCTTCACCTGGAGCCCGGTTACGCCAACGGTGGGGCAGTGGGTCTACTTCCACGGCCAGGGTTCGGGCACGCCGCCGCTTTCCTACAGCTGGGACTTTGGGGATGGCGGACGTGGGAGCGGGGCCAACGTCTCGCACCGCTACAACCGGGCCGAGGAGTACACGGTGGTGATGACCCTGACCAACGTCTGCGGCCGGCAGGTGGTCTCGCACCTCCTCGTCGTCGTGCCGGTTCAGCCGCCGTGCGACCCGGTATATGCTGCTGCCTTCGACTGGACGCCGGCCTTTCCCTACGCCGGCGAGGTGGTGACCTTTACCGGGAGTGCCCAAGGGGATGCGCCGATAGCCTACGCCTGGGATTTCGGCGACGGAACGCAGGGCAGCGGCTCCCAGGCCACCCACACCTACGCCGCGAGCGGCACTTACACCGTGGTGATGACGGCGACCAACTGTGAGACGCACACCGCCGTGGTGAGCCACACGGTCCAGGTGCTCGCCCCTGGGGCCTGCGTCCCGGCCCATGATGCCGCCATCTCCTTCGCGCCGGCCGCGCCCCTGATCTTCCGGCCCGTCCTCTTTACCGCCACGGTGTCCGGGGATGCCCCCTTCACCTACACCTGGGCCTTGGGAGACGGCACCTATGGCAGCGGTCCGGTGGTCACCCACACCTACGGCCTGCCGGGGCCGTACACCGTCGTCCTGACGGCGACCAACTGCGGCGGGAGTGGCCTGGCCACGGCCCGGCGCATCCTGGAGGTTGGGGCCTATCGCATCTACCTACCGCTAGTAGGGCGTTCGTGG
>JASFBA010000013.1:0-58519 GCA_036172265.1 Chloroflexia bacterium
TTGTTGCCCTTGCACTGCCGCCGTTTTGTGCTATAATGAAAGTGTACCTTACCTGCTCGGCATTTGGGCTTACCGTGCGGTAGGAGGATAGAAATGCCGGAAGGCGGCCAGATCAAAGTTCTGATCGTGGACGACATCCCGGAGACGTGCGACTACCTGAGTAAACTGCTCCACTTTGAACGCGACATCGTGGTGGTGGGGACGGCAGGTTCCGGCCAGCAGGGCATCGCCAAGGCCAGGGAACTGCAGCCCGATATTGCCCTGGTGGACATCAACATGCCGGATATGGACGGCATCACGGCTACCGAAAAGATCCTCAGCCAGGTGCCGGGCACCCAGGTCATCATTATGAGCGTCCAGGGGGAGCAGGACTATCTACGGCGGGCCATGCTGGCCGGCGCCAGCGACTTTCTGGTCAAGCCCTTCAGCGGCGACGAACTGGTACAGAGTATCCGCCACGTCTACCAGCGCCGGCCGCGGGTGGCGGCCGCTCCGGTGGAACGGCCGACGGAGGAGAAGGAACGTGCTCCCGGCCGGCTTATCTCCATCTTCAGCCCGAAAGGGGGCGTAGGGCGCACCACGCTGGCGGTGAACCTGGCCGTGGCGTTGAAACTGGAGCGCCCGAATTTGCGCGTCGCCCTGATGGACGGGAGCCTGCTCTTTGGCGATGTCGGGGTGATGATGGACCTGCGTTCGGAAAAGACGATCAACGACCTGATCGTCCGCTTCGAACAACTCGATGCCGATCTACTCTCCGATGTGATGGTAACTCACTCCTCCGGGGTCAAGGTCCTGCAGGCCCCCCAGGCTCCCCAGCAGGCCGAACTCATTACCCCGGAACACATCAAGGCTATTCTGGAGTTGCTCCGTAGGAACTTTGACTATGTTTTTGTGGATACCTGGTCCTCCTTCCAGGAACGCATCCTGACCATGCTGGACCTCTCCGACCGCATCATCCTGGTAACCACCCTGGAGATGTCGGCGATCAAAAACATCAAACTTTTCCTGGAGGTGGCCGAACTGTTGCAATACCCGGCCGGCAAGATCATCCTGGTGGCGAACCGGGCCGATACCCGTTCCGGAATCCCGGTTCAGGAGGTTGCCCGAAACCTGCGCTTCGAGGTCAGCGCCGTCATCGGGAACGACGGCCAGGCGGTGACCACCTCGATCAACCGGGGGGTCCCCCTGGTGCTGGCCGAACCGGGCAACCCGGTTTCGCGGGACATCCGTGCCTTTCTGAAGCAACTCCTGCTGGGCCTGGGGGTGAGTGAAGAAGAGGTTGTTCAGGAGAAAAAGGGACTCCTGGGTCGCCTGCGCAAGGTTTCGTAGAGGCATCCGGGTCAGGAGGTAAGCCATGTCGCTTTTGCGCCGAATCGGTGGACCAGAGCAGAAAGAGCCGGCCCGGCCGGCCGCGCCGGGGGTGCCGGCCGAGGAAAGCCGGGTACGAATGGCACCCCTCCCTCAGGAGCGGGACGCCTTTGAGACGATCAAAAAACGCGTCCAGGAACGCCTCCTTTCCGAACTCGACCCCCGGCTCGACCTCAGCCGTACGGCGGAGGTGCGCCAGCAGGTTCAGGAAGTCTTTAATGCCATCCTGGAGGCGGAAAAGATCGTCTTGAGCCGGGCCGAGCGATTGCGGCTTTTCGAGGCCATCGCCGCCGAAATCCTGGGCTATGGGCCGATCGAGCCGCTCCTGCGGGACGACACGATCACCGAAATTATGGTAAACGGACCCAAGCAGGTCTATATCGAGCGGGGTGGGAAACTCTACAAGACCGATGTCACCTTCGAGAACGACGACCACGTGATGCGCATCATCGACCGCATCGTCTCCCCTATCGGCCGGCGCGTGGACGAAAGCACTCCCTACGTGGACGCCCGTCTCCCCGACGGTTCCCGCGTGAACATCATCATCCCGCCCATCTCCCTCATCGGCCCGGTCATCACCATCCGCAAGTTCTCCCGAGACCCGTTCACGGTGGACGACCTGATCCGCTTCGGCACCATGACGCCGGAAATCGCCAAGTTCCTGGAGGCCTGTGTCAAGGCGCGTCTGAACATCATCGTCTCCGGCGGCACCGGCTCGGGCAAGACCACGACGTTGAACGTGCTTTCCTCCTTTATCCCGGAGGACGAGCGCATCATCACCATCGAGAACGCGGCCGAGTTGCAACTGCACCAGGAGCACGTGGTCACGCTGGAGTCGCGTCCGCCGAACATCGAGGGCAAGGGGGAGATCACCATCCGCGACCTGGTGATCAACGCCCTGCGTATGCGGCCGGAGCGCATCATCGTGGGCGAGTGCCGCGGCGGCGAAGCGCTGGACATGCTTCAGGCCATGAACACCGGCCACGACGGCTCCCTGACCACGCTGCACTCCAACAGCCCCCGCGATACCCTCTCCCGTTTGGAGACGATGGTGCTTATGGCCGGCATGGAACTGCCGGTGCGGGCCATCCGCGAACAGATCGCCTCGGCCGTGGATCTGATCGTCCACCAGGAACGTCTGCGGGACGGCACGCGCAAGATCGTCTCCATCACCGAGGTCCAGGGGATGGAGGGCGACGTCATCGTCCTACAGGACATCTTTGTCTTTGAGAAGACCGGCATCCGCGACGGCAAGGTGATCGGCGAGTTCAAGGCTACCGGAGTGCGGCCCAAGTTTATCGAAAAGTTCGAGGCGATGGGCATCTATTTGCCTCCGCAGATCTTTGGCTACACGCCTGAACGTTTCCGTTAAAAGCCCCTGGCGCAGATCGCGGCAGTCGGGGCGAGGTGCGTAGATGAATCCTAGCCTTTTGCTTCTAGGCGGCGGCGTCCTCCTGATCATCGCGCTTCTGGCGGTGATGGCCCTGGGCTTTCGCTCGCGGGGCGATGTGGCCGAGCGGCTGGACCGTTTTGCCAGCCGGGGGAACGAGGCCGCTGCCGAAGCCAGGCCCAGGAGACGAGGAAAGGGGTCATCCGTCCTGGCAGCCCAACTCGATCGGGCCATTGCCGGCCGGGGCTTTGCCGCCCGCATCTCCCGCGACCTGGCTCAGGCCAATATGAAACTCACCGTATCCGAATTCCTGGCCCTGCGGGTCATCAGCATCATCGCCGGCGTGGGCATCGGCTATCTGGTGGCCGTCCTGCGCGGGGGACTCAGCCCGATCGTTACCGGTCTGATCGGCGCGGTGTTGGGCTTCCTCGCCCCCGTCCTGGCTGTGCGAAGGGCTAAGGGGCGTCGTCTGCGTGCCTTCAACAACCAGTTGGGCGATACCATCACTCTCCTGGCCAACTCCCTGCGTTCCGGCTACAGCCTGCTTCAGTCTATGGAGATGGTGGCTAGGGAGTCCACCCCTCCGGTGTCGGAGGAGTTTCACCGCGTCGTCCAGGAGGTAGGCCTGGGCCTTTCTGTCCAGGATGCGCTGGCCAACCTTTATCGTCGGGTGCCCAGTGACGACCTGGACCTGATGATCACCGCCATCAATATCCAACACGAAGTCGGCGGCAACCTGGCCCAGATTCTCGATACGATCGGCCATACCATCCGTGAGCGGGTGCGCATCAAGGGCGAGATTCGGGTGCTGGTGGCCCAGCAGCGTATTTCGGGCTATGTGGTGGCTGCCCTGCCGATCTTCCTGGCCCTGATTCTTACCTTCCTGGCCCCTTCCTATATGGACAAACTCTTTAACCCGATTGGCCTGCCTCCTTTTCTGGGAGGCGACAGTTGGTTTTGCATGCCGGTGTGTTCGCTTCTTTTGATGCTGGCCGGCTTTATGATCATCCAGCGCATCGTGAATATCGAGGTCTAGGACCGCCGGCCGGAGGAGGAAAAGCAATGCCACCCATGCTCATTATCCTGGGGGTTGTGTTGCTCCTGGCTATCCTCCTGGCTGTGTTCGTATTCGGGGGAGGGGCAAAGGAAAGCGACATTGCCGAGCGTCTGGCCCAGTACGCCGAGCGCCCGCTGACCCTGGAGGAGATTGAACTACAAAAGCCTTTCCGGGAACGGGTGCTCGTCCCGATCATGAACAGCATATCAGCCTTTATCGCCCGTCGTATGCCCAGGCAAACGGTGGAACGCCTGCGCACCCGTTTGGAGATGGCCGGCAACCCGATTCAGGCCGGCACCTTCTTTATCCTCCAACTGGCGCTGATGGCGGTGATGGGGATCGGGAGTTTCCTGATCCTCTCCGGCGAAACGATGGACCGGCGTCTCCTCTATTCCCTTGTTTTAGCCGTGGCCGGCTACGTCCTGCCCACTGTGTGGCTCAACGGGCGGGTCCGCTCCCGCCAGAAGTCCATCCTGAAGGCCCTGCCCGATGCCATTGACCTTCTGACGATCAGCGTGGAGGCCGGCCTGGGTTTTGACCTGGCCATGCAGCGGGTGGTGGAAAAGTGGAACAACGAACTCAGCCGTGAGTTTGACCGGGTGCTGGCCGACATCCGGCTGGGCAAGAACCGTCGGGAGGCGTTGCGCGACCTGGTGGCCCGCACCGGCGTACCTGACCTCTCCACCTTTGTCGCGGCGATCATTCAGGCCGATCAACTGGGCGTGAGCATTGCCAAGATTCTGCGGGTACAGTCGGATCAGTTGCGTATCCGCCGGCGGCAGCGGGCCGAGGAACTGGCCCACCAGGCGCCGATTAAGATGCTCTTCCCCCTCGTCTTCCTCATCTTTCCCTCGATGTTCGTGGTTATCCTGGGACCGGCCGTGCCTATCTTGTGGGACCAGTTTTTCAAAAAGTAACTGCCTAGCCTCATAACCACGAAGGCAAAGTTGAACCACCAGGACACAAAGACACCAAGATTTCGGAAATCTTTGTGTCTTCGCGTCTTTGTGGTAGGAGTTACAAAGGTGATTTCGCCGGTGCCCGTTTCCCAAGATCGTGACCTCCGAGATGACCTCCGGCACTCCCCTCTGTGACCCTGTTTGGAGTATTCTGGAGGCGATGAAAGCGATGGAGGTGAACGATGTCCGAACCGATCCTAACGGTACAGGAACTCTACAAAGCCTACGGCGAAATCCAGGCCGTGCGCGGCATCTCCTTCCAGATCGGCCGGGGGGAAATCTTCGGCCTCCTCGGACCGAATGGGGCCGGCAAAACCACCACCGTGTCCATCCTCACCGGCTTGCTCGCCCCCGACCGGGGACAGATCACTGTGGACGGCATTTCCTTCCAGAAGATGCCCAAAGAGATCAGGGCCAAATTGGGGCTGGTGCCCCAGGACCTGGCGCTCTACCCCACCCTTTCTGCCCGCGATAACCTCCTCTTCTTCGGCCGGCTCTACGGCCTGCATGGGAAACGGCTGCGCGAACGCGTGGAGGTGGTGCTGGAGATCGTCCAACTCACCCCCCGCGCCGGCGATGCCGTGCAGACCTTCTCCGGCGGCATGAAGCGACGGCTAAACATCGCCGTCGGCCTCCTCCACGAACCCGAACTCCTCTTCCTCGATGAGCCCTCGGTGGGTGTGGACCCCCAGAGCCGAAACGCCATCTTCGAAAGCGTGGAGGTGCTCAACCGCGCCGGCCTGACCATCCTCTACACCACGCACTATATGGAAGAAGCCCAGCGCCTCTGCCACCGCGTCGCCATTATGGACCGGGGCCAGATCATCGCCCTGGATACGCCGGCCGCCCTCATCCGCGAGTGGGGAAGTGGCCTTATCATCGCCGGCCTGCCGGAGGAGGCGGCAGAGCGTCTGACCGCCCACCTGGAACACCACCCGGCGGTCAAGGCCATCCGTCGGCGCGACGACCGGCTCTATCTCGAGGCCTCCCACACCCAGGGAGCCCTCATCGCCCTGCTGGATGCAGCCAACCGGATGAACCTTCCCCTGAAATCCTTGGAAGTCTTGGAAGCCAACCTGGAGGCCGTCTTCCTGCACCTGACGGGCAAGCGGCTCCGGGATTGAAACGGAGGCAGCCATGATACGGCAAATTCTGGCAATGGCCTGGAAAGACCTGAAGATTTTCTTCAAAGACCTGGGCGGTGTCGCCCTCATCTTCCTTCAGCCCTTTATGTTTATCGTGGTGATGAGTTACGCTTTGAGCGGTTTCTACACATCCGGCGATGGGGCAATCTCCCTCCTGGCCGTCAACGAGGACCGGGGCGGCCAGGCAGCGGCCGTGCTCCGTCAACTGGACGAGATGGAGGCCTTCCAGGTCGAAACGACCTGGGAGGAAAAGCCGCTGGACCGGGAACAGGCAGAACGTCTGGTGGCCGAAGGAACACGGCCTCTGGCCCTGGTTTTCCCGGCCGACTTTTCCAAGGTTCTGGAGGAAATCCCGACCGGGGAGGAACGGCGCACGACCCGCGTCCTGGTCATCGCGGATCCGGCTATGTCGAGCCAGTTCGTCGAACCGATCCTGGGGACGCTCCAAGGGCTGATCGAACGGCAGACCTTCACGGCCATGGCTCCCAAAGGGCTGGACCTCCTCTTTGCCCGACTGAGTCCGCAGATGCCTGTCGAGCAACGCGAGGCTATAAAAATCGAGGCTCAGGAAGCCATCTCCGGCGGTTTTCTGGGCGAGGGTGAGCCGGTAGTCGCCCTGGAGAAGAAGGCGCCGGCCGGGATGCGGGTGGAAAAGTACCCGGACGCCTTCCAACAGAATGTTCCGGGCTATACCATCTACGGCATCTTCTGGATCGTGAGCTTGCTTGCGGGCTCGGTGCTGGAGGAAAAGCGCCTGGGAACTTTTCGAAGGCTGCTGGCCGCCCCGCTGGACCGGGCGGTGATGCTGGCGGGGAAACTCCTTCCCTACTACATCATCAACCTCCTTCAACTGATCATCATGCTGGGAGCCTCGCACTTGCTCTTCGGCTTGCAGTTGGGCTTCTCGCCGGCCGGCCTGGTGCTCATAAGCCTGGCGGCGGCCGCCGCGGCCACCGGGCTGGGCGTGCTCGTCTCCGCCCTGGCGCGCACCGAGGCCCAGGCGGGTGGGCTAACCGTGCTCCTCCTGCTCACCCTTTCGGCCCTGGGGGGATGCTTCGTCCCGCGCTTCATTATGCCCTCCTGGCTGCAGACGGCCGGCCTGATCACCCCCCATGCCTGGGCTCTGGACGCCTACCAGGACCTCTTGGTGCGCGGGTACGGGCTGGTGGAAATCCTCCCCAAGGCAGGGGTGCTGGCCGGCTTTGCCGTTATCTTTTTCACCATCGGGGTCTGGCGCTTCCGCTTCGAGTAACCCCTGCCGGGTAGGCGAAGGCAGTGTCTTCGCCTACCCGGTGGAGCAAAGGGGCGGGTTCAGAACTCTCGCTATTACCCATATCTTGGAGCCGTGCGAGGGTGAAATAGCGCGGAGGGGTGAGAGGGAAGGGGAACCTGCGGCGAGGCCTCTTGTGCTCCCCTGTTGTAGAGGAGGGGTTACCCCGCCCCTACACGAACGGCCCGAATCGGACCGGACCGTGGCAGTGTGGTCTCTTGTGTGCCCAAAATATGGGTAAAAGACAGGGTTCAGAACCCCACCCCTACCATCGGGCTTTCTCCTAGCCCCCGAATGGGCCGGAGGCCTTTCGCCTCCGGCGTAGGTAGTTACGTCCTTCCCAAGTTTGATCTCCTTTCTCGAGCAGGGTGGATGCGCTCCCGGCGAGAATACGGTATAATAGGGCTATGAAGAAAATCTTTCTGGTGCAGAAGAGCAATTTTCCCCTCCTCCTCGTCGCCTACCTGACCTGGGGTACCGTAGCGGCCATCTGGTGGAGTACGACGGAGCGGGAGCATCCCGCGGCCTGGGTCGGCGGGGGAATGCTCCTTGCCTTTGCCCTGCTGATGGCCCTGAATCCCGGCGTGCTATCCCCCTCCTGGCGTCACCTCTACCTCGCCGTTCAGAGCGCTCTGGTGGCCGGCCTTCTCCTTATGGAAACCCTTTCCTGGTCGGCCATCCCCATCCTTTTCTTTATCCTGAGCGCCTTTGCCATGCTCCTCTGGCCACGCCGCCGCCTCCTTGGCTGGCTCTGGATCGGCCTCTTCAGCCTCCTCACCGGGGGCATCCTGGTCTTCCGGATGGACTGGGGGAGGGGACTTCTCACCCTCCTCCCTTACGCCGGGGGCTATGGCTTCTTCGGCGTCTTTGCCGAGGCCCTGGCCCGGGCCGAAGAAGCCCATCGCCGCACCCAGGAACTCCTGGGAGAACTCCAGGAGGCTCACCACCAGTTGCGGGCCTATGTCTCCCGGGTGGAGGAACTGGCCGTCGCCGAAGAGCGCAACCGGATGGCCCGCGAAATGCACGATGCCCTGGGCCACCGCCTGACCATCGCGGCGGTGCAACTGGAGGGCGCCGAACGGCTGATGGCTCTAGACGCGCAACGGGCTGCCCGGATGGTGCATACCGCTCACGGAGAGGTACGGGAGGCGCTTGCCGAGTTGCGGGAGACAGTGGCCGCGCTACACACACCCCTGGAGGCCGGGATGCCCCTGCCGGAGGCCCTGCGCCGGCTGGCCGACCACTTTCGCGCCGCAACCGGCCTGGAGGTAAGCCTGTTGCTGCCTCCGGAACATTTTGACCTGCCGGCCGCCCACCACCTGACCCTCTACCGGGCCGCCCAGGAGGCGCTGACCAATATTCAGCGCCACGCCCAGGCCGGCCAGGCCTGGCTCGTACTGACCCTCCACCCTGACCATCTGACCCTGCTCATCGGCGACAACGGTCGGGGCTTTCCCCCGAAGGCGGAGGAACTGGGCTTCGGCCTGCGGGGACTTCGGGAACGGATCGAGGCACTGGGGGGCACCCTGCATCTGGAGGAACGTACCGGAGGTGGGGCACAACTTCATATCACCCTCCCCCGCCCCCAGGTGGGTGGCGATGGCTGAGACGATCCGCGTCCTCCTGGTAGACGACCAGCGACTGATGCGTGAGGGACTGTGCGTCCTCCTGGAACTGGAGCCGGGGCTGGAAGTGGTGGGGGAGGCCGGCGATGGGAAAGAGGCGCTGGAGGCCTATGCCGCCCTCCGGCCCGACGTGGTCCTGATGGACGTGCGGATGCCGGGGATGGACGGTGTGGAGACCACCCGCCGGCTGCGCGAACGTTGGCCGGATGCCCGCATCATCATCCTCACCACCTTCGACGACGACGCCTACGTCTTCGAAGGGCTGCGGGCCGGGGCGCTGGGCTATCTCCTCAAGGACGTTTCCGGCGGCGATCTGGCGGAGGCGATTCGGACGGTAGCGGCCGGCGGGGCACTTCTCGCGCCTTCAGTGGCTCGTAAGGTAGTGGCCGAGTTCTCCCGTCTGGCCCCTCCTGCCCGTCTTCCGGATGAGGGCCTTCCGGAACCCCTCTCCGAACGGGAAAAGGAGGTGCTTCGCCTGGTGGCCCAGGGGTTGAGCAATCGGGAGATCGCCCAAAAACTTGTGCTGGCCGAAGGCACGGTAAAGAACCACGTCACGGCCATCCTCCAGAAACTCGGCGTGCGCGACCGCACCCAAGCAGCATTGCGAGCCCGCCAATTGGGACTGCTTTAGGTGTTTGTGGGTAGGCGAAGGCAATGCCTTCGTCTACCTGAAAGGTCGGAGAAGCTTTAGCCATTCGAGCAGGAAATCTGTACCCGAACGTAACCGCCTGTGTCGCAGGCTAAATTCCGGTATGGAAATGTGGCCCGGAGCCACCGTCAGGTAGGTACACCCGAATGAGAAACCCATGCCCAAACGAGAAAGACAAATTGACCATTCCTCTCTACCCAGGGTGAGAAAATACCTCCAGGGAGCGGTGCTCTGTGCCGGGGTCGTCCTCCTGGCAGCCTGCCTGGCTCCCACTCCTAATTCACGGAAGCCGACCCATCCCTCCCCCATTCCAACATCTTACCCGTCACCCCTTGTTCCTCCCTCTTTCCCAACTCGTTCTCCCCTTCCGACCCGGCCTACTTTCACTCCCCGTCCCACCCCGCTGCCCACGCCGCCCTGGCCGACCCCGCTGCCCACGCCCACTCCGGCCTTGCCCCTTCGCCCGGATATGCAGGTGGCCACCTTTTTCTTCTACTGGCACGACTGCCCGGCCCACAACTGTGACCCGGCCCAGGCCTATGCCGTGCCACCGGGTTGGAGCGAACCGCTGGAAGGCGACCGCCGTCCCGGCGACGGCCTCTACTACTCCTCCCTCAACCGTGACTGGTACCTCCAGGAACTGCGCGACATGCAACTGGCCGGCATCGGGATCGTCCTGCCGGTAAGTTGGGGGGACCACCCCTCTCCCTGGTTTCGCACCGGAGTGCTTCAAGCCCTGGTCGAGGCCAACCGCCTGCTGGATCCGCCGTTGCGCATCGGCCTTTTCGACGATACCTCTTCCGAGGTGAGCGAATACAACGATTACCTGGACAACGGCCGCTTCGACGGCAGCGTTTACTTGGAGGGAGATGCCTTGCTGAACCTGGATGACCCCGCGGCCGGTTTCCTCTTCTACGACCGCAAGATCAAGCCCTTTTTCCAAACGATTCCCCAAGAGATGTGGGCTACCCATGACGGCCGGCCGGTGGAAGAGGGCGGCCGGCCGATCATCGTCGTCTACTCCACCGGGCGCATTTCCCACCTGGAACGGGCCGGCGCCCTTTGGGCCGGCATCAAGGCCGCCTTTGAGCGCGACTTCTACGACCGGAACGGCCGGCCGATCATCCCCTGGGTTATCCTGGAAAACACCTGGTTTTCCGACGCCGCGAGGATGGGCACTCCTCCCATAGACGAGGTAGCCGACGGACGCTTCGCCTGGGGCGCTGCCCTGCAGGGGCCGAAATGGCATTCGCAGCACGGTACCTACGCCGTGGCCTCGGTCGGCCCGGGCTTTGACAACCACAAGGCCGGCTGGGCCCGGACCAAACTGGAGCAACCGCGCCACCGCACTCCCGACGGACAGGAGGGCGACCCGGGCACATTCCTGCGCTGGAGCCTTGCGCAAATTCCGCCCCAGATCAACCTGCTCCTTATCGAGACCTGGAACGAAGTCTGGGAGGGGACCAACGTCTGCCGGGCCGCCTTTCCCTCTATCGGCGGCCGGGCCGTCCCGGAGGACTATTACCTGAACCTGCTACGGGAAACGCTGCTGGGCCAGAGCCTCTGGTGGGCATCCCAGCCCTTTCCTCCCTCCTGGCCGGCACGCTTGGCCCCCAGGCGGGCATACCGCCTCTCCCTGGCGCTCCAGAATACCGGCACCCGCACCTGGTCGGAGGCAGGAGGGGAGCACCTGACGCTCGGAGGGACGCTCTTCCCGGCCGGCCAGGAAATATATCCGGCCCGCCCGGTGCGTCCTGGAGAGGTGGGCCATTTCACCATCGCCCTGGAGACGCCCCCTCAGACCGGCGTCTACACCTTCACCTGGCAGATGGAGGGGCCGGAGGGCCCCTTCGGCCCCCCAGCCCATTGGAGCATCGAGGTCGGGCCGCTGCCCCTGACCCCCACCTTCCAAGCACGAGTTCCGGTCGAGCCGCTCTCCTCTGGCCAAACCTTCTCCCTGACGGTGGAACTTTCCCCCTCGATTTCCCTCGCGGAGGTGCACTTGCAACTGCGCTTCGACCCGGCCTTCCTCTACCTGGCGGAGGTGCAGATGCTCCCCGGCCGGCCGGTGCGCCGCTGGAACGTCTCTGTAGATAACGAGCGAGGCTGGGCCGCCCTGGAGGCCTGGGGGGAGGCCGAGGAAGCGGTGCGTGAGGTGGTCCGGCTGCGCTGGCGGGCCCTTGCCCCCGGCACGGGCGGCTTCTGGGTAGAGGGGGGCGAACTCTGGGCTCAGGATGGGGCTGCTACGGCCTTGCCGGACCTGTGGGTCCCGGTGGTTGTTCGGTAGAGAATCGGAAATACGGCCAGCGGTTCCTCAGCACCGGCGGGCTACTGCCCGGTTTCATAACCGCCAAGACAGGAGGGCACCAAGATCTTGGAATTCCTTAGAAACTATCTCCAACCACATCATCGTAAGGGGCGGGTTCAGAACCCGCTCCTTAGTGCTTCGTCCCTGGCGGTGGGTAGTTACCGGAATTCAACGGGCAACCAGGGGAAAGAAGATGGCATAAAGCGCCCTGGCGACGACGGGGCCGTGCTGGGTGTGCGCCCCGTTCAGGTCCACATCCTCCAGGATGTACTCGTACATCACCCCTGGCACGGCCTGCTCATCGAAGAAAGAGTAGATCGTGCCTTCACCCTGGCCGGGAGCACGGGAGGGAATGAGGTGCTCATTGAGCCGGGTAAGGGCTTGGGTACCGGCCGGCCGGCGGTAGAGGTAAAAGCCCAGGTTGTTCACCTCACTGGCCGTCTCCCAGGTCACCAGGACGCTGCCGGCCTGCCCGCGGGCGGCGAAGGAGACTAGTCGCACCGCCGTCGGGAAAATCGGCCACCGGTAGTCCTCCACTTCGCCGTTGTAGGCCAGGCCCTGCGGGCTCAGGGCGAAGGGCTTGCCGTCGTACAGGCGGAAGCGGGCGTTTACGTACTGGGTCATGGTGGCCGTGCTCGGAACGGTCACGTAAAGGGTGTGGCTTCCTGCCGCCTGCGGGCCAAAGTCCCACACCTCGTTGGCCTCGCCAAAGTCGCCGTCCTCGTTCCAGTCGAAAAAGCCCGCCAGGTAGCCGTTGTTCCCGACAACCGTGACCGTCAGGGTGACGACGTTGCCCGGGAACCAGTTTGCGTTGGGGGCCGGGGTAACGCCGTTCTCGTCGTCTATGCCACGGTAGTCGTCGCCGGTGGCCGAGACGTCGGGGAGGCTGTCGCCGTCCCCATCGGGGGGAATGCCGGCCGGCCCCAGGTAGAGGTTGCCGATCACGTGCCGGGCTCCCTCGCTCACCAGTTTGGTCTTGTAGGTGTCCGGTAGGTCGCCAAAGTCCATGGTGGAGTAGAAGCCAAAGTCAACGTTGGACACCGAGGCATTGTTGATCGTGGTCAAGGGCGGGTAGCCGTAGTTGAGGCAAACAGTGCACTTGTTCGGCAGTTCGTTGGGCGAAGAGGTCATCGTCATCCCGGCCAGTTTGGGCTCGCTGGGGTTCAACGAAACGTAATAGTTGCCGTTGGGCAGGTTGTTGAAGAGGTAATAGCCGTTCGCGTCAGTGGTTGTGGAACCGATCAGCAGACGGTTGCTGTTATACAGATAAACGGTGATGCCCTGGTAGGGCAGGTCGCCGTTGGCCGGGGTATAATAGCCGCCGTCGTTATCCTCGTCGTAGAAGACGGAGCCGCTGAGGCTGAACGCGCCGCTATAGCGGTAGCCAAAGTCGCGGGTCAGGTTGGTCCGGTTGCCCGGCGAAAGTGTCGCCAGACCGATGTTGTCGCACACTGTGCAGGGGTTCGGTTCATCAGGGTCATAGGAGAGCGTGAGGCCGGGAGGGAAATCGGGGTCGGTGGTGTCCACCCGCACATTGTAGCCGTCGTCGGGAAGGTTGCCAAAGATGTATTTGCCGT
The DNA here is from genome assembly GCA_036172265.1 of Chloroflexia bacterium. Classification (GTDB taxonomy): domain Bacteria; phylum Chloroflexota; class Chloroflexia; order DTKN01; family DTKN01; genus JASFBA01. Next base: position 13,349 of record JASFBA010000013.1, read on the forward strand.
CGGAGTCGGTGACGGTCGTGCCCACGAGGACATCGTCGGCCGTATTGGGCAGGCCGTCGGGGCCGTTGCTATAGAGCCGCACGGTAATGTAAGGAACACCCGGTTCGCCCGTGTCCTGCGCCCCGTTCACGTCCACGTCAATCCAGAGCGTATCGCCGATGACCCCCTCGGGCTTGTAGCCAAAGTCGCGGCTGCGGTCTACCTGGCCGGGGTAGAGGTACAGGCCGGATTGGCTGTCGCAAGTGGCCCCGCTGCACGGGCTGGTCAGGTCGGGGTCGCCGGTCTGGGCGAAGCCGGGGGGGAGGGTGGTGGTATCCACCACCACCACATAGTTGCCGGCCGGCAGGCCGGTGAACTCGTAGATGCCGCTTGGATCGGTAGTGTCGGTGGCGTAGAGGGTATCGGTGCCGGGATCATAGACACCGTTGCCGTTGACGTCGTTATATAACCGGACGCTCACGCCGGAGATCCCCGGCTCGCCCAGGTCCTGGATGCCGTCGGCATCGTTATCCTGCCAGATATAGTCGCCGATAATGCCGCCTGGGGTGAAGCCAAAGTCGGCGTCCAGGTAACTCTCGCCTGTACCCAGGGGCCCGGCGGTGCCCTTGACATCATGCGGGTCGTTGGCAGTGCTCAGGACGTAGCGATTGCCATAGCCGTCGGTGGGCAACTGTGGATCGGTGGTGTCCACGTCCACCAGGTAGTTGCCGGAGTGCAAACCGCTGAACAGGTATAGGCCGTTGGCGTCGGTGGAAGTGCTGGCCACCAGGGCATCGCCGGTGTCCACAACGCCGTTGTTGTTACTATCCTCATAGAGGTTGACGGTGATGCCGGCGATGCCGGGCTCGCCCGTGTCCTGCACGCCGTCGCCGTCGTCGTCCCGCCAGACAAAGTCACCGATGCTGCTGGAGCCATAGGGCTGGTAGCCAAAGTCTACCGTCAGATCGTCGGGCCCCAGGGTGGCACTGCCGTCGTCGTCACAGGTCGTGCAAACGCCGGCCTCATCGGGGTCCTGGGTCTGGCGGTAGCCGGTGGGGAAATCGGCGTCGTTCCTGTCCACCAAGACGATGTAATTGCCGGCCCCGCAGTTGGTGAACAGGTACACGCCGCTGGCGTCGGTTGCTGCCGTGGCCACCAGGCCGTCGGTGAGCGGGTCAATCACCCCGTCGCCGTTGTCGTCCTGGTACAGGTAGACGGTGATGTTGGCGATACCCTCCTCGCCGGCGTCCTGGGTGCCGTCGCCGTCCCAGTCGGCGTAGATGGTGTCGCCGACCTGGAAGGTGCCGGTGCGGTAGTAGCCAAAGTCGTAGGAGCCGTGCAGGCGGCCGGCGGTGACGGTGACGCCGGCGAACTGGTGGTCGCCCGGCGCTCCTTCGGGGTCGCGGGTATTGATCCAATCGGCTCCGAGTGGAGCCAACGTGTTAGCGATGCCGACGTAGTAGGTGACCCCGCCGGTCAGGTTGCCAAAGCGATAGTTGCCGTTGGCGTCGGTGGTGGTGGTCTGGATTTGGTTAGCGCTGGTGCAGGGCGTCGAGGTGCACAAGTAGACGGTGACGCCCGAGATGCCGTTGTCGCCGGCCTCTTTGTTGGAATCGCCGTCGGCATCGTTCCAGACGTTGCCGTAGATGGCCGCGGGGAAGCGGTAGCCAAAGTCCTGCAATAAGTTATCGGCGGCGTTGACAATGGTGAGGACGCTGCGGTTGGCCGAGGCGCCGCCGATCCCGTCGGCGTCATAGGTCTGGGTCCAGCCCGGAGGCAGGGTAGAGGTATCAACGGCCACGGTCCATTGGCCGTCGCGGACGCCGTCGAAGTAGTAGATGCCGTTGGCATTGGTCCAGGTCGTTTTGACGGCGTTGCTGCTGTTGCAGGGGTTGGCGTTGCCGGCGCACAGGTACACGCGGGCGTTGGGGATGCCCTGCTCGCCGGCGTCCTGGACCCCGTCGCCGTCCTCGTCGTTCCAGACATAGTCGCCGATGCGGGCCGTGGGGTTGATGGTGTGGTTCACGCAGGAAGAGGCGGCGTTGACCGCCCGGCCGCTGACAAAGTAGGCATCGGTCACGTTGCCGCAGTTCTGGTGGGTGGTGGGGCTATTGCCCGGCGGTTCCAAGGCGGTAAAGACGACGGTGACGTACTTGGTCTGGCCGGGGTAGAGCGGCCCCACGTTGTTCCAGGTGATCGTCCCGCCGGCCACGCTGCTCTGCGTCGGGGTGGCGGAGACGAACTGGAGTTTGGTGTTGTCAAAGGTGTCGGTCAGCGGCAGCGGGTCAATCGTGTTGGCGGGATCGCCGCAGGTCTGGTCGGTGGTGACACGGAAGCCGAGGGCGTCCAGGTACAGGGCGCCGCTGTCGCTGCCACCGTTCTTCTGCTGATCCAGCCGCAGCCCCAGATCGAGGCTGAAGTCGTTCCAATCCCAGGAACCGCCCGGAGCATAGGCGGTGACGTCTTTGGCGATTAGTCCGGCATTGGCGCTGCCGACATGGTTGTTAAATTCAGCGGTCGAGATGGCGATCGGGGTGGGATTCAACTGTGTGGTGCCGGAGAGGACCAGGAAAGTAGCATAGTCGTCCACCAGGGCCGGGTTCACATAGACCTGGAAAATGGCCTCGACCGTAATGATGTTGCCGCCCCGGTTGCCAAGGTTGTAGGTGCGCCCATCGATCCACTTGTTGTTGCCGGTGCTCCAGTCGCCATAGGCATAGAGGCCGTCGGGGCCGGTGGAGCCGAAGGCGTTGGTGTAATTGACAAAGTTCTTGGGAGGGCTACCGGTGGTGCCTCCCTGGGCCCAGACCTTGTACTGGCAGGCGGCCGGCTGGCCGGAGCCGTTGCCAGGCAGGTTGTTGATCAGGGTGATGCGATAGATCACCTGGCTGCCCTCGTAGGAGGGGTTCTCCGAGGTCAATGTCTTGACGAGGGTGAGGGCCGGCCCGAAGCCAAAGTCGGCATCGCGGTAGGAGACGCCCAGTGGGTTCGTTCCGCCGGGGTCCAGGGCCACAGCGCGGATCTTGGGCGTGGTCAGGCCGTAGCCGGTGGGCAGGTCAGAGTCCTGTGAATCCACGACGGAGAGGTAGTTGCCGTCGGGCAGGTTGGTAAAGGTGTAGTAACCGTTTGTGCCCAGGTAGGTGTAGGTGTCCATCGTGGACAGGAGCACGTCGCCCCCGTCCAGTGCCCGGTCGCCGTTCTTGTCCCAGTAGAGCGACACGGCGATGGCGTTGATACCCGGTTCTCCGGCATCCTGGACGGCATCCGCGTCCTCATCGCGCCAGACCCAGTCGCCCAGTTTGTTGTTGCCCTGGACCATGGTCATAGCGCAAGCCCGGTCGAAGGGGATGCCCTCGCCGAAGCGGCCGTCGGCGCAGTTTTCGATGAAAGAGGGGCCGGAGTAGGAAATCGGGACGGTGGCCTGGTACTGGGCATAGGAGCCGGAGGAGCCGGCCGGCAGGGCGTCGTTCAGCCACCACTGGAGGATGACCTTGTTATCGGGCCAGGTGCTGAGCACGGTGCCCGGGTCGGTCAGGCTCCAGGTAGCACCGCTGTCGGTAGAATAGCGCCGGGTGACGCCGGTGTTGGGGGAGTAGGAGAGGTAGTAGGTAGCGCTACCGCCCACGTACTGCATCCCGTCGGGGACGGTGTCGCTGATGACCAGGGGGGTCGTTCCGCCGGTGGAAAGCCCCATTCCAGCATCGGAGGTGCCGGTGTTGGCGAAGGGGATGCGGTAGGTGGTCGTCCCGCCCAGCGGGATCACGTTCGGGTTGGAGGATTTATCTATGGTGACCTTGGGCGCATAACTCCCCACCGGCGGGATGGCCGTGCCGTAGTCTCCGCTGAACTTTTCGTTGTCGTAACCGGAGGCCACTTCCTGGTAGGGAGAAAGTGCCGTAGCACAGGGGCCGCTCATGGCCTGGAAGGTGTAATAGACCTCGCCGCGGGTGCCGGTGTTGTCCGGCGGCAGGTTGGTGAAGTAGAGCGGGCCGCCGTAGAGTGGATCAGGTTCCAGGTCACTCGTGTGCAGAATCATATCGGGGTTGCCGCCGGAACGGGTGACGGTGAGGATGCTGCTGACCCGGACGATGCGGAAGCAACTGGGGTCGTAGGAAGCGTCGCCGACGGGCTGCAGCCAGGCGTTATAGTCTGGCACAAAGTCCAGGTCGTTGTCAAAGCCTTTGTTGATGACGCCCAGTTCGTAGAGGATGCCGTTGGTGGTGATCAGCCCGCCGGCCTCGACGGTATCGGACTTGGTGTTGAACCACTGCCCGTCGGGGTTGGGCTTGATCTTGTTGGCCATGGCCGAGATCTCGTTGCGCATGGTCATCGTCCAGGTCTTGTTGTCTGTGGAACCCTGGGCCGAAGTGGCCCACATGTCGAACTGCAGCCAGAGGTCGTCATCGGGCTTGATCGAATCGCCCCAGACGGGGTCCCCGGCACAGGGGGGAGGGTCCGGTATCCACGGGGGTCCCTGGTTCTCACACTGCGGATAAGTAAAATGCCAGTACTGGACCTTGCACTCCCCTGGCGCAAGGGTGCCCACAAAGCGCCGGGCATCGGATGTGCCCAGTTGCCCACCGAGGTGGGTGAAGGCATAGTTGCCGGTGTTGGCCAGGGCCGGATGCTGGGCGATGAAGCCAGGGTCGGAACTGCGCCGGGCAGGGTAGATGCCAGGGGCAAAGGTGGTGGTGTCGGTATAATTACCGATATAAGCGACAACACCCGTCAGGTCCGCATCGCCGGTGTTGCAGAAGCGGCCGAATACGGTGGCTACGGAAGGCGCATAGGTGGAGGGAGAAGTAACGTTCGAGTCCACCACGAGGTTGTAGGCGGCGACGATTTCAACCTGAAGCGTGCCGGCCGCCTGGACGGCGCGGGTAGGAGAAAGGGACAGGTTGAGCAAGGGGAAGAGGAGCAAAAGCAGCGCAGACACGCCGATCAGCGTCCCCATCCAGGTCCTGCTTTTACCTCGGATCCGCACCCAGAGGTCCGAACCTGGGCGATTTCCTTCGTTCATTTTTTCTTCCTCCGGCCGGCAGAGGGAAAAGGATGCCTAGAGGAAAGCCGGTTCTAACGAAGACGGTCCCGATCGTAATTCTCACTTCGCCTATCGTCGGGGACAGAAGAGGTCTTTATGGAGGATAGGACAAAGTGTTTGTAATAATTATTATACATCATGTCGAAAAGAGAATCGAGAGGCGAAAATTACAATCCGATGACTATTGCGGCAACATAGGAATCTTGATCCCCTGTTCGCGGGCCACGGCGATGGCCTCCTCGTAGCCGGCGTCGGCATGGCGGGCCACGCCGATGCCGGGGTCGTTGGTGAGGACGCGGAGGAGTTTCCCCTCGGATTCGCGGGTCCCGTCGGCGACGATGACCATGCCGGCGTGCAAGGAGTAGCCGATGCCCACGCCGCCGCCGTGGTGAAAGGCCACCCAGGTGGCCCCGGAAGCGCAGTTCAGGAGGGCATTCAGGACCGGCCAGTCGGCGATGGCATCCGAGCCGTCGCGCATGCCCTCGGTCTCACGGTTGGGGGAGGCGACGGAGCCGGAGTCGAGGTGGTCACGGCCGATGACGATGGGGGCACTCACTCGGCCACGGCGCACGAGTTCGTTGAAGGCCAGGCCGGCCCGGGCCCGCTCCCCGTAGCCCAGCCAACAGATGCGAGCCGGAAGCCCCTGAAAGCGCACTTTCTGCTGGGCCATGCGAATCCAGCGGGCCAGGGCCCGGTCCTCGGGAAAAAGTTCCAGGATGGCCTGGTCGGTGGCGTAGAGGTCCTGGGGGTCGCCGGAGAGGGCCACCCAGCGGAAGGGACCCTTGCCCCGGCAGAAGAGCGGCCGGATAAAGGCCGGGACGAAGCCGGGGTAGTCGAAGGCGTCCTTCACCCCGGCCTGGAGGGCCTGGCCGCGCAGGTTGTTGCCGTAATCAAAGACCACCGCCCCGCGCTTCTGAAACTCCAGCATGGCCTCGACATGCTGGGCCATCGAGGCCATGGAGCGGCGAATGTACTCCTCGGGGTTTTCCCGGCGCAGACGGAGGGCCTCCTCATAGGGCAGGCCGTGCGGGACATAGCCGTTCAGGGCATCGTGGGCCGATGTCTGGTCGGTCACCACGTCGGGGGTCACGCCGCGGACGACGAGTTCGTGGTAGACCTCGGCGGCGTTGCCCAGGAGGCCGATGGACTTGGCTTCCCCTCGGGACCGGGCCTCTTCCACCCAGCTCATCGCCTCCTCCAGATCGTCGGTGGCTACATCCAAGTAGCCGGTATCCAGCCGGCGCTGGATGCGGTGGCGATCCACCTCGACGATAAGGCCGACGCCCTCGTTCATGGTGATGGCCAGGGGCTGGGCCCCGCCCATGCCGCCCAGGCCGGCGGTGAGGACAAACTTCCCTTTGAGGGAACCGCCAAAGTGCTGGCGGGCGAGTTCCGCCAGCGTTTCATAGGTGCCCTGGAGGATGCCCTGGGTGCCGATATAGATCCAGGAGCCGGCGGTCATCTGGCCGTACATAATGAGTCCCTGGGCCTCCAGTTCCCAGAACTTTTCCCAGGTGGCCCAGGCCGGCACGAGCACCGAGTTGGAGATAAGCACCCGGGGGGCTTCAGGGGTCGTCCGGAAGATGCCGACCGGCTTGCCCGACTGTACGAGGAGCGTCTCATCGCCTTCCAGTTCGCGGAGGGCGCGCACCAGGGCGTCGAAGCATTCCCAGTTGCGGGCAGCCTTGCCGGTGCCGCCGTAGACGATGAGTTGATCGGGGTTTTCGGCCACTTCGGGATCGAGGTTATTCATCAGCATCCGCAGGGCCGCCTCCTGCGGCCAGCCCTTACAGGAGATAGTCGTGCCCCGGGGGGCGCGGACGATCCTTGGTCCGGACATGGGAGACCTCCTTTCGAAACGGCGATCGATAAAATCTAAACGTGCCGGCTTTGCCCGCCGTTCCGCCGGCAAATTCGCTCGCCGGCCACCATTTTCAGTATACCCGCCGGCCAGCCATAAGTCAAATTTGCACAACCCGGCTCCATCTGCTACACTACCCCACAAAACGATGCCTGGAGGTCGGATGTTCCGCTGGCAAACGCTTCGCCGCCAACTGCTCATCTTCCTGGGCCTGGGCCTGCTCGTCTTCCTAGGCCTGGCCATCTGGGGGGGCATCCGCGAGGTCTGGGCCACCTTCCTGGGCTTTTTCTGGGCCTATATGCCGCTGGCCCTCTCCCTCACCGCCCTAAATTACGTCCTGCGCTGGTGGAAATGGCACTACTACCTGCGGCATCTCGGCATCCGGAACGTGGGTGTGGGCGACAGCGCCCTCCTCTTCACCGCCGGGATGACGATGGCCGTCACTCCGGGGAAAATGGGCGAGGTGTTCAAATCGTACCTCCTCAAGGAACTGAACGGCACGCCGATGAGCCTTTCTGCGCCCATCGTGGTGGCCGAGCGGCTGACCGATGGGCTGGGGATGCTCCTCATTGCCGGAGTAGGTCTGACCCGCTACTCCTACGGCTGGCCCGTCTTTGCCCTGCTCCTTTTCCTGGCCGGCCTCTTCATCGCCCTGGCCCAGAACCGCCCTCTAGCCCTGCGCCTTCTGGGCCGAATCGAACGTTTCCGTTTCGGCCGCCGCTTCGGCGGTCCCCTGCGCACCCTTTACGAAAGCACCTACCATCTGCTGGGTTGGAAGCCGCTCCTCTGGATGACTGCCCAGAGCGCCGTTTCCTGGTTTGGCGAATGTGCTGCCTTCTATTACGTCCTGCTCGGCCTGGGCGCGCCGGCCGGTCCCGACCTCCTTCTCCAGGCCTCTTTCATCTTTGCCGCCGGCACCCTCCTCGGCCTGGTCTCTTTCCTCCCTGGCGGCCTGGTAGTCACCGACATAAGTTACGCCGGCCTCCTGGCCACGATGGGGGTTTTCCGCAACCTGGGCGCTCAGGCCGAGGCCGCCGCTGCCACCGCCTCCTTCCTCATCCGCCTCTTCACCCTCTGGTTCGGCGTGGGATTGGGAGTGCTGGCCCTTTTCCTCCTTACTCGTAGACTACCCGTTGATCGCTGATCGTTCCAACTTTGGCCTCCCAGTCCTGCATCCTGAGCCCTCGCTCCTTTTCACAAATGCGCGGCGCAGTGAACTTTTGGGAGGAAATGTGGCACGACACGGATTTCCACGGATTACACGGAAGGGGGGTCAGGGGCGTCGTGGGGCCCCGGTTCGGCCGGCGGGCAGACGTCCGGCTTGGCCGAAGTCACACTTTACGGATTTCCACCGATTACACGGATGGGGGCCCGGGGGCATTGTGGGGAGAGGCCCAGTTCGGCTGGAGACATCCTCCCCGATGGGACGGGAGGGCTATCAAGTGGACGGCCAGTGCCAGGGCTCGTCCAACAGGCGCACCTCCACCGTCTCGATGCCGTCCAAGCCGCGCAGGGCCCGGCGCACCTGTTCGGTGAGATAGCCGGCCAGGGGACAAGTAGGGCTGGTGAGCACCATATACACCTCGGCCCGCTTCCCCTCCACCCGAACGTCGCGAATTAGCCCCATCTCCACCAGGTTGAACCCGACCTCGGGGTCGGAGATGCCGCGCAGGGCATCCCAGGCCCGGGCCCGGACCTCCTCCGGCGGGGAAGGGGGAGAAGGGGGCGGGGCACCGGCTAGGGCTTCTTCCAGGGCGCGCACCCGCTCCTCCAGTCGGCTGTAGCGCTCCAGGACCTGGCCGAGGGCCTGCATCACCGGGTCGGGCAGGCGACCGTGCTCCAGGTAGCCGGTGAGGTCGGCCGGCTCCCGGGGGCCGGCCAGGCGGGCCGGCACCCCTACCACCGTGGCCCCCGCCGGGACCGATTTCACCACCACCGAACCGGCCCCGATGCGGGCATCGTCCCCCACGGTGATCGGCCCCAGGAGGATGGCCCCGGCCCCGATGACCACCCGGTTCCCCACCGTCGGATGCCGCTTGGTCTTCTGGAGGCTGGTCCCGCCCAGGACGACCCCCTGATAGAGGAGCACATCGTCGCCCAGTTCGGCCGTCTCCCCGATGACCACCCCCATGCCGTGGTCAATAAAGCAGCGCCGGCCGATTTTGGCACCGGGATGGATCTCCACGCCGGTCAGGAAACGGTTGATGTGGGAGAGCAGACGGCCCAGGAACTTGAAACCGCGCCGCCAGAGAAAATGGGCCAGGCGGTGCAGCCAGATGGCGTGCAGGCCCGGATAGGTAAAAAGGACCTCCCAAACCGTGCGGGCGGCAGGGTCTTTGGCAAAGACGGTGGCGATGTCCTCACGCAGGGTACGGAACATTTCACACCCCTGGGGACTAATCCCCAAAAAGATCGGTGCTCAGGTAACGCTCCCCGGTATCGGGGAGGACGACGACAATGCAGGCCCCCTTGTTTTCCGGCCGGCCGGCCACCTGAAGAGCAGCATGCGCCGCTGCCCCGGAGGAGATGCCGCCGAGGATGCCCTCCTCGCGGGCCAGGCGGCGAGCCATGGCGATGGCCTCTTCATCCTGGACCTGGATGATCTCGTCCACCAGGTCCAGGCGCAACACTTCGGGCACAAAACCGGCCCCGATGCCCTGAATCCGGTGGGGGCCGCGCTGTCCTCCCGAAAGGACCGGGGAACGGGCCGGCTCCACGGCAATCGCCCGGAAGGAGGGCTTACGCGCCTTGATGACCTCGGCCACGCCGGTGATCGTCCCTCCTGTGCCCACGCCGGCCACCAGGATGTCCACCTGGCCGTCGGTATCGCGCCAGATCTCCTCAGCAGTGGTGCGGCGGTGGACGGCAGGATTGGCCGGATTGCGAAACTGCTGGGGGATGAAGTAACGCGGGTCCTGGGCGGCCAGTTCCTCCGCCTTGCGCACGGCTCCGGGCATTCCCTCGGCTCCAGGGGTCAGGATGAGTTCGGCCCCCAAAGCCCGAAGTAGCCGGCGACGTTCCAGGCTCATCGTCTCCGGCATCGTCAGCACCAGGCGGTAGCCGCGGGCAGCGCAGACCATAGCCAGGGCGATGCCGGTGTTTCCGCTGGTCGGCTCCAGGAAGATCGTGTCGGGGCCGATAAGGCCGGCCTGTTCGGCGGCCTCGATCATGCTCAGCCCAATGCGGTCCTTCACGCTGGAACAGGGGTTGAAAGACTCCAATTTGGCCAAAACGGTGGCTCCAAGCCCCTGGGTAACCCGGTTCAGCCGCACCAGGGGGGTGTTGCCGATTGTTTCGGTGATGTCGTTGTAAATTCGGCCCATCGTTTTCCTCCGTTGAAACAGAACATATCCCCAAAACCGCCGGATCAGCGGAGACAACGCCTTCGCCTACCCGATGATAGTTTGCGGCGCTACCGGTCGAGCAGCACCGTTGCCTCGGAATCGGTAAGCCATGTTGCCTTCGGACAAGCGGCGGGCGTATCGAGACCCGGCCACCGCCCACACGATCAGAAACGGCACTCGTGCCGGCCTCGATACGCGCCCTCGCTGCACTCGGGCGCTACTCGACCGGGTCGCTCCACCAGGTCAGGTTGTACGATTAGCAAGGGGCGAGTTCAGAAGCCGCCCCTGCTTAGCGCCGGCGCAGCCGGTCGGCCAGGAAGAAGAGGCGCGAAACCCCCAGCGCCAGCCAGGGGAAAAGGAAGCCGGCCAACCCCACGCCGAACAACGCCAAGAGGTCCAGATAGTATTTGAAGCCCCAGGTCAGGTCGGGCAGGTGCCAGGTCATCACCGGGCCAAAGAGCCAGGCAAAGAGCCCTAACTGGAGCAGGTAGCCCCAGGCGACGAAGAGGGCGCTCCCGTTGGCCCCCCAGACCACTTCCTGCCACGGCCGGCGCCGCCAGACGATTCCGGCGATCAGCGCCGTGACCAGCATGACGATGAGGCCGTCTATCGTTCGACCGAAGAAAAAGGCCTTTTCGCTCAACCCGGCAATGGCGGTGAAGGAGACGGTGTAGCCGCGCACCAGGAAGTAAAGAACCTGGTAGAGGGCGAAGAAGGAGAGCGCCACCAGGAAGGGCCGGAGAAGTTCAGAGCGCGGCCGATACAGGCCAACGTACAGGGCCAGCCCCAGGAGCGGCACCAGGAAATAGGGCAGGCGCACCAGCCGCTCCTGCCAAAGGCGGTTAGCGACGGCGCGGGCCACGGCCTCGTCCAGCCGGCCCAGGTATTCCTGTACCGTTTTCTCCACCTGTCCGTAGTCGCCCGCGGCCAGAGCGGCGCGGGCGGCATCCAGGCCGTCCACCTCCAGGGAAGCCCCCTGCCCCTTCAGGTAGGCGGTGTAGAGCGCCTCCTGCTGCTCTCCCAGGGCCAGGGCCTTTTCCGCCCGCACCTGCGGCGTCAATGCGAGGGCGTCCAGGCGGGTACGTCCCTGGCTATGGGCCGGGATGGGCAGGCCCAGCAGGGCGGCGACGGTGGGAACCAGGTCGGCCTGGCCTCCCTGGGGGTAGACGCCCGGGGCAATCCCCCGGCCGACCATCACCAGGGGGATGCGCCGCACCTCCATCTCCCCGCCGCCGTGGCCGCCGCCGGCGCTGCCCCAGGCCGCGCTCATGCCGTGGTCGGCGGTCAGGATGAGGGTATCGCGGCTCCAGTCCAGGGCCTGGGCGATGGCGGCGATCTGTTCGTCCACGTGGAGGGCAGCCTGGAGGTATTCCGGGCCGGTGCCTCCGGAGACATGGCCGGCCTCGTCGGTTTCTCCGAAGTGGACGTAGAGGAGGGCGACGTCAGTTTCCTCAATCAGCCGGACGGCTTCTCTGCCGATGGCCGGGGTGGTCCAGGCCATGGCCGCCGGATCGTGGCCTTCGCCGGACCAGGTGACCGTGTAGACGTGGGTGACCCAGGGGCCGTAGAGGCCGTCCCAGCCGCCCATCGTGCTCAAAGCGGTGGAGAGGCCGGCCTCCCGAGCCCGGGCGAAGAGGCTATCCACCCGTACCGCGCCCTTGTACCAGTTGGTCGTCACCCCGCTGAAGTCGGGGTAAGTCCCAGTGCCCAGTACGGTATAGCCAGGTAAAGAGAGGGAAGGGACCTGAGTCAGGGAGGGCAGATCCGCCCCCCGTTCGCGCAGCCGCTGAAAGTTCGGCATCTGGTGGGAAGTGTCTTCCCGCAGGCCGTCCACCACCACAACGACGACGCGCTGGGCGATAGGCGTGGTGGCCCGGCCGGCCGGGATCTCCCCCAGCGCCGGACCGGGATATTGCATAAAGGTGTCGAAGGAGAAGTTGGCCAGTTGATAGGCTCCAAAGCCCAGCCCCAGCATCAGGAGCGGGATAAGCAGGATGCGCAGCAACCGCCGAACCATCGTGCCTCCTTACTTAGGACAACTCCTGCGGAGTGGTCCTACTACGAACTCATGAGCCCAGCCCCACGCCCCAGCCAACCCTCGACCCGGTCGGCCAGTTCGCGCAGCCGGGCGGCCGATTCGGCCTTTTCGCGGGCCACATCCTCGGCCAAGTCACGCATCAGAGCGACCAGGTCCTCGTCTACTTGGGCCTTGTTCTCCTCCAGGAGAGTTTCCACCTCCTTATCGTTTTCGGCATCTAAGAGGCTCCGAATCAGGCGTATCTCGGGAGGCAGTTTCTCCTGGGCCACCTCGAGGACCAGCATGCCCAGGTCCTGCAACCGTCGGTAGACCTCCTGGTGGCCGGTTTCCTGCGCAGCCTGAAGGTTGGCCCCCAGGACGATGAAGAAGGCGTCGTCAAAATCGGCCAGATGCTCCCGGATAAAGGCCTCCGGTTCGGGGGAGCGAAGGAGTCCCCGCAGGAGGTCGGCCGCCTGCTCCAAGGCAGCCCGGGCTTCCTGGTCCACCCGTTGGCTCAGTTCCAGGAGGGTCTCGCGCAGCATCCGCAGACGGCCGGCCTCCTCCTCCCGCCCCTCCTGTTCGGCCGATTCCAAGCGGCTGGTCAGTTCCTGGAAAAAGGTATAATCCACCGTCGAGCGGTGGTAGACCAGGAGCCGGCCGACTTCCTCCGGCGAGGAGGCGGCCAGCATCTTTTCCAGGAGGGCCTGGCGGGAAATAGACGGGCGGGATGGCGGCCCCACCAGGACCTGGGCCGCCAGTCGGCGGCCGTAGGTGCTCTGCTCCAGGAGCCGACCCCGGAGTTCTTTCAGTGCCAGAACTTGTTCCTCCTCCCCATCCTGCCGGCTGGCTTCGATATAGGCCTCCAGGACGACGAAGAATTCCTCGTCCAGACGGCTGTCCACTTCGGCCACCAGGTCCTGGAAGGCTTCTTTGTCGGGCAGAACGGCCATCAGCCGGTCCAGGACCTCCAGGTGAGCCCGCTGGGCGGCCATCATCTCCGGGGTGATTCCCTCGGCCTGAAGGATGGCTTCCAGGAGGCCCTGATAACTCAGGAGCACTTTGGGCACCAGGAGGTAGGCCTTTCGCTCCTCCGGGGGGAGGTAGGAGAGGATCAGGTTGGTCAGGCCGCCGATGACACGCTGCTGGTCCTGGTCGTCCAACTGGGTCTCCGGCGGGATAAAGGCCAGGAGGAGTTGCTTCTGGGGATCGTGATAAAGGAGAGGGGCGGCGATCACCCCCTCACCGCCGCAAGAGGGGCAGCGGGCCACGTTAAGGCGGCCGCGCAGAAGTTTGGACTTGAGTTTGGGGTTAACTCCTACGTCCACCAGGTTATAGACCTCGGCCTGGATGGAAGCGCCGCAGAGCGGACAGGTCAGGCTTACCATCTGGGGAAACATCCCGGGTATCCTCATTTTATTTCCTCACCGCAGCCAGGCGGCGGCCGAGGCCGCGGCCAGGGCTGCATACAAAAGCAAGTTCAGCGTACCGCCCCCCAGATGGCCCAACCCATAGGGGAGAAAGAAGGGAAGTGCCCCCAGGAGGCTTCCGGCCAGGGTGGCGAGGACCACCGCCGTCTGCACGGCCGGTCCGCGTTTTCGTCCCCCGGCCCGTAGCGCTACCTGGGCCAGGAAACTGCCCACAAACGGCCCGCCCAGGATGGCCAGGAAGAGGCCCATGCCGGTGCGGGCCAGATACGCGGCCGGCAGGCCTAGGAGCGCGGCCGCTGCCAGAGCGGCCGCACCGGAGGCCAGGAGGTGCAGGAGGCCGGCCCGGTAGTAAAGCGGGCGCCGAGTGCCCACACAGATGGGACAGAGTTGGCCTACCGGGAAGGGATGGGCACAGCGGACGCAGATCGGCCGGCCGCACTGGCTGCAGCGCAGGACCGTCTGCACCTGGGGATGAAAGGCGCACTGTAGCACCTCCGGCTCCTCGGCCGGGAGTATGGCCCGCAAGCGGTCCAGGCTGGCTCGGGCATCGGCGTTCTGGGGGTCGAGTTCCAGTGCCCGCCGGAAGCAGGCCGCCTTCTGCTCCGGGTCAGGAAGCACCGTCCCCAGCCCCAGCCAGGCCTCGACGCTGTCCGGAGCATGCTCGATGGCCCGACGGTAAAGCCGCTCGGCCTCGCTCCGGTCTCCGGCGCGGGCGGCAGCGCCGGCCTCGCGCAGGAGGTCGGCCGGCGCATCTCCGGAAGGCCGCCCTGGGGGCATGGTTTCCTCCCGATGCTTACCCGGGCGCGGGGCCCTCCACCAGGGCGAAGAGGAACTCACCCTGGGCAGCAACCTGCCCATCTACCGTGGCTATGCCGCGGCCCCGGCCGATCGGGCCACGCATCCGTTCCAGGGTCACCTCCAGACGCAGCGTGTCCCCAGGCCGCACCGGACGCTTGAAGCGCACCCGATCCAGGCCGGCGAAGAGGGCAAGTTTTCCCCGGTTCTCCGGGCGGGAGAGGAGGGCCACCGCACCCACCTGGGCCAGCGCCTCGATAAGGAGCACGCCCGGCATGAGCGGCCGGCCGGGGAAATGGCCCGGGAAAAACGGCTCGTTTATGGTCACATTTTTCAACCCCACCGCCCCATCCTCCCGCAGTTCCAGGATGCGATCCACCAGGAGAAAAGGGTAACGGTGGGGCAGGATGGCCTGAATCTCCTCGGCTTCGAGCATAGGGGCCTCCTTACGGGGATTCCTGGAGAAGCGAATCGAGAGCCTGACGGAAGTTCTCGTAAGGATACGCCCCGGACAAGGCGTAGAGTTTCCCCTTGCTATTGAAGACAAAGAACGGCGTGCCACCGACGCCTATGCTTGCGGCGAAAGCGGCGTCGTCTTTGATCTTCTGGGTGGTCTGACCCTCGGTCAGGCAGGCCCGGTAAGCGGCCTCGTCCAGGCCCACTTGGGCCCCGTACCCCAAGAGGATATCCCGAGCATTGGCCTTGCCCGCCCACTCGTTCTGGTTTCGGAAGACCAGATCGTGCATGGGCCAGAACTTGCCCTGAAGGGCGGCGCATTCGACCGCTTCGGCGGAGACCTGCGCCTGGGGATGGATCGAGGAAAGGGGCAGGTTCCAGAAGATATAAAGCACTTTTCCGGTGGCGATATAGTTCTCTTCCAACGAGGGCAACGTCTCACGGACGTAGCGGGCGCAGAACGGTCATTGGTAGTCGGAAAATTCAAAGAGAAGGATGGGGGCCTGGGGGTCCCCCTTGAAGGCGTGGCCGTCGGCGGTGACGCCGTAGGGGATGCCCCTTTCCAACTGGCCCTGGACGGTCACCTGGGGACGGTTGGCCAATTGGGGCGGCGGAGTGGGCCGGGGCGGCGTCGCCGTCGGGCCTTCGGCCTGGGTGGGGACGGGGCTGGGAGGAATGGGAGTAGACGCTTTCGTCGGAGCCGGGACGAGCGGCGGCTCCGGCGTACCGGTGACCTGCGAGGTGCAGCCCAGGAGCAGGAGGCCGCAGACCAGGAACAAAAATAAAAACTTGGACCCCATTGCTTTACCTCCTTGGAAATGTGCTAGGACGGGGATGCTCCAGCATATCCTTGCCGGTTACCTGCGTTCGTAGTTGGGGGCCTCCTTGGTGATGATGACGTCGTGGGGGTGGCTTTCCACCAGACCGGCGTGGGTGATGCGGACGAAACGGGCCTTTTTTCGCATCTCCTCGATGGTAGCGCAGCCACAATAGCCCATCCCGGCGCGCAGGCCGCCGACCAGTTGGTAGACCACGTCGGCCAGGGGGCCCTTGTAGGGCACCATGCCCTCGATGCCTTCGGGGACGAGTTTTTCCAACCCGGCCTGGAAGTAGCGGTCGGCCCCGCCTTCTTTCATGGCCCCCAACGAACCCATACCTCGATAGGACTTGAAGGAGCGGCCTTCGTAGAGGATCGTTTCGCCGGGGCTTTCTTCTGTGCCGGCAAAGAGGCTACCGATCATAACGCTATGGGCGCCGGCGGCGATGGCCTTGGCAATGTCGCCAGAGTACTTGATGCCGCCGTCGGCGATGATGGGGATGCCCTCCGGTTCGGCCACGGCTGCGCACTCGGTGATGGCGGTGATCTGGGGCATTCCGGCACCGGTGACCACGCGAGTGGTGCAGATACTGCCGGGCCCTACCCCCACCTTGACCGCATCGGCCCCGCGCTCGATCAGGGCACGTGTCCCTTCCGCCGTAACCACGTTGCCGGCGATGACCCGGGCCTGGGGAAAGTCGCGCTTCAGCCGTACCAGCGCCTCCATCACGCCTTGGGAATGGCCGTGGGCCGAATCCAGCACCAGGACGTCCACACCGGCTTCCAGGAGGGCCTGGGCGCGTTCGCACAGGTCCGGCCCACATCCTACCGCCGCCCCCACCCGCAGCCGTCCCAGGTCATCCTTGCAGGCGTTGGGATATTGGATGCGCTTCATGATGTCCTTGACGGTAATGAGGCCGCGCAGGATATAGTTTTCGTCCACCACCAGGAGTTTCTCGATGCGATGGCGGCGCAGGATTTCCTTGGCCTCCTCCAGGGTGGTGCCCACAGGGACGGTGATGAGGTTCTCCTTGGTCATGCGCTCGGAGATAGGAAGATCCAGGTTTTCCTCGAAACGCAGGTCGCGGTTGGTGAGGATGCCCACCAGCCGGCCGTTGGGCTCGGTGATGGGGACACCGGAGATATGGTAGCGGGCCATGATTTCCAGGGCGTCGCGGATTGGCCGATCGGGAGGAAGGGTGATCGGGTCCACGATCATCCCGCTTTCGGAACGCTTGACCATACGCACCATCTCCGCCTGCCGTTCGATGGGCATGTTGCGGTGGAGGATGCCGATGCCGCCCTGCCGGGCCAGGGCGATGGCCAGTCTGGCCTCGGTGACTGTATCCATGGCGGCGCTGAGGATAGGGATGTTTAGGGCGATGTCGCGAGTCAGGCGGGTACGGACATCCACATCGCGGGGCAGGACGGCGGATTCGGCCGGCACCAAGAGCACATCGTCGAAGGTGAGGGCCTCTGGGCCGTATTTCCCCCGCCAATCCATCGCTTCCTCCTCGCCGGCGGCCGGCATAAGAAAAACCGCCGGTTCCTCATTCCGGCCGTTTGCATTGTACTACAAGCCGGCCAGATGTGCAACTTGATTGACGCCCCGGTGCTTCAGGAGTATAATGCGGCCATGGCCGGTAAGGAGGTTACCGTGGGGATGACTGCTCTCGATCATCGAAGGCGTCCCTGGGGAAAGGCCCTAGGGCGGCGCTGGCCTCTGCTTCTGGCCGGCGTCGTCCTGGGGGCACTCCTTGCCGGCGTCGTCCTGCTGGCCCGTCCCCCGGTGTACGAGTCACAGGTGGTGGTGCGCTTTTCCGGGCGTTACGACCGGGTTGCCCAAGGGCAGGAAGGGAAGATCCCGCCCCGGGTGCTTCAGGAAGCCCGGAATTTTCTGCTTCTGGATCGGGTGAACCTCTCCTCCTCGGCGCAGATCGAGCGACCGGTCGAGTTCGGTTTCCTGGGTCCGGGGGAATTGTTCGCCCTGGGCCGTAGCACCGATGCGGCCCGTGCTCAGGAACTGGCCGCTTCGGGAGGCCGCGCCCTGGCCGAGGCCCTGCGTACCCTATATGGCTGGGACCTCCTGAAGGCCCTCCTTCGGCGCACCCTTTACCTTCAGAATCAAGGCCGGCCGGACCCCCCTACTCCCCTTACCCCACACCTCTACGAACTCCTGGAGGCCGGCTTCCTTTCCTACGACCCCACCCTCCCTCTCCTGGATTCGCCTCTCCTCACCGCCCAGGATGTGGATGACATTACCCTGGCCCTCCAGCGGATGGAGGAACGTGAGCGTGCCCGCCAGGATGCCCTATTCGAGCGACGCGACCGCACCTCGGATTCGGCACTCCGGGCCGGCATCGAGGCCGAGATCGAGGCGGTCAAGGCCGGCCGGACGGTGTTGGGGCGGACACTGATGACCCTCTACAAGCAAGGTCCCCTCCTGGTGCTGCGCATGGAACCGGAGGAGCCGCCTGAGGTTAGTCCGGCCGGCCCGGCGACGGAGGTCGAAAGCCTCCCTCGCTGGACCTCCCTGCCTTTGGGAGCCGCCGGAGGCCTTCTCCTGGCCTCCACCCTGGCCCTCCTGGACGAAACTTACGGCCTGGGCCGACACCTGGCCGAACTCCTGGCCTACCGTGAGTTGGTCTGGAACCTTATTCTGCGTGACCTGAAGGCCCGCTACAAAAGTTCCTTCCTGGGCTACCTCTGGTCGCTGGTCAACCCCCTGCTGATGATGACGGTTTTTACCGTTTTGTTTAAATTCCTGCTGAAAAGCCCTATCCCCAACTTCCCCGTCTTTATCATCGTGGCCCTCCTCCCATGGAACTTTTGCGCCAGTTCTGTCACCGGAGCCGTAACCTGCCTCACCGCTCAGGGCAACCTGATCAAAAAGGTTTACTTCCCCCGCGAGGCGATCCCCATTGCCCTGGTGCTGGCCAACCTGATCAACTTCCTCCTGGCCCTGCCGGCGATGTTCCTCATCATGCTGCTGCTCAATGCCCACTTCCAGCCGGCCGCGGCCCTTTTCCCCCTGATCGCCCTGATCGAAACGCTCTTCCTCCTGGGCTTGGCATTCTTCCTTTCCGCCCTGAACGTCTTCTTCCGGGATACCCAGGTCATCACCGAGGTTTTCCTGCTGGCCTGGTTCTTCCTTACCCCGATCTTCTACCGACTGGGCGATATCGTGGACGTGCAACTGGCCCGGCTGGTGCGCTGGCTCAACCCGATGGCCTCGCTGGTGGATTTCTACCGCGACATCTTTTACCTGGGCGGTCTGCCTGGCTGGGATGCCATCGTCCGTACTTTGGTCACCGCCCTGTTCGTATTGCTGGCAGGGTATATCTTCTTCCTGCACCTGAGCCCCCGTTTCGGAGAGGAACTCTGATGGCCGCGGTGCGCTTTGAACACGTCTCCAAACGCTTTGTCCTCCAGCACGAGCGCGACCGGTCGTTCCAGGAACTGACGGTCAACCTTTTCCGGCGGCTACGCTATCGGCGGCGTCGCGAGGACTTCTGGGCCTTGCGGGAGGTAAGTTTCGCCGTAGAGCCGGGGGAGACGTTGGGCATCATCGGGGAGAACGGTTCGGGCAAGAGCACCACCCTCAAACTCATCAGCCGCATCCTGGAGCCGACCTCGGGCCGTATTGAAGTCAACGGCCGCGTCTCGGCCCTGCTGGAGTTGGGAGCCGGCTTTCACCCGGACTTGACCGGCCGGGAGAATATCTACCTGAATGCCTCCCTCCTGGGCTTTAGCCGGCGCGAGATCCGCCGGAAAACCGAGAGCATCATCGCCTTCGCCGAACTGGAGCGCTTCATTGACATCCCGGTCCGGCATTACTCCTCCGGGATGTTCATGCGCCTGGGCTTTGCCATCGCCATCCATGTGGACCCCGACATCCTCCTGACCGACGAAGTCCTGGCCGTGGGGGATGAGTCGTTCCAGCGCAAGTGCCTGGAAAAGATCGGCGAACTACAGCGCTGCGGCAAGACCATCCTTTTCGTCTCCCATGATATGAACGCGATACGCAACCTCTGCAACCGGGTCCTATGGCTTCATCAGGGGCGAGTACAGGCCATCGGCGAGCCCGAACGGGTGGTGGATGCGTATCTCCTTTTCATCCATGAAAGGGAGGCCGAATTTCTGGAGGAACGGCAACGCCGGTTCCAGGAGGCCGTTCCGAAAGAGGAAGCCGGCCCTCCTCCGGAGAAAGAGGCCCAGCAGCCCTCACCCAATCGCTGGGGCTCCGGGGAAATCTCGTTCCGAAAGGTCCGTTTCCTCGATGCCGAGGGGAACGATTGCTTCCTGCACCGGAGCGGAGCGCCGGCCGTGATCGAGATGGGGTATGAGGTGTTCCGCCCCCGGCCTGATCCGGTCTTTGGCATCGCCATTTATCGTCAGGATGGGGTCTGGGTCTATGGCACGAACACGGCCATTGACGGCCTGGTGCTGGAAACGCCCCGGGGGACAGGGACCGTTCGTTTCTATATGCCGGCCCTCCACCTTTTGGAGGGGCAATACTGGCTGGATGTGGCCGTGCATGCCCGGGATGGAACCCCCTACGACTACTGGCGGCACTGTTGGAACTTTGCCGTGTACTCTCCGGTAGCCGATCAAGGGGTTTATCGCCCGGAGCACCGTTGGGAGTGGGGGGGGAAATAAATGCAACCCCGGTGGACGGAAACTACCAAACGGATGGTCGTCGTGCTCGGCGTCCTGCTGGCCCTAGCCCTCCTTTACCTGGCCCGGGTGACGCTGGGGAGCCTCCTTGTTGCTGCGGTGGTGGCCTATATCTTCCATCCTCTGATCGAATTTTTGCACCGTCGCCTGCGCTTTCCCCACGCCCTATCCACCACCCTGATTTATCTCCTCCTTCTGGCCGGCCTGGCTGCCGTCCCCATTTTCCTTGTCCCCCTCCTCGTCCGCCAGGTCCAGGCCCTCAACCTGAATTTCCTGACCGTCCTTTCTCAGACCCGGGACTGGCTATATACCACCTTGGCCTCGTTGCGCACGGTCCACATCGGCGAAACGGCGGTGGACCTTTCCTCTCTGGTGGATCCGGCCCTGAGTGCACTCGGAGAGAAAGGAACCATCCCACCCATCCCTTCCCCGGAGGTGTGGCTGCCCCGTCTCTTCGGCACCCTAAGCGGCTTTGCCCTCACCCTGACCTCGGCCACGATCGCCTTCGTCCTCACCATGCTCTACTCCTTCTACCTGGCTAAGGATAGCCATACTTGGAAAGCCTGGCTGGAGCAGGCCCTCCCGGAAGCCTACCGTCCGGAGATCCATACCTTAATGCAACGTCTGGGCCGGGTCTGGGGGGCCTTCTTGCGGGGACAACTGCTCCTCTGTCTGATCGTCGCCATCGCCACCTACATTGCCCTGGCTTCCCTAGGCATCCCTGGAAGCATTCCCCTGGCCCTGCTGACCGGCATCCTCCAGGTCATCCCCAACATCGGTTCGGTTTTGGCCCTGGTGCCGATCGTGGTGGTCACTTTAGTCCAGGGCTCCGCCACCATTGCCCTGGCCCCTGGCTGGATGGCCCTGCTGGTGACGGGAATATACATCCTGATCCAGTTCTTGATCTATAATTTCCTCAGCCCTCTGATCGTTGGGGAAAGCGTCGGACTACCACCCCTGATCGTCCTGATCGGCGTGGTCGTCGGCACGGCCCACGCCGGCCTGCTGGGAGCCTTTTTGGCCGTGCCCATCCTGGCCTCGCTCCGTGTCCTGGCTTCCTATGCCTATAACAAGATCCTGGAGCGGCCGCCCTTCCCCGAAGAAACCCAACAAAAGCCGGCCCCCCAACCTCCAGGCCGACCGCCTTCTGGGGAATACCCTCCGAGGTGAAGTTTTTCCTCGCTTGACGACAGGGCCCGATTGCGCTACACTATATTTGAGAAAACATCTCTGGAGGTGCAAACGGGATGAGTGTGAAACGGGACTATTACGAGGTCCTGGGCGTTCCCCGAACGGCCAACGCGGAGGAGATCAAGCGCGCTTTCCGCCGGCTGGCCCGCCAATACCATCCCGATGTGAATAAATCGCCCGAGGCCGAGGCCATCTTCAAGGAGATCAACGAGGCCTATGAGGTCCTTTCCGACGAGCAGAAACGGGCGCTCTACGACCGCTTTGGCCATGCCGGAGTGAACGGCTCTGTGGGCAGCACTCCCTATGACCCCTTCGCCGGCTTCGGCTTGGGGGACATCTTCGATACCTTCGAGACCTTTTTCTCCACAATGACCGGCGCTCCCCCACGCCGGCGTCCCCAGCGCGGTGCCGACCTTCGCTATACCTTGCACCTCTCCTTTGAGGAAGCCGTCTTCGGCGTGGAGAAGGAGATCGAGGTCCCTCGCCTGGAGACCTGCCCGGTCTGCCGGGGCACGGGGACCGAACCGGGAACACAGCCGATACGTTGTCCACGTTGCGGCGGCAGCGGCGAGGTACGCCAGCGAGGCCCCTTCTTCAATATGATCGTGATGACGACCTGTGAGCGGTGCCAGGGGGAAGGGGTCATCACCGCCATCCCCTGCCACGAATGCCAGGGACAGGGGCGTATCCGGGCCGTCCGCCGCCTTTCGGTCAAGATTCCGGCCGGCGTGGACGAAAATTCCCAGGTTCGGCTGAGCGGCGAGGGGGAGGCCGGGTTAAGGGGCGGTCCCCGAGGCGACCTCTACATCTCCCTGCGTATCAAGCCTCACCCCCATTTCCGGCGGCAGGGCAACGACATCGTCTACGAACTTCCGATCAACATTGCCCAAGCAGCGCTGGGAGCGGAGGTGGTAGTCCCTACGGTGGATGGGACGGAAGAGGTGGTGCACATCCAGCCGGGGACGCAGCATGGACGGACCTATGTCCTTCGGGGAAAGGGGGTGCCGCATCTGCGAGGCGGTGGGCGCGGCGACCAGATCGTGGTGGTGCGCATCGTGGTCCCCACGAAGTTGACCGAACGACAGCGCGAACTCCTGACCGAACTGGCTCGTACCCTGGGCAGCGAGGTGGGGAATGGGAAAAAGGGCGTTTTCGAGCGTATGCGCGACGCCCTGGGGGGAATGTGATCGCGGTGGAAAGGAACAGCACCTTGGGGCGGCGACGGAGATCGCCCCAAGGGTTATAAAGCCCGCTTGCGCGAGTCGCCGTCGGCGGCAGGCCGGCCTGGGTTACGGGGTTTCAACCGCCGGTATAACGTCAACACCCAGGTGAAAGACTACCGGGCGTTGACGTGTGTGATGGCGTCTTCCCGGACCCTATGCGGAGACTCTCCGATGCCTGTTTTTCTCTTTACTGACATCGAGAACTCCACCCGTCTCTGGGAAAAGTATCCAACGCTTATGGAAGCGGTGCTGGCTCGCCATGACGCTATCCTGCGCCGGGAGATCGAGCGACATGGCGGCCGCATCGTCAAACATACCGGCGACGGCGTCTTTGCCGTCTTCGAAGGCGGCCGGCCGCTCCATTGCGCCCTGGAGGTGCAGAAGGCGTTGGACCGAGAGGAGTGGGGGGAGGTCGAGGAGGTACGCGTCCGCATGGCGCTGCACGCCGGCGAGGCCCTGCGCCGGGGAGAGGACTACTTCGGCTCGACCGTGAACCGCACCGCCCGACTGCTCTCCTCCGGCTGGGGTGGACAGGTCCTCTTCACCCCCGAAGTGCTGGAGGTGGACATCCTCCCGGAAGGAGCCTCCTTCCGGGACCTGGGCTTCCATTTCTTCAAGGACCTGGGAGAACCCCAGCAGGTCTACGGGTTGGAACATCCGGAACTGCCGCGGCGGGATTTTCCTCCCCTGCGCTCCCTTTCCACCCATCCGCACAACCTGCCGGTCCAACCCACCCCCTTCGTCGGCCGGGAAAAGGAAGTGGCCCAGGTCCTTGCCCTGCTCGACAACCCGGCCTGCCGGTTGCTCACGCTGGTGGGGCCGGGGGGCATCGGCAAGACCCGACTGGCGCTCCAGGCAGCGGCGGAGAAGGTGGAAGATTTCCTCCATGGCGTCTACTTTGTCCCGCTAGCCGCCCTGACGGGGCCGGAATTCCTTGTCTCGGCCATCGCCGATGCCCTGCGTTTCTCCTTCTACAGCGCCGGGGAACCCCAAGGGCAGTTATTCAACTACCTCCGCGAAAAGAAGGTGCTCCTGGTGCTGGATAACTTCGAGCACCTGGTGGCCGGCGCCGGCCTGGTGGCAGAACTCCTGCAGGCAGCGCCGGAAGTGAAGGTGATGGTGACCTCGCGGGAGGCGCTGCGGCTGCGTGGGGAGTGGATCTTTCCGCTGGAGGGGTTGAAGTGGCCGGTAGAGGAGGAGGTAGAGGTGGAGCACTATGAAGCGGTGCAACTCTTCATCCAGGGGGCGCAGCGAGCCCGGCCGGATTTTGCCCTTTCGACGAAAGACCGGCCGGCGGTGGTATGCATCTGCCGGCTGGTGGAGGGGATGCCGCTGGGGATCGAACTGGCTTCCTCCTGGGTACGGGTGCTCTCCTGCGGGGAGATAGCCCAGGAGATCGAGCGGGGGCTGGATTTTCTCTCCTCGGCTTGGCGGGATTTACCGGATCGCCATCGGAGTCTGCGGGCGGTTTTCGATTCCTCCTGGGTATTCCTTTCGGAGGAGGAGCGGCGGGCGCTGGCTCGGCTCTCGGTCTTCCGGGGAGGCTTCCGACGGGAGGCGGCGGAGGAGGTGGCCGGGGTCGGCCTGGGGCTTCTTACGGCGCTGGTGGACAAGTCCCTCCTGCGCCGCAGGGAAGGATGGTACGAGATACTGGAGGTCGTGCGCCAGTATGCGGCGGAGAAACTCCGAGAGTTAGGGGAGGAGGAGGAACGGTGGAAACGGCACGGACTTTATTACCTTCGTTTTCTGGGGGAGAAGGAAACGCAACTGAAGGGGGAAAAGGAAAAGGAGGCACTGGAGGAGATCCAGCGAGAACTGGGAAATGTGCGAGAGGCCTGGCGATGGGCAGTGGAGCGAGGGGAGTGGGAAGAACTCGGCCGGGCGACGGAGAGTCTGGGTCTCTTCTATGAGATGCGGAGTTTGTTCTACGAGGGGGAAGAGGCCTTTCGCCGGGCCGAGGAGGGACTCCGAGGGATACCGGAAAGGAGTGAAACTCAGGAGTCTATCTTGGGCTGGATGCTGGCCCACCACGGCTGGACCTATGAGCGCCTTTCTCGCTATCAGGAAGCCCGGGACTATTTTTCTGAAAGCCTTCTCATCTTTCACCGCCTGGGCGACGTAAAAGGGACGGCCCTTGCCACAGCCCACCTGGGCCACGTCCTCTACCGACTAGGAGAATACGGGCTGGCCCGACAGTTGTTAGAGGAAAGCCTGACACTCAGCCGGCAGAGCGGCGACCCCTGCCACATCGCCCGCGCCCTGAATAACTTGGGCATTGTGGCCAGCACCCTGGGTGAACATGAGGAAGCCCGCCGTTTCTATAAGGAGAGCCTGGACCTTTTCCGCGAGATCGGCAACCGACGAGGAACGGCCAATACCCTCAACAACCTGGGTGTGGTGTCCAGCACTCTGAAAGACTTTGAAGAAGCCGGACGGCTTTACCGGGAGAGCCTCAAGATTTTCCAGGAAATCGGCGACCGCCGGGGGAGCGCCTTTGCCCTGGCCAACCTGGGTTACATTTCTGCAGAACTGGGCAAGCACACTGAGGCCGAGCAGCTGAGTCTGGAGGGGCTGGCCATCTTCCGTGAGATCGGCGACCGCTGGGGGATGGCCAACACTCTCAGTAACCTGGGCAGCATCGCCTGTACCCTGAGGAAACACTCGGCCGCCTGGGAATACTTTCATGAGGCTCTGAAGATAGCAGTAGAACTCCAGGCCATGCCGCTGGCGCTGGAGGCACTGACGGGGCTCGCTTGGGTGCTCTCCAGAGAAGGGGGACCGCAGAAAGCCCTGGAGATGCTGGCCGCCGTCCTCCGTCACCCGGCTTCGGATCGGGAAACTCGGGAGCGGGCCGAACTTCTCCTGACCGACCTACAGACCTCTCTCTCCCCCGAAACCGTCGCTACGGCCCTGGAGCGAGGCGCAGAAAGGGAGATCGAGCAGGTGCTGGAGGAATTCCTGGGCCGATAGGGCAGGGCCGGCCCGGCCGGCCCCCTGACGGTATTCGCGCCCTACGGCTCGATCCGGCTGCCCAGCACCTCCAGGAACTTGCGCATCCACTCGGGATGGGCCGGCCAGGCCGGAGCGGTCACCAGATTCCCGTCCACCACCGCGTTGGAGAAGGTAGCATTGACCTCAGCCCAGCGCGCTCCGGCACGCACAAGGTCCGGCTTGACCGCCGGGTAGGCCGTGCACAGCCGGCCTTCGAGAACGCCGGCCGCCGCCAACACCTGTTGCCCGTGACAGATGGAGGCGATGGGTTTCCCGGCCCGGGCAAAGTGCCGCACGATCTCCAGCACCCGCTCGTTCAGCCGGATGTACTCCGGCGCCCGCCCACCCGGAATGACCAGGGCATCGTACTCCTCCGGCCGGACCTCGTCGAAGGTGGCGTTGAGGGTAAAGTTGTGGCCGCGCTTCTCGCTGTAGGTCTGGTCGCCCTCGAAATCGTGCACGGCAGTGCGCACCTGCTCTCCTGCCTTCTTGCCAGGACAGACGGCGTGGACCTGATGACCGACCATGAGGAGCATCTGAAACGGGACCATCACCTCATAGTCTTCCACATAGTCTCCGGCCAGCAGCAGAACCTTCTTGGGTGCCATCGGTTTCCTCCTCTATTCCATCATAAATCGGCACAGAACAACTCTTGCGGAGTTGTCTACCACTCTTACACCGGTTTCGGCCCAGGGACCCGGCCGGCCATGGGCCGGCCCCTTTCTTCGGCCAGCACCTCCATCGCATATTCCAGCCCGTCCTGAAGCGAGCCCCGGGTGACCAAATCGCCCAGGCTCAGGCCCAGTTCCACGATGGTGCGGGCGACCTCGGCCCGGATTCCCACCAGGACGCCCTGGCAGCCCAGTAGACGGGCGGCCTGGACGGCCTTCAGGAGGTGGTTCGCCACCATCGTATCCACCACCGGAACACCGGTGATGTCAATCAACACCACCCGCGCCCGCTGCCGGCGGATGGCCTCCAGGAGGTCCTCCATAATGTGGCGGGCCCGCTCGCTGTCGATCGTCCCGATCAGGGGCAGGATGAGGACGCCCTCCATCACCGGGACGATGGGAGTGGAGAGTTCCCGTATCGTCTCCGCCAGACGGGCCCGCTCTTCCAGGGCCTGGCGGATACGTTCTCGTTCGGTCACATCCCGCAGGACCAGAAGGCAGCCGGTATGCCGACCCCGTCCGTCCAGAATCGGCGTGACGCCGGCCTGGAAGGTCCGCCGCTCAGGCTCCACCTGCTCCAGGAGCATCTCCTGGGGCTCCAACCCTCCCCGGGCCAGCACCTCGATCAGGGGCGGTTTATCGGCCTCCTGCCTCACCCGACTCAGGAAGGGCGCCAGGGCTTCGAGGACAGGGCGGCCGCACACCTCACGGCTTGAAATCCCCAGGAGGCGCTCGGCCATCGGGTTCGGTTGCTCCACCTTCCCATCCTGTCGGCAAATGACCATCCCCTCGCCAGCGGAGCGAAAGACTGCACCCAGCGCCACCTCGGCCGGCAGGAAGAGGCGATGGCGGGCCACGATCACCCCAAAGATAACGGAGAAAACAAAGAAGGGAACTATCGGACTAAAGGGGGAAGGCGGAAGAAGGGGCATCGTCGCCCCGACGGCCAAGATCCCGCCCAACAGCCAGAGGAGCGGACCCCACTCCTTCCGCGGCATACGGATCCAGGCCAGCACCAGAAGGACGATGGGGAGGACAATGCTCGTAGCATAGAACCAGACGTAGAGAAACGGGCTCAGCGAACCACGGATGTATTCCCGGGAGGAGATGTAGCCCTGTCCCATCTTCTCCGCCGGCATCGCCAGGAAAACCTTCCAGCCGACCAGGAGGTCGGCGACCAAAACCAGAGTCAGGGCTAGAGCAACGGCCAGGAGGAGCGGCTGGCCGTACCAGCGCCTCCAGTGGGAAGGATAGTAGAGGCCCAGGATCATCCCCGTCGTCCAGGCTCCGTTCCAGGCATAGTTGATTACGGCGATGCTTCCTGCCGCCGCCGCGGCTACGGCCGGGTTCCGGGTCGTTGTCATCACCAGGATGGCGTAGGCCGAGACGGACAGGAACAGCATATACAGGGCAAAGGTGCGGTTTAGCCAACTTCGGGGCTGCCGAAAGAGGACGTAAATCCCCAAGGTCAATAAGACAAACAGCGGGAAAAAGAGGAGATAGACACTGTCCATGGCGAGTATCCTCCTGGTCAGGTTTCGGTAAGGTTCGGACTATTCCATCCCTGCTTCCCGGCGGATACGCCGGAGGTCCTCGGCGGTGACGACTTCCTTGCCCTCGTCGCGCAGCCGTTTTTCGACGGCCCGCCGGACGTTACCGCGAAAGAGGGCCGGCACCTGTCTTATGATTTCCTCAGCCTCCGCCTCCCACCGGAGCGGCGGGAGGTGGGCTGTCTTGGCCAGTTCCGGCCGGGCAGGGAGGGTCTGGGGCTTTTTCGGCGCGCAGAAGAAATAGTTTCCCTCCTCATAGCCGAAGAAGACGGCTAGGCCGGCCTCCTGGAGACGTTTCTCCTTCTTCATCCGCAGGAGACACTCCTCCATCGCCGCATAGACGATCGTGCCGATCAGGTTGCCCTGGGCCGGCGTGGGATAGATGATCTGGTCCAGGACACACTCCAGATGAAAAATGGCTTCCTGGATGCAGGGGACCTGCACCTTCGCCGCCGGGAGGAGGGTGAAGCGGGTCAGGGCCACCTTATCCTGCTCCAGAGGGTAGGCCCGTCCCACCGCCACTACGTCCCGGAGGTAATTCCGGGGGATATAGTTGAGCACAAACTCGCCGGTGGCCCGGATGTTTTGGGCCGTGCGGGTGTTCTGCCGGGCCAGGACGACGACCTGGGGCTTGTGCTCCAGGCCGCTCCAGGGAAAGACCAGCGAGTAGGCCCCCACGTTGACCCGGCCCTCCCGGTCGCGAGAGGTGATGACGCAGACCGGCATGGGGTAAGGGAGAACGTCGTCGTACCAGTTGGTACACAGTTCGACTCTGTGCCGCATCGCCCGCTCCTTCGGCTATAGGATGGTCGGGGCCCGGTATTCCCCGAAAACCTTTCGCAATACGCCGCAGACCTCGCCCAGCGTGGCATAGCAGCGCAAGGCCTCCTTCATCGGATAGAGGAGGTTATCCGGCCCACAGGCCGCCCTCTCCAATTCGGCCAGGGCCTTGTGTACGACGGCGTTATCCCTTTCGGCACGCAACTTCCTCAGCCGTTCGATCTGCTCCTGTTGCACCGCCTCGTCCACACGCAAAAGTTCGATGGACAATTTCTCTTCCATCTGGAAGCGGTTGACCCCCACCACCGTCTTCTCGCCGCTCTCAACAGCCTTCTGGTAAGCGTAGGCGCTCTCGGCAATGGCCTTCTGGATATAGCCCTGCTCGATGGCAGATACGGCCCCGCCCAGGCGGTCCACCTCGGCGATGAGGGCCTCGGCCCGCGTTTCGATCTCGTCGGTGAGGGCCTCGATAAAGTAGGAGCCGCCCAGGGGGTCGGGAGTATCGGCGATGCCCGATTCATAGGCCACGATCTGCTGGGTGCGCAGGGCCACGGTGGCAGCCTGCTGGCTGGGAAGAGCCCAAGCCTCGTCAAAGGAGTTGGTATGGAGCGACTGGGTTCCGCCGAGGGTTGCAGCCAGGGTCTGAAGCGTTACCCGGACGATATTATTGAGCGGTTGCTGAGCGGTGAGGGTGCAGCCGGCCGTCTGGGTATGGAAACGCAGCATCATCGAACGCGGATCGCGAGCGCCGAAGCGTTCCTTCATTATACGCGCCCAGAGGCGGCGGGCAGCGCGGAACTTGGCAATTTCCTCAAAGAGGTTGTTGTGGGCGTTGAAGAAGAAGGAAAGGCGCGGGGCGAATTCGTCTATTTCCAGGCCGGCCTGGAGAGCCGCCTCGACGTAGGCGATGCCGTTGGCCAGAGTAAAGGCCACCTCCTGCACGGCCGTAGCCCCGGCCTCGCGGATGTGGTAGCCGGAGATGGAGATGGTGTTCCACTTGGGGATGTGCGCCTTGCAGTAGCGGAAGATATCCACGACCAAACGCATCGAGGGCTGGGGCGGGAAGATGTAGGTTCCCCGGGCCACATACTCCTTGAGGATGTCGTTCTGAATCGTCCCCTGGAGGGCAGAGGCCGGCACGTTTTGTTTTTCGGCCACCAGCTCATACAGGAGGAGGAGCACCGCCGCCGGGGCGTTGATCGTCATCGAGGTGCTGACCCGATCCAGCGGGATGCCCTCGAAGAGGATTTCCATATCCTGGAGGCTGTCTATGGCCACCCCGGTGCGGCCGACTTCGCCCAGGGCGCGGGGGTCGTCACTATCCAGCCCCAACTGGGTGGGTAGGTCGAAGGCGACGGAGAGGCCGGTCTGCCCCTGCTCCAGGAGATAGCGGAAGCGGGCGTTGGTCTCGCGGGCTGTGCCGTAGCCGGCATACTGCCGCATCGTCCAGACTTTTCCCCGGTACATCGTGGGGTAGATGCCCCGGGTGAAGGGGTACTGTCCGGGGTCGGGGGGATCGGCCCGAACATCGTCACGCCGGTAAACCGGCCGAACCTCGATGCCGGAGTCAGTACGGATGGAACGTTCCTCAGCCACTTGAACCTCCCCCTCGGACGGAGGACCACCACTCCATCAGGTCAGGCAACCCGACCTCCTGGGCCAGAAGGTCGATCTGTCTTTCCAGATAGGCCGTGTCCAGCGATTTCCCGAAGCGTCGGAGAATGTGACGAACAGTGATGACGTGTTCAGGAAGTTCATCCAGGATTTCCCGAAGTTGGAGGAGTATATCCCGCATCGGCCTTCTCCTCGGTTCGTTCCACCTCCTGAAGAAAAAAGCACCATCTGCTCGGTCAGTTCGATCCGCTCCTCCAGGCTCAGGGAAGCCCATTCCTCTTCCTGTTCCCGACGGATTTCACTGTAATCCTGGGCAATTTGTCGCCACAGGATTTTGAGGTCCCGGTCCTCTCCGGAGTCGGCCACGTTTTCCTCGGCTTTTCCTCGAGGGCAAAGCGCCTTTATCATATATCCAGAAAGGTTACCTGTCAATTCAGGTTCCGAAGACCTCCGGCGGGTAGGCGAAGGCGTTGCCTTCACCCCTCCACAAACACCTCACCCACGAGTTTTCGGATATTTTACTCCTGCCCCGCATCACGGCGGGACTGTCGCTTCTTTCAACGTTCCCGTTCCCGGGCCAGCCACCGGGCAAGCAGCGCCTGCCATTCGAGTTCGGACAGGCGGGGGACGTCGTACAGGCCGGCCAAAGCGCGCTGCCGCTGGGCCTCGTAGAGGATCATCCCCGCGGCCACGGTGACGTTGACGCTCGGCACCATGCCCCGCATCGGGATGTAGAGGACGGCATCGGCCTGCTCCAAGGCCTCGGCCGAGAGGCCGCGGTTTTCGTTGCCCAGGACGACGGCACAGGGGGCGGCCAGGTCGGCCTCGTGAGGGACAAGTGCCTCCTTCGTCCGGCCGGTGGCGTAGATGCGCAGGCCTTGGGACCGCAGGGCGGCATAGGTCTCCTCCACCGAACGATGAAAGCGCAGGACGAGCCATTTCTGGGCACTTCCGGAGACACGGGAAGAGATGCGAGGGGGCTTTTCCTGGGTATAGAGAAGGTGCACCGTTCCCACCCCCACCGCCTCACAGGTGCGCAGGACGGCGCTCAGGTTGAAGGGGTCGTAGATGTTTTCCAGGACAACGGCCAGGTCCGGTTGCCGGCGGGCCAAGGTGGAAAGGAAACGCCGGTAACGTCGCTCCGAGACATAGTCCGGAGGGGGGCCGGCCGGAAGGCTCGGCCCTTCTTCCACCTCCACCGGTGTGCGCACGATGTAGGTATGTCTGGGACGATGCCCCATATTTTATCCCTCGCGTTCGGAGTTGCCCAACGATTCCCGCGCCCCGATGTGGCCGTAGAGTTCCACCAGGCGATGCACCTCATTCTTCCAGGAAAAGTGGGCGATGGCCCGTTCGCGCAGGCGGCGGCCCAAGGCGCGGGAACCCTCCCGGTCGCGCAGCGCCTGCAGCAGGCACTGCGCCAGGGAAGCGGCGTTGCCGTACTCGGCATAGATGCCCAGGTCGCCGAGCATCTCCCGGCTGACGGGCGTATCGAAGGCGACCACGGGGAGGGCCATGGCCATATAGTCGAGGATTTTGCCACATCCCTCGGTGGCCGACATCTTGGGGGCCACGGCCACATCTCCCAGCGCCAGACACCGTGGCGCCTCCAGATAGGAGATGCGGCCGGGGAAGGAGGTCCGCTCCAGGATACCCAGGGCACGGGCCTGCGCGGCGTAGCGTTCCACGCCGGGAAAGCCCATAATGAGGAAAAATGCCTCCGGCATTTCCTGGAGGACCAACCGGGCCGCCTCCAGGAGGATGTCGGTGCCTTGGTAGGCAGCCAGCAAGCCCAGGTAGACCACCACCGGACTATCAGGAGGGACGCCCAGCGTGGCCCGCAGGCGGGCCCGGCGTTCCTTCCACTCGGGTATGTCATCCAGCGGCCGGAAGGTGTCGGTGTTCACGGCATCGGGGACGGTAAAGAGGCGCTCCGGGGGAAAGTGGAACTCCTCCCGTAACACCCGGGCCGCGTTGTAGGAACTGGTGACGATGGCCTGGGGCCAGCGGATGATCTGGCGCTCCAGCCAGCGCAGCGGGCGATACCAGAAGCCGTTGGGGTCGAGGAACTGGTGGTCAACCATCTCGGCGGTCAGGCTGCCCTGGAAGTCAAAGAGCACGGGAATGCCCAGCAGCCGGCCGATGAGGGAACCGATGAGCGCCCCTTCGTGCATATGGGCGTGGATGAGGTCGGGCCGTTCTCGAAGGACCACCCCCAGGGTGCGCAGCGCCAGCATGAGGTCCAGGTAGATCTTGTGCCGGCTGCTTCCCACGATGGGACGCTGAATCCAGGGCGGTCCCCAGCCCCGGCGGATGTCCAGCCCGGGCGGGTCTTCGCCGTTGTGGTAAGTGCAAATGGTCACGCGATGGCCGAGTTCCTGCAAGTGGATGGCCTCAGCCAGGATGCGCACATGGCCGCCGTAATCGGAGAAAAAAGATGTCGGCGCAATCATCAGCACCTTGTAGGGCAAAACAACCTCCTGGGGTCGAGCGAGTTTCGACCTGGCCCTGCCGAAAAATTTTACCATAGGGAGGCGGCGATGACAAACGGCGTCTGACATCTACTCATCCCTCGGGTGGGTCGGATTGACAACCCGATCTACAGCCAGTTATAAGCGGATGTCAGGCGCAAACGGATTGACCCTCCCTTTTTTCTATGATATGATAAGAGTAAATAACGGGGGTGATTTCTGAAAGTGGGCGATAGGCCCCGGGGCATTGCTGAAGAAGGCGATTTTCCAGGAGGTGTTCTATGAAAGCCGTCATCATGGCCGGCGGGCAGGGTTCCCGCTTGCGCCCGCTGACGATCAACCGACCTAAGCCGATGGTTCCTCTGGTGGACAAGCCGGTGATGGCCCATATTGTCGGCCTGCTTCGGCGCCACGGCTTCACCGAAATCGCGGTTACACTCCAATTTATGGCCGACCGGGTGCAGGACTATTTCGGCGATGGGAGCCACTTTGGGGTCCACCTGCGCTATTTCATTGAGGAGATGCCTCTGGGAACGGCCGGCAGCGTCCGGCAGGCCAAGGCCTTCCTGGACGAGCCCTTCCTGGTCATCAGCGGCGATGCCCTCACCGACTTTGACCTGGAGAAGGTGCTGGCCTTTCACCGCGAGCGCAACGCCGCCGTCACCATTACCCTGACGCGGGTGCCCAATCCCCTGGAATACGGAGTGATCATCGTGGACGACGAGGGACGGGTGCGCCAGTTCCTGGAAAAGCCCTCCTGGAGCGAGGTCTTTTCTGACACGGTTAACACCGGAATCTATGTCCTTGACCCCCGTGTCCTGGACGATATCCCCGCCGATCAGCCCTTTGACTTCAGCCAGGACCTTTTTCCCCGCCTCCTGGAGCGGGGGGAGCCGCTCTACGGCTATATCGCCTCCGGCTACTGGTGCGACATCGGCAATGTGCAGGAGTATATGCGGGCCAGCGCCGATTATCTGGAAGGCAAGGTCAACTTGGAGCGCAGCGGGGTCGAGGTGCGGCCGGGCCTCTGGTGCGACCCCGAGGTGGAACTTTCTCCCGAGGCGATCATCGAGGGGCCGGTCTACCTGGGGTATGGGGCCAAGGTTCGGGAAGGCACCGTCATCTACGGACCTTCGGTCGTGCGCGATTTTACCATCCTGGAGAGCCGGGCCCACGTGGACCGTTCGATTATCTGGCGGAACTCCTATATCGGGGAACGGGCCGAACTGCGGGGGGCCATTGTCGGCCGGCAGTGCACGGTCAAGCGGCGGGCCATGGTCTTTGAAGGCGCCGTGGTCGGGGACGGCACCACCGTGAACGCCGGGGCGATCATCCAGCCGGGGGTGCGCATCTGGCCGGACAAGGAGATCGAGGAGGGAGCGACCGTCTCCACGAGCATCATCTGGGGGGCGCAGGGACGCAAGGTGCTCTTTGGCCGCTACGGGGTGAGCGGGTTGGTCAATGTGGACATCACCCCGGAGTTTTCCGCCCGGCTGGGCGCGGCCTACGGAGCCACCCTGCGGAAAGGGGCGGTGGTTACGATAAACCGGGATGCCCATTACACGCCCCGGATGATCAAGCGAGCGCTTATCTCCGGACTGCCCTCGGCCGGCGTTCACGTGGCCGATCTGCACTCGGTACCGATTCCGGTGGCGCGCTACGTCACCCATGCCCTGGGAATGGCCGGCGGGATCCACGTGCGCCTTTCCCCCTTTGACAACCGGGTGGTGGACGTCCTCTTTTTCGACGAGCGCGGGCTGGACCTGGGGCCGGTCGCCCAACGCAAGATCGAACGTATCTTCTTCCAGGAAGACTTTCGCCGGGTCTATCTGGACGACATCGCCCGCATCTACGACCCGCCCCAGGTGGAAGAACACTACCTGGCCGCCTTCCGTCGCAGCCTGGATATGGAACTTTTGCGCTCGGCCGGGAAGCAGATGCGCCTGGTGGTGGACTATGCCAACTCCAGCGGGGCCAAAGTCCTGCCGGCCATCTTGGACGAACTGAACTGCGACGTGGTCGCCCTCAACTCCACCCTGGACGATTCCAAACTCTACCGCACGGCCCAGGAGTTCGAAGAAGCGATGGCCCTCCTGGCCTCCCTGGTGCCGGTCGTGGGAGCCAACTTCGGGGTACGGCTGGACACCGGCGGGGAGCGCATCTACCTGGTGGATGACCGTGGGAAGCGGGTGGACGGCATCCGGGCCCTGGTGCTCATGGTTTCCTTAAGCCTGGCTGCCTATGGAGGAGGCACGGTGGCCGTCCCGGTCTCGGCGCCCTGGGCCATCGAGCGTCTGGCCGAGCGGTACGGAGCCCGGGTGATTCGCACCCGGGTCAGCCCCTCCGCGCTGATGGAAGTGTGCGCCGAACAGGAGGTCCTGGTGGCCGGTGATACGGCCGGCTCCTTCATCTTCCCCCAGTTTTACCCCATTTGTGACGGCCTTTTTGCCATTGTGAAACTCATGGAACTCCTCGCCCGCCAGCAGACCACTCTCTCAGAAGCCCTGAACCTGCTTCCCTCCTATCATATGGCCCGCCTGCGCATCCCCTGCCGTTGGGAAAGCAAGGGCCAGGTTATGCGCCTCCTGAATGAGCAGTACGCCGAGCACATCCTGGATCGGGTGGACGGGGTCAAGATCGGATTGGGCGGAGAGGAGTGGGTGCTCGTCGTCCCCGACGCCGATGGCCCCTATTTCAACATTTACGCCGAGGCCGACTCGGAGGAGCAGGCCCAGGTCCTGGCCGAAAAGTACTCCGGTTTGGTGGTGAGTTTGCAGTAGGCCGGCGGCGGTCGAACGGTCAAAAAAGGGGCCTGGGGGCGTGCAGGGTAGCGCCCCCAGGAGCCAACAAGGAGGAGAAGGAGAGAGTATCTACAATATACCCGGATTTTCCTCGGTTTGCTGTAACCCCGATCACAACCCGGCCCGTTTTACGCCAGGCCGAGCAACTGGCGAGCACGCCGCACGGCACCGATGGCATCTTCCGCATAGCCGTCGGCGCCGATTTCGTCGGCCCAGGCCTGGGTCACCGGCGCGCCGCCGACCATCACCTTGACCTGATCCCGCAACCCGGCCTCCCGCAGTGCGGCGATGACCTCGCGCTGGACCAACATGGTGGTGGTGAGGAGGGCCGAGAGGCCGAGAATCTGCGGCCTTTCTTCCCGAACCGCCTCCACAAAGCGCCGGGTGGGCACATCCACCCCCAGGTCGGTTACGGCAAAGCCACTGGCCGAGAGCATCGTGGCCACCAGCGTTTTGCCGATTTCGTGGATGTCGCCGGCCACGGTGCCGATAACCACCCGGCCCAAGGTGATGCGCTCTTTCTGCCGGCGGGCCAGTTCCGGCTCCAGGACGGCCATGGCCGCTTTCATCGCCTCGGCCCCCATGGCCAGATGGGGCAGGAAATATTCGCCCCGGGCAAAACGCTCGCCCACCTCGCGGATTCCCCGGGCATAACCCTGTTCGATGGCCTCCAGCGGGTCCATCCCCTCCTCCAGAGCCCGGCGGGCCAGTTCCGCCGCCCGCTCCATCTCCCCCTCGATAACGCTCTCGGCCA
This sequence comes from Chloroflexia bacterium, assembly GCA_036172265.1. GTDB lineage: Bacteria > Chloroflexota > Chloroflexia > DTKN01 > DTKN01 > JASFBA01. The sequence continues at coordinate 49,809 of JASFBA010000013.1, forward strand.
TAGCGGTCAGAAGTTCTTCCTTGGACATCGGCGGTTTCCTCCTTTATCCATACCAGGCCGGCAGGTACTCCAGGCCGTAGGGACGGCCGGCCTGCAGCGTGATCTCCTCCAGTTCGGCCAGCACCTCGTCGGGCAGGGCCGGCGGCTGGTGGACAGCAATGAGTTCCAGAGCGCGCTGATGGGCCCGGGCCGAGACATCCAGACCGCCCTTGTCCTCCCAGGCCTGCCGAAAGTCGCGGTCAATGACCGGCGAGGGCAGATACAGTTCCTTCTGAAAGTGGCGCCGTGTGTGTTGGGTGACCAGGAAGTTGCCCCGATGCCCCACCTGGCGGATGATCTCCAGGCCCAGAGAGGGTTCGCTCGTGTCTATGCCGCGCAAGAAGCGGCGCACCATAGCGATGATCTCGTGGTCAATCACCAGTTTCTCCAGGCTCTGGCAACTTTCGAAATCGAGCATGCCGGCCCCGGAGACCATATTGATGCCCCCCAGTGCGGCCAGAAGCGTGCCTAGGGCCGACTCCAGCCCTACCTGGGCATCCACCACCTTGGCGTCGCTCATGCCCATATAGGCGTGGGTGGGAAGCCCCAGGTACTTGCCGACCTGGGCATAGGCCATGTCGATCATCATCGTCTCGATGGCTCCCATCGGCGGGGTACCGGTGCGCATGTCGAAAGCGGCCGGCGAGCCGCCCCAGACGAGCGGAGCGCCCGGGTTGGCCAGTTGCCCGATGACAATGCCGCTCAGGCACTCGGCAGCGTGCTGGACGACCGAACCGGCCAAAGTGGCCGGGCCGGTGGCCCCGGCCAACGGCATGGAGACGAACTCGGCGGGGACGCTATGCCGGGCGCAGTCCACCAGGTTGCGACAGGTGATCTCGCTCCAGAGGAGCGGGGGAGAAGGACAGACGTCGAAGATGGCCCGGGGCTTGGCCGCCAGCGCCTCCTCGCTCCCAGCCACTGTCACCAGAAGGCGGTACATCGTCTCCCAGGTCTCGATGGCAAAGGCCCCGGTGACGATGGGCTTGCTCGTGACGCGCAGCGCTAGATAAAGGCGGTAGAGGTCGGAGACCTCCCGGGGCACGTCGGCGCAGACCAGGGCCGTGCTAACAGCGTCCAGTTCCTTCAGGACGTCGGCCAGTTTCAACAGGGCCACCAGGTCGGCAGTCACCGGCTTGCGAGAGCGGATGCTGCCGTGGTCGAGGATGTAGATGGCGGCCGAACCGGGGTCAAAGTGCACATCGCCGCCGCCATAGTGCACGGCCGGCCGGCCTTGAAGGTCGTAAAGATAGAACGAACGGGGCACCGTCTCCAGCGCCCGGTCCACCATCTGGGCCGGGATATGGGCGGTACGGGTCTCCCCATCCACCCAAGCCCCGGCCCCTTCGAGCATCTCCAGCGCCTCCTGGTCGTAGACCCGCACGCCCGGCTCCTCCAGCAGGGCATAGGCCTCCTCCAGGACGCGCCGCACGTCCTCTTCGGAAAGTAACCGCAGTTGAATCGCAGCCATTGAACCTCCTTGAGAAAATATCAAAAAGGAAATATTAAATGACAAAATCCTCTTGGGCCGGCCGCAGGCGGAGAAAACGTCGCTTCCCGACCTGCAGAAGCGAACCTTCCGGCGGAAGGTCGGCGGGGCCGAGGACAAGGCGGGGGTCGGTCAGGCGCTTTCCGTCCAGTTCAACCGCCCCCTGCCGAATCAGACGGCGGGCCTCGCTGGCGCTGGGGACGACGCCGGCCAGGCTGCTCAGGATGGCAGCCAGCGGCATTTCCCGTTCTAGGATGAAATTGGGCACCTCCTCCGGGGCCTGCCGCTGTTGGAAGACACGCTCGAACTCGGCTTCGGCCCGAACGGCCTCTTCCTCACTGTGCAGCCAGGCCACCAGGATACGGGCCAGGCGCTTCTTCAGTTCCATCGGGTGGGCCTCTCCGGAGGCAAGGGCCCGGCGCATCTCGGCCAGTTCAGAATCGGGCACATCGGTAAGCAGTTCGTAGTAATCCATCATCACCGCATCGTCAATGCGCATAACCCGGCCGTACATCTCCCCGGGCGGCGTGGTCAGATCGATCGTGTTGCCAAAACTCTTGCTCATCTTGCGCCCGTCCGTGCCGATGAGGAGGGGACAGAGGAAGACGTCCTGCGGAGAAAGTCCCAGCGACTGCTGGAGTTCCCGGCCGGTCAGGATGTTGAACTTCTGGTCCGTCCCGCCGAATTCGACGTCGGCTTGAATTGCCACCGAATCGTAGGCCTGCAGAAGTGGATACAGAAGTTCCATCAGCGAAAGATGACGGCCCTCCTCGTAACGCTTGCGGAAGGTCTCGTGCTGCATCATCTGAGCCAGGGTGAAGCGGCTGGTCAACCGGAAGACGTCGGCCAAGGTGAAACGGCCGAACCATTCGCTCTGCCAGCGCACCTCGGTGCGTCGGCGGTCCACGATGAGGAAGAACTGCTCCATATAAGTCTGGGCGTTGGCCTGCACCTCCTCCGGGGTGAGCATCTGTCGGCTCGTATCGCGCCCGGAGGGGTCGCCGATCTGGGCCGTCCAGTCGCCGACGATAAGCACCACCTGGTGGCCGAGGTCTTGGAACTGGCGGATTTTACGCAAAACCACGGCGTGGCCGACGTGCAGGTCCGGCTTGGAAGGGTCAAAACCCAGTTTCAGTCGCAAGGTGCGTCCAGAGCGGAGTTTCTGCAGGAGTTCCTCCCGAACGATCACCTCGGCCACGCCCCGGGTGAGGAGGTATTCCCAATCTACCATAGCACCCACCTCCGACAACCGAAGGGGCGTGGGACCCGACCGGTCCCACGCCCCGCCAGAAACGATTCTACCCGCCGCTGCGCCCTCAGGCGTGGAAGCCGGCCGGCCCCCCTCGCGGGGGCCGGGAGTAGATATAGCCCCGCCAGTATCGCCACCAACCGGCCTCAAAGGCGCTGCGCCAGGACATCTCCGCCTCCTTAAAATCGGCAAAACGATTTTAACACCGCTGGGGCCAGGTGTCAAGTTCGCTTGGGGTGTCCATGAGTAAGCCGGCAACCCGGGTCATTATCCAGGTTACAGGAAGGCGAAAATTCGCCCAATCCCCACCCGCTGCCATCCCGATGTCCTTTCTGACCTGTCGAATGGAAACAGGCACCCCTTTGACCGGGGATTGGGCATCAGGTGGCCGAGCCCGAACCGTTCGCCTCCAAGTACAGCATGTCCCGGTCGTCGTCGTAGCCGAAGAGTTCGCCGTAGCGCCCCCAGGCGATGGCCTGGTCCATTTGCATCTTCGCTTCCTCCGGGGTAAATTCCCACTCCAGGACATCTTGGAAGACTCGGCGCGGCACCCGCCCCTCCGGGGTGGCCTGTAGTCCCTTCAGGAGCCAGCGGATAAGCGGGATGCGCCGGGCACGGGAGGCAAAGATTTCCTTACGGGCCAGGATGCTGGCCTCGGCAAAGGTCTCCCCCAGCGGTGTCAGGCTGACATCGCCCTGGTCTACGCGAAGAAAGCCGAGGAGTTCCCCAGCCTCCACCACCGGTAGGAGTTCGTCGATCTCCATACGCAGGTCGTCGGCCAGCCGGTAGAGGTCCTCCCGGTTGGCCGGCTCCTCATCCAGGTGCTCGATCAACCCGGAAAGGGCACTGACAGAGGCCGGAGGCAGGGCCCGCGTCCGACCCGGTTCACCGGGGGCTGTTCCCAACTCCACGGCCGGAGGCTGGGTCTGGCCGGCCACCGCCGCATAGACACGGTCCACGGTGGCCAGGAATTCTTCCCCTTTGCGCTGCCGGGGATGAGGAAGGCCGACCACCACTTCGGCAGCAATACGCCCCGGCCGCGTCTCCATCACCACGATGCGGTCGGCCAGGAAGACAGCCTCCTCGATGTTGTGGGTGACCAGGATAATGGCCTGGGTGGGAATCTGGCCGCCGGTCCACAGTTCGACGAGTTCGCCCCGTAGGGCATCGGCGCTGAGCACGTCCAGGGCGGAAAAGGGCTCGTCCAGGCATAGAAGTTCCGGCTCAACCGCCATGGCCCGGGCAAAGCCCACCTTCTGGCGCATCCCGCCTGAAAGTTCCCGGGGGTAGGCGTCTTCAAAGCCGTCCAGGCCGACCTGGTCCAGGAGGGCCAGGGCCCGCTTACGGCGCTCGGGCAGGGGAACGCCCCGGGCCTGAAGGGCCACCTCGACGTTTTCGAGCACCGTCAGCCAGGGGAAGAGGGCAAAGGTCTGGAAGACGATGGTGGCATAGGGGTTGACCCCCCGCAGCGGCCGGCCGCGATAGAGCACTTCCCCCTCGGTAGGTACGTTCAACCCGGCGATGATGCGCAGGAGAGTGCTTTTCCCGCAGCCGGAAGGCCCCAGGAGGGCCACGAATTCGCCCCGATGTACCGTCAGACTGATGCCTTCCACGGCGAGGATGGCACGGGGACCGTGCCCGTAGACCTGGCGGATGTTACGCAGTTCCAAGAGAACGCCGTTCTGGGCCATAGGATTTCCTCCCCCTTAATCCATCCGATACTGCTCTTCGGCCCGGCGGTAAAGCCGCCGCCAGAAGAGCCGGTTGAGCAACACAACGGTGACGATCATGGTAAGCGTGGCGGCCAGAAGGAGGGGGTAGTCCCCCCCTTCGGTGGCCAGGGAAATCAGGGCCCCCAGGCCGGTAACACTCTGCTTCTGGCCGCCAAAGACCACATATTCGGCCACGACGCTGGCGTTCCAGGCACCGCCACCGGCGGTTATCAGTCCGGTCACCAGGTAAGGGAAGATGCCGGGCAGCAGGAGGAGACGCCAGCGTCTCCAGCCACGCACTCCCAGGAGTTGGGTGCTGAATTCCAGGTCCTGAGGGATGGCCGAGGCCCCGGCGATGACGTTGAAGAGAAGATACCACTGGCTCCCGGTCATCAAGAGGAGGAGGGAGGCCAGTTGCAGGCCGGCCGGCAGGCGCAAAAGGAGCAGGAGGAAGATGGGAAAGAGGGCCGTGGCCGGGATAGAGGCCAGAATCTGGACCACCGGTTGCAAAAGGGCGGCCAGACGGGGACGGGTGCCGATGAGGATGCCCAGCGGCACCGTCCAGAGCAGGGAAAGGCCGATGGCCACGGTAACCCGCAGGAGGGTGGCCAGGATGCCCAGAGCGATCTCGCCCCAGGTGGTCATCGGCAAAGAAACCAGCCATCCGCCGGCCCAGATAGCGCCGTAGAGGAGGCCGCCGGCCAGGATCCCTCCCATGGCATATCCGGCCACCCGCCGCAACAGGGGCAATCCCCCTTCCGGAACCCCCCGGGACGGCCGGGAAAAGCGCATGTCCAGCCATTCCAGGAACGGCCGGAACACCCGGCGTTGCAGCCCGGCCAAGAGCCGTGAGCGCTGAAGGAGGTTATAGAACCAGGAGGTGGCCGGCTCCTGGGATTCCACCATCTCCAGTTGGAAGCGCTCCCCCCAAGCCAAAAGCGGCCGCCAGACCAGTTGATCCAGGAGCACGATCAGTCCGACCAAGACGCCCACCCCCAGGAGGAGGGCCTGCACGTCCCCGGCCTGGGCCGCCTCCTGCAGAAAAGTCCCCAACCCGAGCAGGCGAAAGTCCCGCCCGCCCACCGTGTAGGACTCGGCGGCTATAAGAAAAAACCAGCCGCCGGCCCAGGACATGATGGTATTCCAGATCAGTCCCGGCGCGGCAAAAGGCAGTTCCAGCCGGCGGAAGCGCAGCCAAGGAGACAAACGAAAGGTGCGGGCAGCCTCGTCCAGTTCTCCGGGGATGGTTTGGAGAGACTGGTAGAAGGAAAAGGTCAGGTTCCAGGCCTGGCTGGTGAAGATAAGGACGATGGCGGCCAGTTCGGCGGCCACCCCGGAGGGCAGGAAGGCGGCCAGGCTGAGGAGCACCACCGGCAGGAAGGAAAGGATGGGCACCGATTGCAGCACATCCAGGAGGGGGATGAGAATCTGGCCGGCCAGGGATCTCCGAGCAGCCGCACGGGCGTAGAGGAGGCTGAAGGTGAGGGAAAGGAGGTAAGCCGCCAGCATCCGGCCCAGGGAGAAAAGAGCATAGAGGGACAGGGCCCAGGCATCTCGGCGAATCTCCGGACCCGGCACGATGGCCGGCGTGCCCATCGCCACCTGTACCCCCAGGTAGAGGGCGCCGGCCAGGGCGATGAGCGCCACCAAGTCCCCTACATCGAAGAGGGGGCCCGGGGGAAGGAACGGTGCGAAGCGGCGGCGTGCACGGACCATCTCCTCCCTCCAGTTAGGCACCCGGCGTGGGAAGGAAAGGGCTCAGTACCACCAGGATAACCGTGAGCAGGACGACCAATCCCACCGAGGCCCAGGAGAAGGTATTGATCACCCAGCCGTTGACGAAACGGCCCATCAGGCGCCGGTCGTTGACCCGCACCATGCGCGCCCTGTTCGTGTCAATGATCTGCTTATCGAGCACATCGCGGGCCAGATCGAGTTCCCGCTCGCTAGGCACATAGGAGGGAATATCCTGAAGGCGCTGGCGGAGAGGGATGGCCGGGGCGAACAGGGCGGCCACGGCAGAAATGGGGACCAGGCAAGGGCCTTTAGGATTTCGGACGGCCAAGGCGGCGATCATCGGATGGGGCATAGCGCCCCGGGGCGAGGCGATGAGGTCCTCCAGCCAGCCGACGCGGTTGCCTTCCACGTCGGTAACGGGTTTCCCCAGCAACGGGCTCGGGTACAGCACGATCCACCTCCCGTGGCGCTCAGGCCCATACGGCCGGGCCTGGTGCTCCACCCGTGTCTAACGGCAGGCTATGTGAAATTCTGCGTACTTTCGATCTCGGGGGGACTGGGGAACTTCAGGCGGGGAAAAAACGGGGGAAAATCAGGCGGCTACCGGCATAGCCACCTCCCCCGGGCCGATTGTCCCGCGCCCGGATTCGCTCAGTCCCCGATTACGTTGATAATCCTCGTCCATCGAAACACAACCTCCACCCCGCCGGCCAGGCCGGCGGGGGCAAATGGACTATACCACAGGAACCGGTTTTTGTCAAATATCATACTCCCCCAACGAACGATCAACGAGAGCAACCCATTTGACCACCGCCTTCCTTTGTGTTACACTTTTTTCCACAGCACTCAGGTTTACCTAGGATGGTTCAGGATATGGCATGCCAAGAACTGCAAGAGGCTCTGGCCGGCCGGCTGCTACAGATGGCCCGCTTTCGCAACCTCCTGGTGCACCGTTGTCGGGACGCGGACCGCAACGTGTGCTGCGCTACGACCGGGAGAACCTGAGCGACTTGATTTCCTGGCCCTGGTCGGCCGGCCGGACCACCCCCGGCCTGGTATGCTGGTTGCTTCAACGTAACTATTCGCTGCAGAGACGGAGCACGCAGGTCTGGCCCGCTTTTTACCGAAAAGCCGACCTGTCTGGGAAAAAGCATCAAAACTCCCGGCGTTCTCCGCATCTCTGCGGTGAATTCGACGTGAGGCTGGGCAGTAAGAGGAAGGACCCATGAATTTGCCCAAGGTCTTCCGTATCGTTCTCTCATGGGTTACCCTGGCCGTGCTCCTGGCCGGGCTCGTGCCCGATTTCCTCTCCGCCGCCCCGGTCCGGCCGGAAAACTCCCCCCACCCCCGCATCGTCTGGGTGGGCTACGGGGAAACCCCCCAGGCAACGCTCCGCTCTCTGGCCGCCACCCTGGACATCTGGGAGGACTGGCCGGAGGAGCGCAAGTTCCTGGCCCTGGTTTCCCCGGAAGAGGAGGCCTGGTTGCGGGCTCAGGGCTACCAAGTGGAGGTAGTGCGCGTCCTCAACCCCACCCTGGATAACCCGCTGGACCCGCGTTACTACTACTATGATAGCGACTACACGAACCCTCTCAGCCGCTACATCGTGGATTTCCTGAATGAGGTCAACAACGCCTACCCCGACATCGTGGAACTCATAGACATCGGCGACGCCTGGCAGGCCTCTCACGGCGGCCATCACCGCGACATCTGGGTACTGCGCATTACCAACGAGGACCCGGCTTACGGACCGATCTCCGAAAAGCCGCCCTTCTTCCTCTTTGCCAATATTCACGCCCGCGAGGTGGCCACCCCTGAACTGGCCATACGCTACATCCGTTACCTCACCTCCGGCTACAACGGACAGGGCGGCTACGGGGTGGACCCCGACGTCACCTGGCTGGTGGACTGGAACGTTGTCTACATCGAGGTCATGCAGAACCCCGACGGCCATCGCGTAAACGAGCAGTACAGCCTGGATGCCTATCGGCGCAAGAATATGGACAACGACGATGGCTGCGGCGACCCCAGCCGATGGGGCGTGGACCTGAACCGCAACCATAATTTTATGTGGGGGATTGATGATAACGGTTCCAGCCCGTATGCCTGTGATGAGACCTACCGTGGCCCCTCCCTGGGCAGCGAGCCGGAGACGATCGCTTTCCAGAACTTTGTCTCCACCACCGTCTTCCGCGATCAGAACGGCCCCAACGGCGACTATGAAATCCCGCCGGCCGCGCCCCTGATCTTCCGGCCCGCCCTCTTTACCGCCACGGTGTCCGGGGATGCCCCCCTCACCTACACCTGGGCCTTTGGAGACGGCACCTATGGCAGCGGTCCGGTGGCTACCCACACCTACGGCCTGCCGGGGCCGTACACCGTCGTCCTGACGGCGACCAACTGCGGCGGGAGTGGCCTGGCCACGGCCCGGCGCATCCTGGAGGTTGGGGCCTATCGCATCTACCTACCGCTAGTAGGGCGTTCGTGG
>JASFBA010000014.1:0-34156 GCA_036172265.1 Chloroflexia bacterium
CGGCGATCTGCTCCGGGGAAACGCCGATGCCACGTACTGCCCGTACCTCCCCGGCCTCCTCATCCACAAGCGAGACGACGGCGTAGGAGAAGCCGATGGTCGTGGTCACTGCCTCCAGGACGGCGTCCAGCACGGTATCCATCTCCAGAGTGCCGGAGATGGTACGGCCCATTTCTTGCAGGGCACCCAGTTGAATCAGGCGGGCTTCCAGTTTGGTGCGAGAGGCCTCCAGGTCGCGGAAGAGGCGGGCGTTTTGCAGGGCCACGGCTACCTGGCCGGCGATGGTGGAGAAGAGGGCCAGATCCTCTTCATCGTAAAGGTTTTCCTGCTCATAACTCTGGATGGCCATCACCCCCACCACCTTGTCGGCGGCGAGGAGCGGCACGCCCAGCCAGGAGAGGGCCTGTTCGCCTAGAGGCGGGATACCCTGTTCCTTCTTGAAGGCCAGGTTCTCCTGGAGGTTGCGCAGAAGGAGCGGTTTACGGTTGCGGATGATATAGCCGGTCAGGCCGGCCCGCACCTTGTGGGTGGTCGGAGGAAGCCGCTTCCCTCGCTCGATCTGAAAGGCCAGGGTCCATTCGTCGGTGCCCTCCTCGTAGGTGGCGATGTAAAAGTTGGTGGTGTCAAAGAGGCGCTGGACCTGCTGATGGATGACCTCCAGGAGTTGGTCCAGTTCCAGGGTGGAGGAAACGGCCCGGCCGATCTCGTTAAGGATGGAAAGTTCGGTGATGCGTCGTTCGCGCTCCTGGAAGAGGCGGGCGTTTTCGATGGCCACCGCGGCCAGGTTGGCGATGTTGCTCAAGAGGTCCAGGTGGCGGCGGTCGTAGGCCCGAGGGCGGTCGGGGCTCTGCACGGCGATTACACCGATGACCCGATCCCCGGAGAGCATCGGCACGCCCAGATACGACCGGGCCGGCCGGCCCACCAGCCGGATGCCCATTTCGGCCAACTCTCGTTCCAGGTCTTCTCCCAGGAGGATCGGCCGGCGGGTCTGAACGATATGCACCGTTAACCCACCGTCGCGCAAGTACAGCGGAGACTTCTCCACCCGTTGACCATCTTCCATAAAATAATCGAATGTGACCTTTTCCTCCTCCGGATGGTACAGGGCCACATAGAGGTTGGAGGTGTCCATCACCCGGCTGGTCTCGCGGTAGATGGCCTCCAGGATGTCCTCCAGGCGGGCCGTGGTAATGATGGCCCGGCCGATCTCGTTCAGGGCGGAAAGTTCGGCGATACGCCGCTCATGTTCGCGGCGAAGGAAGAGGTTCTCCAGGGCCACGGCAGCCTGGCTGGCAATGGCCTCCAGGAGGTGCTGGTCGGCAGGGCCAAAGGCCGAAGGCTCGTAACTCTGCACCGACATCACCCCGATGGCCCGTTCACGGGCGATCAGGGGCACGCCGAGCCAGGAACGGGGGACTTCCCCTACGGGGATGCCTTCCGGCGGTACACCGGTCTCGGCCAGGTCGGAGAAAAGCAAAGGAGTACGGCTTTCAAAAACCCGGCCGGCCAGTCCCCACCCCTCGGCCCTGCGCAGAAACATCGCCGGCAATCGTTCGCCTCGGTCGTAGATGATGTCAAAACGCAGCCCATCCTCCAGTGGATCGTAAAGCCCGATGGTGAAACAGTCCGTATCCATCACCCGACCGGTCTCACGGTAGATCAATTCAAGGAGGGAAGGCAGGTCAATCTCAGCCGCTACTGCCCGACCGATATTGCAGACCACCTCGAGGGCGACTTCCTGATGCGTTGCCCTTTTTCTGGCCATCGGTATACCTCCGGGGACTCCACAAGATACACTTCTAGTTCTATTGTACTACAACCCTTCGCGTTTCGCAAATGTTGCCTGTCCGCGATTCGCTTCCTAACCTACCCGGCGAGCAGTGGGGATCAGGGCAGGAGGGGATAGACCCGCACCTGCACCCCGGCCGGCAGGTCCGGCCGCAGAAGGCCCTGTAACCTCTCCGGCAGCGGTTCGGGAATGGAGACCACCCTGGGGTTGCCGTCGGAGATATAGCGCAGTTCGGGATGATCCTGGAAAAAGGAGAGCCAGGCATCCAGTTCCTCCTGGATCCCCTGGGTGCGTCGGATGTGGTAGGGGTCGAAGTTGACCGAGAAGGGACTGGGCGAAGGCCCTCCGGCCACCTCGACCGCCGCCTCAAAGTCATAGTGCCGGCCCTGCCATTCGCCGGAGCGAAGGAGAGAAAGGTCCTCCGGATACAAACCCAGCGGAACGGAAAGGGAACGGACCTCATAGCCGGGCACCAGGCTCTCAATGGTCTCTTCCGAGACGGCCAGTTGCCAGCGAACCTCCTCCGGCGTGCCCTGGGCTAGGATAAAATGGGAAATTGTGTGTGAGCCAACCTCCATGCCCCACCCGACCAGGTCGCGCAACTTTTTCTCCGCCAGTTCCGGCTGGCCGAAAAGGACACGGTCAGGCAGGTCCACATCCAGCAGGACGAAGAAGGTAGCTCGAAGGCGCCAGTCCTTGGGATACCGGCGGGCTGCATCCAGGAGGATTCCCACAGCACAATTGGGGTCCACCGTGCCGTCTTCCAGGTAGCGGAACTGGCCGGAGGAGGAGTCGTCAAAGGTCAGGACGACGGGGCTCTTTCCGGCCGGCACGTCAATATGGCCCCGGGCCAGGTCGATCAGGTTGATGGGGTAATATCCCAACCCGATCAGCCGTTCGACGTCGGCGCGGAAGTTGGCCGGCGTACGGCTCCAGCGGTCCTCCGGTTCCTCGATCAGGTGGTACTCCAGCACCAGAATCCAACCCAACTCGTTGGCCCGCACCTCCTGCCGAGCCGGTGTGGGGTCCGGCGTGGGAGATAAAGTAGGCGTAGCCGTCGGCACAGGCGTGGGAGTAGGCGTGGGAGTAGAGGTAGGCGATGGAAGAGGGACAAAGGACACGGGCAGCAACGATGGAGTGGGCGAAAAGGTATGGCCAGAGGAGCAAGAAAGTAGGAGAAGAGACAGGATGAAGAAACAGGGAATAGGTTTCACCGTGCCTCCTTGTCTGCGTCTACGCAATACGCAATACGTAATACGTAATACGTAATACGTATTACGTATTGCGTATTACATATTTTCCAAGAACGGGCTTTCCTGCCAATAGAGTTCCAGCGGGCCGATGCGAACCGGATCGCCCTCTTGGACACCGGCCTGGCGGAGGGCCTCCTCGATCCCGCTGGCCCGCAGGAAGCGCTGGAAGCGGTCGGAGGCTTCCTCGTTCTCAAAGTCGGTCATGGCGGCCAGGCGCTCGACCTGGATGCCCCGGATGCGGAAACCCTCACCCTCGCGCTCCACAATAAAGGCGCGTTCGTCGGCCGGCGGTGGGGCGAAGAGGAGCGTCTCTTGCCGGGAGGTGAGGTCGTAGGCCGGCGGAAGTTCCTGGAGTACAGCGGCGGCGCGCTTCATCAGGGCCGATACCCCTTCCCCCGTAGCGGCGGAGATGGGGAAGATGTCTTCCGGGGGCACAGGAAGTTCCAGGCGCAGCGTCTCGTAACGGGCGCGGCCGGCCGGCAGGTCTATCTTGTTCACGGCCACGAGTTGCCGTCGGGCGGCCAGTTCCGGGCTGTACTGGGCCAGTTCCCGGTTCGTGGCCCGATAGTCGGCCAGGGGGTCGCGTCCGTCCACCCCGGCCCCGTCGAGGATATGGATGAGCAGGCGGGTGCGCTCGATGTGGCGGAGAAAGTCCAGCCCTAGCCCGGCCCCTTGGCTGGCCCCCTCAATCAGGCCGGGGATGTCGGCCAGGATGAAAGAGAAATCGCCCACTGTGACCACACCCAGGTTCGGGGAAAGGGTGGTGAATGGATAAGGGGCGATCTTGGGTCGAGCGGCGCTGACCGCAGCCAGCAGGGTGGACTTGCCGGCGTTGGGGTAGCCCACCAGCCCGGCGTCGGCAATCAACTTTAGTTCCAGTTGAAGCCAGCGTCCTTCCCCCGGTTCCCCCTTTTCTGCCAGGCGGGGAGCCTGGTGAATGGGAGTGGCAAAAGCCGCATTGCCCCGCCCGCCGCGCCCGCCCCGGGCCACCAGGAGCCGCTGACCGGGAGCCAGGAGGTCCACCACCCGGTCGGCTTCCTCCCCCACCCCACGCACCACCGTCCCCGGCGGCACGGGAATCTCCAGGTCGCTTCCATCGGCCCCGTGTCGGCGGGCCGACCTCCCCGGCCGGCCGTCGGGGGCACGAAAGTGCTGGCGGCGCTGGAACGAAATCAGCGTGTTCAGGCGGGGCTCCACCACCAGGTAAACATGCCCGCCTCGCCCGCCATCGCCGCCGTCCGGCCCACCGTAGGGCACATGCTTTTCCCGGCGGAAGGAGATGCAGCCATCGCCGCCCCGTCCGGACTGGACAAAGATGCGCGCCTGATCGTAGAACATTGCACCCGCACCTGATGGAGAAAAGACTACGGTGGATGTCGGCCGTAGCCGAGTTCTCTACGACGTCTCCGCCTTCAGATCAGATACGAAACAACGGATCGGGCGGACGTAATCGCGCATGCCGGGGTGTTGAGAGGCCGACAGGTAGCGAAGACCGTTCTCTGAGAGATAAAATCGGGCTCGATAACTGCCCATTTCAGTGAGTTTATCGTCAGAGAGATCTTGGTCAAAGGTCAAAACATGCCATAGCGCTTTGATCTTGTGCCGATTGAGAAGGTCCAAATCTGTGGTATAGGCCTGTTTCCATCGCTCACGAAGCGTCCGCTTGCAGGAGATGCCGATATACCACCCATCCTTGCATTTCACCCACCGATCCACCTCCAATCCGGTAGTAAAGTGCTCCGGACCTTGGCTAACGTGGGCGAACCCAAAATGTTCCAGGATAATTGAGGTAACACTCTCCACGCCACGTCCTGCTCTTCCCTTACGTTTCTGCCCAACACGACGTTCGAATTCTTGGCAAAAAGCGGTAAGTACCAGGTTTTCCTCAAGCCCGCTTAACCGCAAAGAATTTATGTGATCTCGAAACAAAGCAAAAGCCCGGACGATTTCCGCCCGTTCTGCAGTCATACAACCATAAGAGCCCAAATCATCCCACAGATTAATCACAGTGGAAAGGGCCGCCTCTCCTTGGGCCCCCAGTAAAGCGCGGGCTGTAGATTCTGCAAAGTCACGATCATTGTTCGGGATGTTCTCCAACGCCTTAGATATGGGAATAAGAAGGTGTTCACAGGTAAATGCCAAGACCAAGAAATCTTGAGGGCATAGAAGTTTCGAGGACAGATCGCTACAAAGGGCTCCGACCGCACTTTTCTTTTTAGTATGTCCCCAGCGCTTGTGCAGGACCCCGCGCATCTTTTCCATCAAGACGGCAACAATAACTTCATCTTTTTCTCTCCTAAGGGAATCATAAGTGGTATGGATGGCAGATGCCAGATCGGCCATCGTTTTCCTATCACTTCCTACACCTCCGTATTTATCTGAAGCGATAAGCATTCTAGCAAACCAGTACACCTTGTCCCAGGGGCTTTGGGCAACCTGTGCGATGAATTCTAATCCCTGTGCTCCACACAGCGGAGAAGAGATCATCTTGGTCTCCAGAAGTCGAGAAGGTATTCAAAAGTCGTTCCCATCGTAATATAATTAGAGGGCCATCCAAAGATGCCAACCCGATTCACAATGTTGGTGCGATCCCAAATAATAATGTTGCGCAACTCATACCCTGCCCGACGCAAGGCTTCTACCACCGTGATGTGAAGAGCAACCCGCTGGTCATCCCACCACATATCCGGCACGTTGATGACACAATGGGCTCTGGGACGCAAGAGAGGCCGAAGCCCGGTAAAAATCTCCTCCATCGCCTGCGCGTAGGCATTTTCGTCCAAGGTGCCCAGGTCCCGAGGGTCTTGGGAGTACTGCTCCACGCGCTTAAACTGCTTGTTCTTGCGATCCCTGCGACTTTTGTTTAAACGTGGCCGATTGAGCAAGTTGGCATACGGCGGGGAGGTAAAAATCAGGGTAACCGTCTCCGGTTCCAAGTAAGTCGGGATATTCCGGGCATCGTCGCAGATTGCAACTTGCTTTGTGTTTCCCCAGAGGGTTGTCTGAGCAAGCCGTTCCTGGCACAGGCGGATGTACTCCGGCTTCAGGTCGAAGCCGACGGCATTCCGTTCCAAGTCCCGTGCAGCCACCAGCGTGGTTCCGCTGCCAACAAAGGGATCCAGCACCAGTTCCCCCCGATGAGTAAAAAGACTTACCACCCGGGAAGCCAGGGCAATGGGGAAGGTTGCCGGGTGGACATCCTTATCCCGTATGTCCCGGCCCTCGTAAGTGAACTGCCAGACCCCTAACTGACACTTCAGCCACTCCTTAGGTGTCAGACAATTCAGACGATTGGGTTCACAAGCACAGATTCTTTCGTAGCCAATTTCCAGTTTCATCTTTACACCTCCCACTCCTTCTCGGTCAAAGTATGCCAATTTCGAAAAAATGTGCCAACCCTTCGTAAAAGATTATACTTCAAGGTGGCTTGATTGTCAATTTCCACCGCCGTCAACCCGATTTTACAGAAATTGTGCTTTGCATTAAAATACAAACGTTAGGTCGCCTTTCTCCCAACAAGCAAGGCGAGCAAAGATGGCCGGATATAGGGCAGGAATTTGCCATTTGCTTCGGGAGGCCCGGGCTGGCTTCTGGGCCTTGGGTCCGCTGTTGGCTTTCCTTTTGCTCCTCCTGGTTTACCAGTTTCCCCGGCCTATCGTTCTGGACCTGGGTACCACCTATGCCCGCCCCTATCTGGAGGGCTTCTTCGAACCGGAAACCGCCCCTATTCCGAGCCTTCCCTATTCAACAAGGGGCGACCGAGGACCGCGCCCCGGTCCGGGGCCGCTGCGGTATGCCTATACCTCAGCCCGTTCTCATATCTGCCTGCCCGGCATTGGGCACGGGCCGGCCCTGCTTCTGCTTCGCATGGGCGGTGGAGTGCCTGGAGTTCGGCAGAACCTTTCGGCCGGCGGCCAGCCGCTGGGAGAGGTGATGGCCGGTGAGTTCGCCACTTATGCCTACCTTCTGCCGACCGAGGCTATAGGGCCCGGTGGAGTGATTCTGACTTGGCAGGGAGAAACCCATTCTCCACCCCATGACCCCCGCCAACTGGGCATCGCCGTGGCCCATCTCCTCTGGCTTCCCCTGGCAGGCCCGGTGTGGCCGGACTGGGAACAGGTGTTCTGGGTGGCTCTGGCCGCCCTGAGCCTCTACTTCCTGGCCCGGAGGCTCGATCTCTCCCCAGCCGGTTCCGCCTTCCTTTCCGTCCTCCTGGTGGTGTTTATCTCTCTGGGCATTGCCCTGGCCCACCTCTACCTGACCATTTATACCCCTCGCCTGGCCGGGCTTCTCCTGGCCCTGGCCCTGCTTCTGCCCCTCCTGCGCCGGGCCACTCGATCTCTTCTGAGGCGGATAGGGATGGAGATGCCGGTCGGAGTAGAACGGGCCTTCTGGCGGATCAGCACCCTGGCCGCGCTTATCAAACTCGGCGGAACCCTTTACCCTCAGATGATTGTGCTCGATGCCCTTCCCCACGCCTACCGGGTCTATCGCTTCCTCGCCGGGGAAACCGACAGCCTCTTCCTCCCCGGCTACTATTCCCACCTGGGATGGACGGTCGGGTTGGAAGGGGGGCAATTTCCCTATTCTCCCCTTTTCTACCTTCTTTCCGTCCCGCTGACCCTACTGCCCATTCCGTTGACACTTTCTATGGGCCTGTTGGCCGGCGTTCTGGATGTAGCCCGTAACCTGCTCCTGTACCTCCTGGGAAACAAGGTCACCGGCCACCCACGGGCCGGCCTCTGGACCGCCTTCTTCTACACTGTCCTCCCGGCTCCCTACTACCTTCTTTCCTGGGGAAATTATCCGACCCAACTTGGCCTTTTTGCCGCCTTGCTAACGCTCACCTTCCTGGCTCTGAACGGCGAGCGTTTGTCCAGGCGGGGAACGTTTCTCGGATGGCTCGGTGTGCTCGTCTTCGCTCTCCTTTCCTATACTGTCGTCGGAGCGATGACGGTGGTCCTTCTCCTCCTCTTTCTCCCCCTGGAGGTGGTGTTTTCCTCTGCACGTGGCCGGGGCCGTCGATGGGGGGCCGTGCTGGGCGGGCTTCTGCTGGCCGAGGGAATCATCTTCTTGCTCTACCACAGTAACTTTGTCGCTTCCCTCTGGCAAGAAACCCTGCCGGCCATCGTTCAAGCCGTAACCAACAAGGCGGCCAGCCCGGTCCCCCCAGAGGTGGACCCACGGCTGGGCCTTCTGTCCAACTGGGTGGCCAACTGGATCTTTGCCCGCAACCACTTGACCGAGATGGGGGTACTCTGGGCCGCACTGGGTCTCTTGGGCCTCCTCGGGGAACCGTCCTATCGTCGGTGGCGACCCTTGCTTCTGGCCTGGCTGCTCATCTTCCCGCTTCTAGCCCTTTTCAGCGGCTTGGTGGCCGACTTGGTGTTGAAGCACATTTTCTTCCTTTTCCCCCTATTCTGCCTAGGGGCCGGGGTCCTGGCCGATACCTTGTGGCGAAGAAAAACCCCGGCCGGTCAGGCTGTTGTTTTTCTTTTCTCCTGCCTTCTCGCCGGAATCAGCCTGCTGCGCTGGTTGGAATACATCCTGGTCAAACGGCACGGGTAATCGTTTTTGACAAATCTACCCATGGGAGGTATGATATATTTTTAGCGTTGGAATATTCCCGCTGCTCCCGGGCGGGATGAATAGGAGGTTTGCGTAATGAAAAAGTGGGTGTACACCTTTCGCTCCTCGGATAGAGAACTGGCCGCTCTCCTGGGGCACGAACCGACCCTGGATGAGATGAAAGCCATCCTGGGAGGAAAGGGGGCCGGCCTGGCCGACATGACCCGCATCGGCCTGCCTATTCCTCCCGGCTTCACCATCACCACCGAGGCCTGTATGGCCTATATCCACGCCGGCTTTCGCTTCCCCGAAGGGATGTGGGAACAGACCCTGGAAGCGCTTCGGGAAATAGAGGAAGAGGCCGGCCAGAAGTTCG
Source organism: Chloroflexia bacterium (assembly GCA_036172265.1). GTDB lineage: Bacteria > Chloroflexota > Chloroflexia > DTKN01 > DTKN01 > JASFBA01. Next base: position 8,990 of record JASFBA010000014.1, read on the forward strand.
GTGACCCCGAAAATCCCCTCCTCGTCTCGGTGCGCTCCGGGGCCAAATTCTCCATGCCCGGCATGATGGAGACCATCCTCAACGTCGGCCTCAACGACAAAACCCTCCCCGGCCTGGTGCGACGAGGCGGCGACGAACGCTTCGCCTGGGATTCTTACCGCCGCCTCATCTCCATGTTCGGGCGCACCGCGATGGGCATCCCCGATGAGGCCTTTGAACGCGTTCTGGAGGAACTCAAGCACGAGAAAGGCGCCCGCGAGGATACCGACCTCACCACTGAGGACCTCAAGGAACTGGTCGCCCGTTTCAAAGAGGTGTACAAGAAACACATCGGGCGCGATTTTCCTCAAGACCCTTTGGAGCAACTCCGTCTGGCGGTAGAGGCCGTCTTTCGCTCCTGGATGGGGAAAAAGGCGGTGGACTATCGCCGGGCCGAACGCATCCCCGACAATCTGGGCACCGCCGTCAATGTGGTGATGATGGTCTTTGGCAATATGGGCTGGGATAGCGGCACCGGCGTAGCCTTTACCCGCGATCCGGCCACCGGCGAGAAGCGCTTCTACGGCGATTACCTTCTCAACGCCCAGGGCGAAGACGTGGTAGCCGGCATCCGGAATACCAAGCCGGTGACCCAAATGGCCGAGGAAATGCCCGAAATCTACGCCCAACTGGTGGACATCGCCGGCCGGCTGGAGCGCCACTACCGCGACATGCAGGATACCGAGTTCACCATCGAACGAGGAAAACTCTGGATGCTCCAGACCCGTACCGGCAAGCGCACCGCCCGCGCCGCCGTCAGGATCGCCGTGGAGATGGTCCGGGAGGGGCTGATCACCAAAGAAGAGGCGGTGATGCGCATCACCCCGAAGGACGTGGATACCTTCCTCCATCCTCAGTTCGATGAAAAAGAGGTAAAGAAGGCCAAGGCCGAGGGACGACTTCTCGCCACCGGCGTCAACGCCTCCCCCGGGGCAGCCGTGGGGATGCTGGCCTTTGACGCCGACACCGCCGAGGCCTGGGGACGACAGGGCAAGGCCGTGATCATGATTCGCCCGGAGACCAAACCCGATGACGTCCACGGCATGATCGCCGCCCAGGGGATTCTTACCAGCCGCGGCGGCGCTACTGCCCACGCCGCCGTCGTCGCCCGGCAGTTCGGCAAGCCGGCCGTCGTCGGGGCTCGCGACCTGCAAATTGACCTGGAGGCGCGCAAGGTCTATGTCAACGGCCGGGTGCTGGCAGAGGGCGACTATGTCTCCCTGGATGGTGCGGCCGGCGAAGTCTACGAAGGACAGATCCCTACCACCATCCCCGACTACAGCAAAGAGGTGGAACTGCGCACCCTCCTGGACTGGGCCGATGAGGTCGCCGCCGCTCCCGATGCCCGGCAATGGCCGGCCGACTACCAGGGTTACCCCACCCGCGGCCTCCAGGTCTGGACCAACGCCGACTACCCCCGCGATGCCCGCCGCGCCCGCGAGTACGGGGCCAAGGGCATCGGCCTCTGCCGCACCGAGCATATGTTCTTCGAACAGGAACGCCTGCCCTACGTCCAGGAAATGATCCTCAACGCCGAGGCGGCCCAGATGCTCTTTGACCGACGCAGCCGTATCCAGGGCCTCCTTGCCGCCGGCAAAGAGGACGGCAAGCCGCTGGACGAAAAGCGCCGGGCCGAACTGGAAGCCGACCTGGAAGCCCTGGAGGAAGAAATTGCCACCTCGCCGGCCGTCAAAGCCTACCTGGGCGCACTGGAAAAACTCCTGCCCAACCAGCGCTCCGACTTCTACGGCCTCTTCGAGGCCATGGACGGCTACCCGGTCATCATCCGCCTCATTGACCCACCTTTGCACGAGTTCCTGCCCAGCCTGGAGGAACTCCTGGTCGAGGTAACCGAACGGCGGGCGCGGGGCGAAACCGGCCCCGAACTTCAGGAGAAGGAGCGGATGCTGGAGGCGGTCAAGAAGATGCACGAAGCCAACCCGATGATGGGCCTGCGCGGCATCCGCTTGGGCATCATCTACCCCGATATCACCAAGATGCAGGTGCGGGCTATCTTCGAGGCGGCCTGTCAGGCGGCGAGGAACGGCATCACCGTCAAGCCGGAGGTGATGATCCCCCTGACCGGCCACGTCAACGAACTCAAGGTTACCCAGGTGGAACTGGAGGAGGTGGCCAAGCAGGTGATGGCGGAACAGGGAATCGAGATCGAGTACAAGTTCGGCACGATGATCGAAATCCCCCGCGCCGCCCTTACCGCCGACGAAGTGGCCACGCTGGCCCAGTTCTTCTCCTTCGGCACCAACGACCTAACCCAGATGACCTTTGGCTACAGCCGCGACGATGCGGAACGCCGCTTCCTGGTCCAGTACGTGGAACGGGGCATCCTGACCGAGAACCCCTTCCAGGTGCTGGACCGCCGGGGCGTGGGCATGCTGATCCAAATGGGGGTGCGCCTGGGACGCAAGACCCGCCCGGACCTGGAGGTAGGCATCTGCGGGGAACATGGCGGCGACCCCTCTTCCATCGAGTTCTGCCACCTGGCCGGCCTGAACTATGTTTCCTGCAGCCCCTTCCGTGTGCCGGTGGCTCGCCTGGCCGCCGCCCACGCCGCTATCCGGCATAAAGGCAAGGTGTTATCTGTTGATCGTTAAACGTTCACGTAAGGGCAGAGGTAAGGGTGAGCACAACCTCGATGGCACCTTTCTCAACGGGGCACTTCTGGCTTCCGGAGAACGGTGGGCTTGCCCGGTCTGGATACTCCAACCGACGCAAGCCGAACCAGTTCCTGGGCAACTTTTCTTGACAATCAGCGGGTCTATGGTACAATAGGAGGGAAAAGTATCGGAATTGTTGCATAAGGCTAAACGATGTGATGGTAAAAGGAGGAAAGGGAACATGAAAGGGCGGCTGGAAGTAGGTTCGTATACTTACGGTTTCGTGATTTTAAATAAAGAGAGGTTTATCCAGATTTTGCGCACGGCCGAGACCGCCACAGGTCTGGACGCTCTAAAAAGTAGAATTCGAAGATTGAGGGACATCGTAACCTGTTCTCAAAACGACCGGGAAGGAATATTAAACATAGATGCCAATGGGGACACGGTTTCCTTGCGACGGGATGTTCTGGTCTCCGAGCTGGACCAAATTTTGGGATCGCGGACGCTTGAAAGAGCCCGGTACTACCTGAAACGGCTGGAGGAGGGGATCCAAAGTATCAGAACCGGGAAAATCAATGACATCAACCTCCTCCGCTGGAAGGAGTATGACGAAATTATCACGGATAGCCTTTGGATATTCGATAAAAGAGACTCCTCCGGTGCCCATCTCGCCTGGTATTGGGGAAACTTCATCCCCCAAATTCCTCATCAGATGATGTTGAGATATACCAAGAGAGGGGATTGGGTTCTAGATACATTCCTCGGGAGTGGAACGACCCTGATAGAATGCCGAAGACTTGGGAGAAATGGTATAGGGATAGAACTGGACCCGGAGGTTGCCAGGAAGGCGGAAGAACTTATTGCATCGGAACCGAATCCGGACCAGGTGATCTCCGAAGTAGTTGTGGAAGATAGCAGAAAAATAAACATAGGAGCCCTTCTGGAGAAACATCACATCCATCAAGTTCAACTCCTGATTATGCATCCCCCATACCACGATATTATCAAATTCTCGGAAGACCCCAGGGATCTCTCAAATGCTGGAACCGTTGAGGAATTTCTGAAAATGTTCGGGGAGGTAGTGGAGAATGCCACACCTTACCTGGAGGAGGGGAGATACCTGGTTCTGGTGATCGGTGATAAGTATTCAAGGGGCGAATGGATTCCCCTGGGTTTTTACTGCATGCAAGAGGTTTTGAAGAGAGGATATATCCTGAAGAGCATTATTGTAAAAAATTTCGAGGGGACGAGAGGGAAAAGAAATCAACAGGAACTCTGGAGGTACAGGGCACTGGTTGGCGGGTTTTACATCTTCAAGCACGAATATATCTTTTTGTTTAGAAAACGGGGCAAAGGATGAAGACCCACGTCTTTGTCGTGAATGACGCTACTTTCCCTAGCCATTTGCAGCACCTTTTTGCAGGTACAGGTGCCGGAGACAAAGATTTTCATATCAACTTGCTATCAGACATCAAGCGTGTTAGAGCGGGGGATTTTGTGCTCTTCTATATTGAAGCGACCGCAGGGGAAAAAGGTGGTTTTTATGGAATTTTCAAGGTCGCCAACGAAAAGCCGCTGGTATTTTATACCCCAGGATCGTCGGGGTGGCAACCCAATTTGGGAAAGAAACTTATTTATCGTACCCTCATTGAACCCTATGAGGTCTATTCCGAAGGGGTATTGGAGTGGGAGGCCCTGGATAAGTTGCCTGTGTATGCGACCGAGATACAATGGAGTTTGATTTACAGAAAATTAAAGGGCAAAAGAGGGTGCACGCCTATACTCTCCTGGGAAGCCCAAAGATTGATGGATATGATAAGGGATAAAAATTCGGGAAGGCCAATCGCTGGCCCTCAGTTCACCGGTGTTCTCAGTTGGGACCCGATTTCCAGAAAGATCGTTGCAATCCAGACCCCGGGGCAACCTTATCCCTATCCAAGAAATTTCGATTTTAATACACTGGATGAAATTTGCAAGAACCAGGCAAAGAGGAGATCTTACGAACCTCACCTTCAACTATACTTTACAGAAAATATCGGAATTTGCCCCGATCTAACTCCTATAGTTGGAGGCAACGTAGTCTGGTTCGGGAATGAGGTCGCTTGTGGGGTTGGAATGCAGAAAATAGACATCCTAACGATTAGCCAACGAGATGATGGTAAAAGTGAGTATAGGCTGATAGAATTGAAGGACGAACCAGTTCAACCAGAAATTGTCGATCAAGTAGAATATTATGTACAATGGGCATCTGAGCATGCAGGAAAGCACCTGAAAGGAGCATTTCCTTGGAATATCCAGCCCGTAATTGTTGCACCGTCTCATAGATCAAGAAAATGGCAGGCTGTTGCCAATGCTTTCAGGGTTTATAATCAAAAACAAATTTCGTTGCCCATCCTTTACTTTGAGTTTGAGGTATTATGTGGAAGGAATATAGAGTTCCATCGAGAGGATTATGATCCAGACCTGGAGAAGCACTTCGTCTAGGGAAAGAGGCCAGCAATGTCCACACAGGAAGCGATCGCCGTCCTGGATTACGGCTCCCAGTACACCCTCCTCATCGCCCGACGGGTGAGGGAGGCCCACGTCTATTGCGAAATCTTTCCCTGGGATGCGCCGGCCGGGGCGGTGTCCGCCCTGGAGCCACGGGGCTACATCCTTTCCGGAGGGCCGGCCAGCGTCTACGCCCAGGATGCCCCCGACCTGCCACCCTATGTCCTGGAGAGCGGCCGGCCGGTCCTGGGCATCTGCTACGGGATGCAACTCCTGGCCCAGGCCTTGGGCGGACAAGTCCTGCCCGCTGCCGCCCGCGAGTACGGGCCGGCCGAAGTCGCCTGGTTACGCCCTGACGACCCCCTTGTGCAAGGTCTGCCCTCCCCGATGTCGGTATGGATGAGCCATGGCGACCAGGTCACCGCCCTGCCGGAAGGTTTCTTCCCCCTGGCCCAGAGCGCTAACGCTCCCATCGCCGCCATGGTCCACCCCCAACGCCGCCTCTACGGCCTTCAGTTTCATCCCGAGGTTGCCCATACCCCCCAGGGTATATCGCTCTTGCGCAACTTTCTCTACCGGGTCTGCGATTGCTCCGGCACCTGGACGCCCCAGGCCATGATCCCGGCGACGGTGGCCGCCCTGCGGAAACGGATCGGCCGGGAACGCGTCATCTGCGGCTTGAGCGGCGGCGTGGATTCGGCCGTCACTGCCCTTCTCCTCTGGCAGGCCGTGGGAGAGCAACTGACCTGCATCCTGGTGGATACCGGCCTCTTGCGCCAAGGCGAGGCCGAACAGGTGGTGGCCTTTTTCCGCAAACGGATGGGCATCCCCTTGCTCGCCGTAGATGCCTCGGCCGAGTTCTTCGCCGCCCTGGCCGGAGTTACCGATCCGGAAGAAAAGCGTCGGCGCATCGGGGAATGTTTCATCCGGGTTTTTGAACGTGAAGCCCAGAAACTGGGACCGGTGCGCTTCCTGGCCCAGGGAACGCTTTATCCCGATGTGATCGAGAGTGCCGGAGGAAGATGGGTAGGAAGCGGGCCGGCCGCCCGCATCAAGACCCACCACAACGTCGGCGGGCTCCCCGAGGAAATGCACCTGGAACTCGTGGAACCGCTGCGCCTTCTCTTCAAGGACGAGGTGCGCGCCATCGGCGAGGCGCTGGGGCTTCCGGAGGAGATCCTCTGGCGGCATCCCTTCCCTGGACCGGGATTGGCCGTGCGTGTGCTGGGCGAGGTGACCCCGGCGCGGGTAGCCGTCCTCCGACAGGCCGATGCCATCGTAGTCGAGGAACTCGAGCGGGCCGGCCTCTATCGCCGGACGGCCCAGGCCTTTGCCGTCCTCTTGCCGGTGCGCAGCGTCGGGGTGATGGGCGATGGGCGTACCTACCAAGAAGTGGTGGCGGTACGGGCCGTCACCACCGAGGACTTTATGACGGCCGACTGGGCCCGCCTGCCGGATACGGTCCTGACGGAGATCAGCCGGCGCATCGTCAACGAGGTGCCCGGAGTCAACCGTGTGGTCTATGACATCTCCACCAAGCCGCCGGCGACGATCGAATGGGAGTAGAGGTACGCCATCGCCGTGCCTCTTCCTGGTCCTCCTGGTCATGGCCCTGGCCGGCTGCGCTCCACAGCCGACCCCGCCGGCTGCTACCCGTCCGCCGGGCACGGTCGGGTTGGAAACCCGCCCCGTTACGCCGGCCGAACGGCTTTCCCCCTCACCAACGCCTGCCCCATCTCCCCGGCCGGCCCTTACGGCAACGGGCGGGGTCGAGACTCATCCTTCCTCCGAAGAGGGCCCTCCCGGTTTCCTCTGGCGCACCGTCGGGGGAGCAGAGGGCCTGCCGGTTTTTCCCCGGGGGATGGATATCGGCCCTGACGGCCGGCTCTATGTGGCCGATGAGGGGGTCGGCCTCCTGGTGATCTCGCCCACCGGGGAAATCCTCGCTACCATCGAGGCAGAGGGGGCCGGCGATGTCCAGGCGGCAGTGGACGGAACGATCTACCTGGCCCTTCCTGGGGCGCATGCCGTCCTGGCCCTTTCTCCCCAGGGGGAAGTGTTACGCCGCTGGGGAGAGGCCGGCTCCGGGGAGGGGCAGTTCGGCCTCTCCAGCCCGGAGCATCTGGCTGTCTGCCCCGACGGGCGCGTCTATGTAGCCGATCTGAACGAGCGCTCCGACGGCAGCACCTATGAGCGCCTTCAGGTCTTTAGTGCCCAAGGCGACCTTCTGGCTGTGTGGAGCCTCTCCGAATTCGCCCCCGCCTTCCTGGTCTCCGGCATGGATTGCGGGAATGAGGGCCGGCTGTACCTCCTGGGTGCCGTAGGGGGCTACATTATGGTGCTGGACGGCGAGGGCCGGCACCTGGAGGACCTCGGTCAGGAGGTGCTGGCCGGAAGCGTCCCCCATGGCCTCGCCCTCGGCCCGGCCGGCGAGATCGTCGTGGGCACCTGGGGCGGCCAGGTGTTGCGTCTGGACAAGCGGGGAAAACGCCTGGCCGCCTGGGGAGAACCCTTCAGCGGACCAGGACGGCCGGCCCCGGGGCAGTTTTCCATTATCCAGGACCTGGCTGTGGATGCCTCCGGAAGCGTCTACGTCAGCAATTGGGGCAACGGCTATGCCGACATTACCAAGTTCGCCTTCCCTTGAACGCAGAGAGCGGAGGGGAAATGACCGAGATCGAGGAATGGCTTCGACGCCTGCCCAAGGTGGAACTCCACGTCCATCTGGAGGGTTCGATTCGCCCGCGGACGCTTGCAGAACTGGCGGAGAAGAACCGGGTGAACCTGCCCGGCGGCGTTGAAGCCGTCTACCGGTTCACCGACTTTCGGGGCTTCCTTGACGCCTATATGCGCTGTGCCGCCTGCCTATGTGAGCAGGACGATTTCCGGCGGGTTACCTACGAATTCCTCTGCGACGAGGCGGCCCAGGGCATCCGCTACTGCGAGGTTTTTCTTTCCTCTATGCAGCACTTGCGGCGCGATTTCGACTTCCAATGTATTATGGAAGGCATCCGGGCCGGGTACGAGGCGGCTCGGACCGAATATGGCATCCATATGGGGGTCATCTTCGACCACGGCCGACAATTCGGGGTAGAGGCCGGCCGGCAGGTTTTGGAACAGGCCCTGGCCACCCGTTCCTACGGCGTCATCGGGCTGAGCATCGGCGGCGATGAGGAACAGGGGCCGCCGGAGGCCTTTGCCGAGATCTTTGCCCAGGCCCGGGCGGCCGGCCTGCACCTCACCGCCCACGCCGGCGAAGTGAGCGGCCCGGAGAGCATCTGGGGAACCATCCGCTCCTTGGGGGTACGACGTATCGGCCACGGCATCCGGGCGGTCGAAGACCCAGAACTGTTGGACTATTTGCGGAGGGAGTATATCTTCCTGGACATCTGCCCCACCAGCAACCTCCGCACCGGGGTGGTTTCTTCCCTCCGGGAACATCCGGTGCGCCGCCTCTTCGATGCCGGCATCCCGATCACCCTTTCCTCTGACGATCCGGCCCTTTTTCAGACCGATCTGCTTCAGGAATACCTGCTCCTGGTGGAGCACTTTGGCTTTACCCCGGAGGAAATTCGCCAGATCGCCCTGAACGGGGTGTGGGCCTCTTTCCTTCCGGCAGAAGAGAAGGCGGCCCTGGAGGAGGAAATCCGACTTTTTAGGATGGAGTGGAGCAAGTAAGGTAGGTAGTTGCCCGCTTCGAGAAACTGTGGGCCAGCCGCAGGGAAAGCGTGGGGTTGCCGTACTCACAGACGGCCGGATGCAGGCTATAATAATAAGGATAAACGCCAGCACGTGGGGTAGTGGGATAGACGACGGTAGCGCCGTCGCCTACCCTGGAATGTAGGCTAAACGCCGGCGCGAGGGAAACGATGCCTATTCGCCTACGCCGCTTTCTCATCGCCATGGGCCTTTTCCTGCTCCTAGTCCTGGGAGCGGCAATGGGGCTGTACTTCTGGCTGCTTACCGACCTTCCGCCCCTCGAAACTTTGGGCCGGAACATGGCCATACCCAGCAACAAGGTCTATGACCGCTACGGCCGGCTGCTCTTCGAGATGCCGGCCGTCGGCGGCGGCAGCCATACCTTCATCCCGCTGGAGGAAATCCCCCTGGCGTTGCGCCAAGCCACCATCGCCGTGGAGGACGCCTCCTTCTACCAGAACCCCGGCGTGGACTTCTGGAGCATCCTCCGCGCCCTCTGGATCAACCTGACCCAGGGTGAGATTCGCTCCGGCGGCAGCACCATCACCCAGCAGGTGGTGCGAAATCTGGTGCTGAGCCCCGCCGAACGCTCCGAACAGACCCTGCGCCGCAAGTTGCGCGAGGCCATCCTGGCCTGGCAGATGACCCGGCGTTATTCCAAGGACGAAATCCTCGAACTCTACCTCAACGAGATTTACTACGGCAATATGGCCTACGGGGCAGAAGCGGCGGCCCGGGCCTATTTCGGCAAAAGCGTGGCCGATTTGGACCTGGCCGAATGTGCTCTCCTGGCCGGCCTGCCCCAGGCCCCGGCCCGTTATAACCCCCTGGAACACCTGGAGTCGGCAAAAGCCCGCCAGGCCGTTGTCCTCGACCTGATGGTCAAGCGCGGCTATATCAGCGCCGAGGAGGCTCGCCTGGCCAAGGAGGAACGCCTCCATTTTGCCGCTTCTCCCTTTCCCATCCATGCTCCTCACTTTGTCATGTACGTGCGCAACTTCCTGGAAGAGACGCTGGGGCTGGAACGGCTGGAGCAGGGCGGGCTGAACATCTATACCACGCTGGACCTGGATATGAACGAGACGGCCCGCGACCTGGTGCGCTATCGTCTGGCCCGCCTGGCCGAGTGCAACGGACAGCGCGAACTCTGCCCGCCGGGCGGACACAACGTGCGCAACGCCGCTCTGGTGGCCCTCGACCCCCATACCGGCGAAATCCTCGCCATGCTCGGCAGCCCCGATTACTTCTCGTCCCGCATTGACGGGGCCGTGAACGGTGCGACCTCCCTGCGCCAGCCCGGCTCGGCCATCAAGCCGATCACCTATGCCGCCGCCTTCGAGGGAGGAAAGATGACCCCGGCCACGGTGGTTTATGACCTGCGCACCGCCTACGTCACCGAACGGGGCATCCCCTATGTGCCCTTTAACTACGACTTGCGCTTCCGCGGCCCGGTGCGGCTGCGCGAAGCCCTGGCTTCGTCCTATAATCTGGTGGCGATCAAAGTCCTGGATTCCATTGGCATGGAGACCATGCTCAGCCTGGCCCGCCGGTTGGGCCTGAATACCCTGGACGACCCCGCATTGGGCTTGGCCGTGACCCTGGGCGATGGGGAAGTGCGCCTGCTGGACCTTTCCGCCGCCTACGCCGCCTTTGCCAACGGAGGCCGTCGGGTGTACCCCCAGGCCGTCCGGCGCGTCGAGGGCGCCGCCGGCCAGGTCCTCTGGTCGGCCCCGCCAGGCGTGGGCGAACAGGTGCTGGACGAACGGGTGGCCTACCTCATCACCGACATCCTGAGCGACGACCTGGCCCGCATTCCCACCTTCGGGGAGGGGAGCGTGCTCCAACTTCCGCGGCCGGCTGCCGTCAAGACCGGCACGACCTACGACTTTCACGATAACTGGACCGTGGGCTACACCCCGGACCTGGTAGTGGGCGTGTGGGTCGGCAACGCCGATAACGAGCCGATGCACCAGGTTACGGGGGTGAGCGGGGCCGCCCCAATCTGGCACGACTTTATGGAGACCGTCCTCCGCGGCCGGCCCGTCCAGGAGTTCCCCCGGCCGGCCGGCCTGGTCGAGGTTGAGATCTGCGCCCTCTCCGGCCTTCTCCCCAACCCCGATTGTCCCCATCGGGTAAAAGAACTCTTCCTGGCCGGAAGCGAGCCCCAGGAGACCTGTCCCATGCACCAGCGCATCGCCATAGACCGGGCCACAGGCCTGCGTGCCACCGCCGATACGCCCCCAGAGCGGGTCATCGAGCGCGTTTACACCATCTTCCCACCGGAGGCCCAGGCCTGGGCTGCCGAACAGGGCATCCCCCAGCCCCCACCGGCCCCGGGGAACGGTCAACTCTTGGCTTGGTCGTTGGACGAACCGCCCCTGGTAATGACCGGCCCGGACCAGGGGGCCACCTACCGACTGGACCGAAGCCTGCCCCGCGATTCCCAGCGCATCCGGGTCGGCGCCCGGCCGGGAAACAGGGCCGTCCTCGTGGAGGTGTCGCTTATGGCAGACGGCCGGCCGCTGGCCCGCTTCCAGAAGCCCCCTTACCAGGTCTATTGGCCGCTGGAACCCGGCCCCCACACCTTCTGGGCCGAGGGGGTGGACAAAAACGGGGTCCATGTCAGAAGTAAAGAGGTCCATATCCTTGTAACCGAGTAGGGTCGTTCTCGGTCGGCCCTCCGACAGGAGAGTGGTGCTATGGAAGCGTTGAAAATTTTAGAAAAACCCGGACGATCACAGGTCTTGCTCATCCACCGCGCCGATCCCGACGAAAGGCGGCAGGTGGCACAGGGCTCTAGCGTCGAGGAGTGTGACTGATGCGTAGTCTGAGCAATCGAACCAACCGTATCTTGACCATCCTGGCCCTCCTGGGCATCCTATTGACCGCCTGTGGGCCGGCCCCTACCCCAACCCCCACACCCGAGCCACTCCCTCCGCCACGGCTCCTTATGCACACACCGGTCTTGGGCGAGGAACTGCCGCTCGACGTCCCCATCGAACTCACCTTCGACCAGCCGATGGATCGGGCCAGCGTGGAGGGCGCCCTCTCCATCACCCCCACGGTGGCCGGAAAATTCACCTGGCGCGACGAGCGTACCCTAGCCTTTGCCCCTGAAAGGCAATGGGAGCGTGGCCGGCGCTACCGGGTGACGGTTGCCGCCACGGCCCGCAACGCCGAAGGCACGCCGATGGAAGAGGCTATTTCCTTCGACTTCAGCACAGTGGGCTTTCTCACCGTCAGCGCCGTCCAGCCGACACCGGGCGTCACCGAAGTTCCTCCCGATACGGCCGTCACCGTGGTCTTTAACCGGCCGGTGGTGCCGCTTACGGCGATCGGCGAGCAGGCCCAACTGCCCGACCCGGTCACCTTTATGCCCCCAGTGGCGGGCAAGGGCGAGTGGCTGAACACCTCCATCTACATCTTCCGGCCAGAGGAAGCCTTCCTGCCCTCTACCGAATACACCGCCCGTGTGGCCGCCGGCCTGACCGATACCACCGGCGGCGTCCTGGAGAAGGACTATACCTGGAAGTTCACCACCATCCGGCCGGCAGTCCAGAACTATGAACCTCCCAGCGACTTTTCCTACCTTCCCCCCTACGGCGTGATCACAGTAACTTTCAACCAGCCGATGGACCACGCCTCCGTGCAGGAGAACTTTTCCCTGAAGACGGCGGGGAAAGAGGAGATCGCTGGCACCTTCCGCTGGTACGACGGGGAAAAGCCCTCTTCCCCGGAGAAGATGGTCTTTGTACCGGACCGGCCTCTGCCCCGGGGCACACACTTCATCGCCACCGTGGGTGCCGGGTCCAAAGCCCGGGGAGGAGGAGCCGGCCTGGGCCGGGCCGTGGCCTGGCAGTTCTCCACCGTTCCGGAACCGGGCCTCCGCAAGTCCAGTCCCAAGGACGGCCAGCAGGATTGGCCCGTCTATAACCCCGTGGAACTCTCTTTCGCCAGCCCGATGGATACAAAGGTCTTTACCAACTACCTGAGCATCAGCCCGACGGTGCCTCTGACGAACGTCTACATCTCCTGGTACGACTATGATACCCGTGCCCAACTCTACTTTTCCAGGGAGCCGGCCACGGCTTATGAGATCGTCCTGGACGCCGCCATGCCCGATAAATACGGGGGGACGCTGGGCCGCACCTACCGCATCCGCTTTACTACCGGCAACCTGGACCCCTACGCCGTCTTCAACATCAGCGGCAACTTGGCCACGGTGAATGCCTACACCCATACCGTGGTCTATGTGAATTACCTCAATGTCTCCCGCCTGGACCTGGCGCTTTATACCCTGACCCCGGAGCAGTTTATGCAAATAAACGGCTTTGGCGATTGGGACTACTGGTATACCTACACCCCTTCCGAATCCAACCTGATCAAACGCTGGTCTGTGGAGGTCAGCCCGTCGCCCAACAAGTCGGCCCTGGCCCGCCTGGAACTGACCGACGTCGAGGGGAACGACCTGCCCCCCGGACTTTACTACGTGGAACTTACGGCCCCCGAGGTGCGGCGGAACTGGCCGGACCGGGAACCGGAGCGTTTCATGCTCGTCCGTTCGCGCCTCCACCTTGTTTTGAAGCAATCGCGGGACGAGACCCTGGTCTGGGCCACGGACCTCTTCACCGGCCGGCCCGTCCCCAACCTTTCCCTCGGCCTGTATTCCACCTACGACCGGCCAACCCGCGAGGGTTTCACCGATGAAAACGGCCTCTACATGGTTACCGACCTGCCCAGGGCCAACCTGTGGGACCCCTTCTTTGTGATGGCCGGCCGGCCCGGCGAGGAGGATTTTGCCCTGACCTTCAACGCCTGGTCCGACGGCATTAGTCCTTGGGATTTCAATGTCGAGTCGGAGTACTGGGCCACCGGCTACGTGGGCTACCTCTACACCGACCGGCCCATCTACCGCCCCGGCCAGACCGTCTACTTCAAGGGCATTGTCCGGGCCGACGATGACGCCCACTACTCTGTGCCGAAGGATTTTCGGGTCCAGGTACGCGTTTCCGATCCCCAGGGGAAGGAACTCTTCAACAAGGAAACCCCCCTGAGCGACATGGGCACCTTCTACAACGAACTGAAACTGGATGACGAGGCCGCCCTGGGGACCTACTATCTGGAGATGCAGGCCTCCGCTTACAACTTTTACGCCAGCACCTCCTTTATGGTGGCCGAGTACCGCAAGCCCGAGTTTCAGGTTCGGGTGACCACCGACCGCCCGGCCTATCTCTCCGGCGACACCATCAACGTAACTGCCGCGGCTACTTACTACTTCGGCGGCCCGGTGGCCGATGCCCCCGTGCACTGGAGCGTGTTGAGCAACGACTACTACTTCTCTTACCGCTGCCCGGCCGGCCAGCCCTGCCCCTGGTACGACTTTAGCGATGCCGAGTGGGAATGGTACTACGAAGAGACCTACGGCGGCTATGGACAACTCATCGCCGAGGGCGACACTCGCACCGATAGCAGCGGCCGGGCAACCTTCCGTGTTCCGGCCAGCATCGCCGAAAAGGTCCAGAGCCAGAACTTTACCATCGAGGCCAGCGTAACCGACCTGAGCGGCCAGCAGGTAAGCAACCGCACCGCCGTCGTCGTCCACAAGGGCGAATTCTACGTCGGCCTGGCCCCGCGGGGCTATCTGACCGAGGTGGGTAAGGAGAAACAGATTGACCTGATCGCTGTGGATTGGGAAAGCGCCCCGGTGGCCAGTGTTCCGCTTATGGTGATCTTCATGGAGCACCGCTGGTACAGCGTCCGCGAACGGGCTGCCGACGGCAACTATTACTGGAACTGGACGGTTGAGGACATCCCCGTCTTCACCACCACCGTTACCACCGGCAGCGATGGCAAGGCGGTGGCGACCTTTACTCCGTCCAAGGCCGGCTCCTACCGGGTGCGGGCCGTCGGGCGCGACTCCCACGAGAACGAGATCCGCGCCAGCACCTACTTCTGGGTCTGGGGCGGCGAAGAGTACGTCTCCTGGCGGCAGGAGAGCAACAACCGCATTACCCTGGTAGCCGATAAAAAGGAATACCAGGTCGGCGACGTAGCCGAAATCCTCGTCCCTTCCCCTTACAGCGGTACTGTCTACGCCCTGGTGACGATCGAGCGCGGCCACATTATGGAAAGCGAGGTGCGACAGTTCCGGGGCAACAGCGAGGTGGTGCGGGTGCCGATCGGGACGGAGGATGTCCCCAACATCTTTGTCTCGGTGCTCATCGTCCAGGGCTCGGAGCAGGCTCCGGACGGCATCGCCTCGTTCCGTATGGGCCTGGTGAAACTCCCCGTCTCCGTGGCTGCCAAAGAACTTTCCATCCAGTTGACCCCAGATCGGGATATGACGAAGGGCGAGCACTATGGCCCCCGGCAGAAGGCTACCTACGACATCCTGGTCACCGATAGCCAGGGCAACCCGGTGGAGGCGGAACTCTCCCTACGCCTGGCCGATCTGGCCGTTCTAGCCCTAGCCGATGAGCCCGGTCCAACCATGCTGGAAACGTTCTGGCGCAGCCGGGGCGTTGGTGTCCGCACCAGCACGCCGCTTCTGATGGCACTGGAACTCTACACGAAGGAAATCCAACGGGGCGGCGGCAAGGGTGGCGGCGGCGGAGAAGAGGCCGGCCTGGTGCGCACCCGTTTCGCCGACACCGCCTTCTGGGCGCCGGCCGTCCGCACGGACAAAAACGGCCGGGCGCAGGTAAGTGTGGAACTCCCCGACAACCTGACCACCTGGCGCATGCAGGCCCGGGGCATCACCGCCGATACCCTGGTCGGCCGCAGCGATGTGGATGTACTGAGCACCCTGGACCTCCTTCTGCGGCCGGTGCTGCCGCGCTTCTTCGTGGTGGGAGACCGGGCCGAGATCGCCACCATCGTCCACAATAACACGGCGAACCCGCTGGAGGTTGAGGTGGAACTGGCGGTGGAAGGGCTGACGCTGGAGGGCTCCTCCACCCAGACTGTGCAGGTGCCGGCTGGCGATAGCGTCCGGGTGAACTGGCCGGTTACGGTCCGGCCGGTGAACGAGGTCAAGGTGCGGATGACGGCCCGGGGCGGGGGCTTTTCCGATGCCCGGGAGGACGCTCTGCCGGTCTACCGCTTCTCCACACCGGAGGTGGTGGCCACGGCCGGCCGGCTCTCCGCACCCGGCCAGCGCCAGGAGACCGTCGCCCTGCCGCGCCTCTTCGATCCCACCCAGGGCGAACTCGTCGTCCAGGTGGACGGCTCGCTCACCGCTTCCACCCAGGACGCCCTGAAGTACCTGGAACATTACCCGTACGAGTGCACCGAGCAGACCGTCAGCCGCTTCCTGCCCAATGTGCTCACCTACCAGATTCTCAAGGAAATGGGCCTGGCCCGACCCGAACT
The DNA here is from genome assembly GCA_036172265.1 of Chloroflexia bacterium. Classification (GTDB taxonomy): domain Bacteria; phylum Chloroflexota; class Chloroflexia; order DTKN01; family DTKN01; genus JASFBA01. The sequence continues at coordinate 25,204 of JASFBA010000014.1, forward strand.
GGAGCAACGACTTTCTCAACTGGTCGGCATCGCCCTGCAGCGCCTTTACAACTACCAGCACTATGACGGCGGCTGGGGCTGGTGGCTCAAGGATAAGAGCAACCCTTACCTGACCGCCTACGTGCTCCAGGGGATGCTGGAGGCCTACCGGGCCGGCTTCCTGGTGGATCAGGGGGGAATGCGGCGGGGAGCCTCTTTCCTGCGCAGTAAGCTCCCCTCCGTGGGCGGCTTGGGGAACAGACGGTGGGAAGCCAACCGCCTGGCCTATATGCTCTACGTCCTGGCCGAGTACGATACCACCTTTGGCCAAAAAGGCCAGGGCGAACTCGGCCGGGCCGTCGCTCTCTTCGAAAAGCGCCACCTCCTGGGCCGCTACGGCAAGGCCTACCTGGCGGTGGCGCTGGGCCTGCTGGAGGAAGAGCGCGAACGGGTGAACATTCTCCTGGGCGAACTGGTCGGCGAAGCCGTCCTCAGCGCTGCCGGAGCCCACTGGGAGGAGGAAGAACCCGACTACTGGAACATGAACACCGACATCCGCTCTACGGCCATCGTCGTGTGGGCGATGTCGCGCCTGGATCCGCAGAACGAACTCCTTCCCAACGCCGTTCGCTGGCTGATGGCCCAGCGCAAGGAAGGCCACTGGGAAAGCACCCAGGATACAGCCTGGTCGCTCCTGGGGCTGGTGGCGTATATGCGGGCCAGTGGCGAAATGGAGGGGGACTTTTCCTACACCGTCTCCCTGAACGGCCAGGTATTGGGAAGTGGCGACGTGAACAAGGAGAACTTGGCCGAAACGCGGACGCTCCGGGTGGAGATCGCCCAACTCCTGGTGGAGCAGGCCAACCGGCTGGTGATCGAGCGTCATGCACCGAAGGAGGGCCAGACCGGAAAGGGGCAACTTTACTACGCCGCCTACCTGCGCTACTACCTGCCGGCCGATATGATCAAGGCCCTGAACCGGGGCATCATCGTGGCCCGCCAGTACAGCCCGGCGGATCGGCCCGGCACCTTGATCACCCAGGCCAAAGTGGGCGACGTGATTCAGGTGAAACTGACCATCATCGTCCCCAATGACCTCTATTACGTCGTGGTAGAAGATCCGCTTCCGGCCGGCTGCGAGGGGGTGGATATGAGCCTGAAGACGACCAGCGTGGTCGGCCAAGCCCCCGAACTGCGCAACCTGACCGCCGAGGAACAGGACCGCTGGTATCGCTGGTACGGCTGGGGCTGGTGGTGGTTTGCCCACACCGAGATGCGGGATGAGAAAGTGGTGCTCTTTGCCGACTACCTGCCCCGGGGCACCTACGAGTACACCTACCTCATGCGGGCCAGCGTCCCCGGCGAGTTCCTGGTCATCCCCAGCCTGGCCTACCAGATGTACTTCCCCGAGGTCTTTGGCCGGAGCGATGGAGGCAAGTTCATTGTGACCCAGGAGTAGCCGGTTCTCTATGGGGCTTCACGGGTAAGTCACGGAAAGTCTTCGAGACTTTCCGCTGTTCCGGCTTGGGGTGGGCGACGGCAGCGCTGTCGCCCACCCCTTTCAGTCGCCCACCCTCGACCGCAAGGTGGTTCCCCTTTCCGATCCTGCTCCGTGGAAATGCTCGGCAAACTGAAACCCACCCATCGGCGGTTTGACGTCCCTCTCGGCCGATGGTAGAATGCCGACCAGGATGGTTCGAAAGCAGGTGGTGCCGATGGCTGTGCTCGTTCTGGCCTCGAACTCTCCGCGCCGGCAGGAACTTCTGAGCGTGCTGGGGTTGCCCTACACCATCCGCGTAGCCGCCGTGGACGAAAGCATCCGCTCCGGCGAGACGCCGGAGGCGATGGTGGCCCGGCTGGCCCGGGAAAAGGCCCTGGCCGTCCCTCTATCGCCGGGCGAACTCCTGATCGCGGCCGATACCACGGTGGAACTGGAGGGGCAGGTCCTGGGCAAGCCGGCCGACCGGGAGGAGGCCCATCGGATGCTCCGGAGGCTACGCGGCCGGATGCATCGGGTCCACACGGCCGTAGCCCTGCGCCAGGGCGAGGAAGTAGAAGTACAGGTTGTTACCACCCAGGTCTGGATGCGTGCCTATAGGGAGGAGGAACTGGAGGCCTATCTGTCCTCGGGACAAGCGGAGGACAAGGCCGGCGCCTATGGCATCCAGGATGAGCCGTTTTCCCCGGCGGAACGGGTTGAGGGCTGTTATATGAACGTGGTGGGGTTTCCCCTCTGCCACCTGGCGCAGGGGCTTTTGCGCCGGGGAATCTCCATGCCCCATCTCCCTCCAGCCTACTGCCGGAGCATCCTGGGATACCCTTGCCCGGCAGCCCTGTTTTGAGGACGGAACCTATTCTATCCGCTCCACCTCCAGCGCTACCACGCCCAGCGCTTCTTTCTCCGATGGGTAGAGTTCACGCAGGGCCGAAAGGAGCGCCCCCGGGGGCAGGTCCGGGGCAATGGAGGCCGGGTCCTCGCAACGGAGCATCCCCTCAAAGTCAGCATAGCGGCCGATGCGGCGGATACGCACACGCACCCGGTCGTTCAGACGCAGGATGTCGCCCACCTCCAGGCGGGCAATGTTAGAATAGGCCACTCGAATCTCGACCGTCTTACGGCCGGATTGGATTTGCTCCAGATAGGGCTCGCGGATCCAAAGGACTTTTTCCCGAGGCATCGCCTACTCCACAAACGGGACTTCCACCACGCCTCGGGCGACTTCTTCTTCCAGGTCAGAAAGCACGGCTTTCGCTTGGGGAATAACGTGTTCCAAGGGTACGATGAAGCGTTCCTGACGGTCCCGGCGCTTGAACTCCACCCCGCCCTGGCGCAGGGAGCGCTCGCTTACAGTCAGGCGCAGCGGCAGGCCGATGAGGTCGGCGTCCATAAACTTGACCCCGGGGCTTTCTGCCCGGTCATCATAGAGGGCATCAAGGCCGGCCGTCCCCAGTTCTCGGCACAGGCGTTCGGCGACGGCGGCCGGTTCCCCATCCGGCGTCCCCAGGGCCAGCAGGTGGACCGGGTAAGGGGCCACCGTAGAGGGCCAGATCAGGCCGTACTCATCGTGGTGCTCTTCGGCGATACACGCCAGCAGGCGTCCCAGGCCGATGCCGTAGGAACCCATCACAACCGGCCGGGGATGCCCCTCGGCATCGAGGAAGGTGCACCCCATCGTCTCGCTGTAGCGCGTGCCCAGTTTGAAGATGTTGCCGACCTCGACCCCACGGGCAGCGCGCATCGGCCGGCCACAAGTGGGGCAGGCGCATCCCTCGTCGGCCACGGCGATGTCGGCAATGAGGTTGGCCTGGAAGTCGCGCCCGTAATTGACGTTGCGCAAGTGGTAACCGGGCTCGTTCGCGCCGGCCACCAGATTGGGCGATTCCTGGATCGCATCGTCCACAACGACGATCGCCCCCTGCACACCGATCGGCGAACCGTAGCCCGGTTCGGCACCGACGGCGCGGATCTCCTCCTCCTGGGCCGGCCGAAGCGAACGGGCCCGAACGGCGTTGGCAAGTTTACTTTCGTTCACCTCCATATCCCCCCGTACCACGGCCAAGACGAGGCGCTCCACCTCGTGCTCCCCTTCGCCCAGCGTGGCCATCAGAAAGACCGCCTTGGCCGCTCTGGAACGGGGGATGTCCAGAAACGCCGCCAGGTCCTCGATGGTGGTCACCCCGGGAGTAGCGACCCTCTCCACCGGACACGGTGACTCCTTGGGCACGGGCGGTTTCCGAAAGCGGGCGATCTGGCGGTTGGCTGCGTATCCGCAGCCGTCGCAGAGGAGGATGGTATCCTCGCCCACTGGGGTCAGGTACATGAACTCGTGGGCCATCGTCCCGCCCATCATTCCAACGTCGGAGCGGACGGCGAGAACTGGTAGGGCGCAGCGGTGGAAGATGTTGAAGTAGGCCTGGTAGTGGGCGCGATACTGGGCCTCCAACCCGATTTCATCGGCGTCCAGGCTGTAACTATCCAGCATGGTGAACTCGCGCACCCGAATCAGGCCGGCCCGGGGACGGGGGTCGTCGCGCCATTTGGTCTGGATGTGATAGAGCAGGAGCGGCAACTGGCGGTGGGAGCGGACCTCTCTGCGTACCAGGTTGGCCACGACCTCGTCGTGGGTCATCGCCAGAACCATCTCCCGGCCGGCTCGATCTCGGAAGCGCCCCATCTCCGGCCCGATCTCGTACCACCGCCCGCTCTCCTTCCAGATCTCCGCCGGGTGCACGACCGGCATCTCGATCTCTTGGCCACCGATGGCGTTCATCTCTTCGCGCATGATGGCTTCGATGCGGGCCAGGGATCTGCGGGCCAGGGGAAGGTAGGAAAAGATGCCGGCGGCCAGTTGCCGGATGAAGCCGGCCCGGAGGAGCAACCGGTGGCTGGGGATGGAGGCATCAGCCGGGGCTTCGCGTAGGGTCTGGCTGAAGAGTCGGGTCAGGCGCATAGGAACTCTCAGCGATGCGACATCGGTTCCAAGCTCAGGTTCGATCCAATATTAGGATTAAAGTTCGGGTCGTCGGAAAAAAGCCGCAGGCGCATTCCATGGATAAAGCCGCCCTCCGCATCGGTAGCGGCCGGCCGGCGGATGAGGTAAGCGCCGCAGTGGGCGCAAACGACTTCTTCGACATTTCCCGGCAGCGGGGCCCCACCCTGGGGACAGCGGAGCGTCACATACCCGGCCTTGCTCGGCCATCGTTTCCTCCTTTTGGTATTTTATGTCAAATATTCAACCGCTCAATAGGCCCGGGCGAAGACGGCCTGCCGGGAGGCCTCGGCCCCACAAACGATGCAACGCCCCGTTCCTTCCGGCTGCTGGAGCGGGATACAGCGTGTGGTCGCCCTGGTCTCCCCCTTCACCTTGGCCTCGCACTCGGCTGATCCGCACCACCAGGCCCAGGCGAAGCCGCGCTCGACCGCTTGGACGAGTTCGGCATAATCCTGGGGATAGGCTGTATGCTCCTCCCGGAAGCGCAACGCCCGTTCAAAGAGCGAACGCTGGACATCCTCCAGGAGCGCCGGGAGGTGTTCGGCCAGGCCGGCCAAGGGAACGGTTTCCTTTTCTCCAACCCGATCGCGTCGCGCCAGCGTTACCCGTTCGGCGGCCACGTCCCGGGGGCCGATCTCGATTCGCACCGGCACCCCGCGCATCTCCCAATCGTTGAACTTGAAACCGGGAGTCAGGCCCTCCCGGTCGTCCAGATGGAGGCGCACATTGGGAAGCATGGCCTGGACGCGCCGAGACATTTCCAGCGTGATCCTGCGTTCCTCCTCGTTCTTCCAGATGGGCACGATGACGGCCTGGTAGGGGGCCAGACGCGGCGGGAGCACCAGGCCCTGGTCGTCGCCGTGAACCATCACGATGGCCCCGATCATCCGCGTGCTCACGCCCCAGGAGGTCTGCCAGACGTACTCCAGTTCGTTGCGTTCGTTCAAGAACTGGGTGCCAAAGGCCCGGGCAAAGTTTTGCCCCAGGAAGTGCGAGGTGCCGGCCTGGAGGGCCCAGCCGTTGCCCATCATCGCTTCGATGGAGTAACTCTCCACCGCTCCTGCGAACTTTTCCGATTCGCTCTTACGCCCGCAGAGGACCGGGATGGCAGCATCGTTTTCGGCAAAATCCCGGTACACCTCCAGCATCCGCAGCGTCTCCTCGCGGGCTTCCTGTTCGGTGGCGTGGGCCGTATGGCCTTCCTGCCAGAGGAACTCGGTAGTACGCAGGAAGAGGCGGGTGCGCAGTTCCCACCGCACCACGTTGCACCACTGGTTGATAAGAAGCGGCAGGTCCCGATAGGAACGCACCCATTTGGCGAACATGGCGTTGATGATCGTCTCTGAAGTCGGGCGGACAGCCAGCGGCTCTTCCAGTTTCTCCCCGCCTCCATGGGTCACCACGGCGAGTTGGGGGGCAAAGCCTTCCACATGCTCGCTTTCCTTCTGGATGAAACTCATCGGGATAAAGAGGGGAAAATAGGCGTTCTGGTGGCCTGTGGCCTTGAAACGTCGGTCCAGACCCTGCTGGATATTTTCCCAGAGGGCATAGCCATAGGGGCGGATGACCATGCAGCCGCGCACCGGGGCGTAGTCGGCCAGTTCGGCCATCTGCACCACGTCGGTGTACCAGCGGGCATAATCTTCGCTTCGGGGGGTGACTTTTGGGGCCATGATGAACCTCCTTGTATTATGTATTGCGTATTGCGTATTGCGTATTGCGTATTGCGTTGCGTATTGCGTACTAGATCAACCGTTTTACGCCGGTGGTGAGCCAGTCGGGGATGGTATGCACGGCCCCGCCGGTGGTGAAGCCGGCCAGGAAATCCAGGACGTAACGCGGGTGATCGCGCACCAGACCTCTCCAGAAGGCGTGCCAGTGGGACAGCCACTCCAGGCCGGCTCCGAAGAAGTGGGCCCCGGCTCCGGCAAAGAGCAAGGCCAGCGCTTCCACCATCAGCCCGAAGTAGAGAAGCCGCAGAAGCGGCCCCGCCACCAGTCCGTGGGAAAGCCAACTGCGGTGGTAGACCAGGTGGGTATAGGGCAGCCAGAGCCACCGCAGAGGTCCCCAGCGCCGGTATTCCGTAGCCCGCACGTCCAGGTCGCAGGAAAAGAGCAGGCCCGAGAGCAGGTGGGCGACGGTGAAGATGCCCCAGGAGAAGAGGCGGTTTTCCGCCGGCAATGCCAAGATGACCGGGGTGAGGAGGCCGGCGCTGATGAGGGTAATACGGTCGTGCACCTTGGCCGGCGGCATTCCCCACCTCCCCCGGCACTCAGCGTTCCTGGGGTCGGGGCACCTCGTGGCAGTGTCGGCAGCGGGCCTCGTACGTCTCTGCCGCTCCCACGAGAATCACCGGGTCGTCATAGGAGGCTGGCCGGCCGCTGATCAGGCGCTGGGTGCGGCTGGCCGGTGCGCCGCAGCGCACACAGATGGCCCGCAGTTTGGTTACTTCTTCAGCACGGGCCAGGAGAGCCGGCATCGGGCCGAACGGTTCGCCCCGAAAGTCCATATCCAGCCCGGCCACGATGACCCGGATGCCCCGGTCGGCCAGTTCGTCACACAGAGTCACCAGGCTCTCATCGAAAAACTGGGCCTCGTCAATGGCGACCACGTCCGCCTCCGGATCGAGGCGTTTGGCAATCTCCTCCGCGCTATCCACCGGAACGGCGATGAAGCGCAGGCCGTTGTGCGAGGCCACATGTTCCGTGGCGTAACGGGCATCTAGGCTGGGCTTGAAGACCTGCACCCGCTGCCGGGCGATCTGGGCCCGCCGCACCCGGCGGATGAGTTCCTCCGTCTTGCCGCTGAACATGCTCCCGCAGATCACCTCGATCTGCCCCTGGTGTGCTGGCCGACCCACGCTTTCCTCCTCTTTACACGTATTGCCCACCAACTTCTGCCAAAGAAAGAGGAGGCCCAGGACATTTTCCTGCCTCCTCTGGAGATGGTCGAAAAGGGTGAAGAGCAGGAGGCGGGAGCAGGTTAGAAACCCGCCCCTACTCCTCTGTAGGTTCGCCCGATGCAGCAGTTACCTCTTCTTCCGGAAGTTCAATGAGAATCCGCGCCCGCCGCCGCTCCTCTTTGGCTCTCCTGCGGGCCTCTGTCTCTTCCTGAAGGCGCTGGCTAACCTCGACCCGCTGCATGAAGCGTTCGACCTGGCCGGCCGTGTCTACGATGCGCTGTTCCCCGGTAAAGAAGGGATGGCACTTGGAGCAGATATCCGTCTTGAGCACCGGTCGGGTGGAACGGGTCTTCCAAGTATTGCCACAGGCACAGATGACTGTGGCTTCGACATATGGGGGATGGATGCCTTTTTTCAACGCAATCCTCCTAGGCAAGTTGCGGGCGAACGCTCACGCGCCGCTGTCGGCGCGAAAAGGGCTCGAAGCAGACATAGCCGTCCACCAGAGCAAAGAGGGTATAATCGCGCCCCAGGCCGACGTTTTCGCCCGGCTTGATACGGGTGCCGCGCTGCCGGACAATGATGGTGCCGGCCTGCACCCACTGGCCGCCGTAGCGCTTTACGCCAAGCCGTTTGCCCCGGCTATCGCGTCCGTTCCGTGTGCTACCTACACCTTTCTTGTGTGCCATGACCTTACCCTCCCACCATCAGGCCTCGATGGCCTCGATCAGGAGATGGGTCTGCTCCTGCCGATGCCCGCTGAGGCGCCGATAACGTTTCTTCGGTTTGTACTTGAAGACGTCGATCTTGGGGCCACGACCATGGGCCAGCACCCGCGCCCGTACTCGCGCCCCTTCGACCGTCGGCGAACCGAGACGTACCCCATCCTCGGCCGAAACCAGGAGCACTTCGCTCAACTCGATCTGCTGGCCGACTTCCTGTGGGAGCCGCTCCACGACGATGGTCTGGCCCGGCGTGACTCGATACTGCTTTCCACCAGTTCGAACGATTGCAAACATTACACACTCCTCAAACGATTTTTACAAGGTATTATCATAGCAGAAAAGGGCCATTTTGTCAAACCGAATTCCCCCTTCAGGTCTCGCTCAGGCCGGCCTCGCTTCCGGCCGGCGGGATGGGCCGCTCGGCCCAAGGCGTGTCCCGAAACGCCGGCCGGCTCCTTTGTCGGGGGCTCTACCCCCGACACCCCTGTCGGGGGTATGGCATACCCCCCGAAGCCCCCCGCAGAAAGGCGCTGCCGCCGGCGGCAAAGCGTCCCCGGCCCGGCCGAACCCGGTGGTCACCCGTCCCCATCCCCCATCCGGCGGGGCAGGCCGCTCGGTGGAGGCCGTCCCGCCAAATCCCCCCTGGGGGGATAGGCCGGCCCCGCTTTCGGCCGGCGGAATGGGCCGCTCGGCCCAAGGCGTGTCCCGAAACGCCGGCCGGCCGGGTCCTCCACCCCCACCTAGGCATGCCCCCGGAACTCGCTCCCCGGCCAATGCCACCAGAGGTGGCCGGCCGTCCAGTGGACATCGCCCTGATGCTCGGCCACCCAGGCCGAAACCTCGGGGGTGTTCCA
>JASFBA010000015.1:0-17648 GCA_036172265.1 Chloroflexia bacterium
TCTGCCTCCTCTGCCAGCCAGTGCCCCGTTGGGTCCGAGTACCGGAGTGGGTTATTTCGAGCATAACTGAACCTGCTAAGTTGCTGCGGGTCTCCTGGGTCAGGCTGGACCGTGTCCGGCTGCACAAAGCGCCCTAACGCCGGGTCGTACCAGCGGGCGTTGGGGCGCAGCGCCGCTGCGCCCATACACAACCCAATCCCCGCCTCCCAACGCTGCCCCGTGTACCGGTACGTCGTCGGGGTCGTGCCCCAGGTGTAGCGATCCTCCCCCCACGCCTTGTAGCGCACCTCCCCCACCTTCGCCCCATTCGTCCCGCTCGCCATGATCGCCGTACTGCCCAGGTGGTCCACAAGCAGCCAGTAGAGCACCCCGTTCTCCCGCATCGCCACCCGCTGAGAGCCGGCATAGTAATACTTGCGAACGGTCGTCCCCTGCTTCTCATAGTGGTTCCCTACATACACCGTCGCTACCCCGTTCACCACCCCCTTTACCCGCTCCCCACCCGGACCGTAGACGAAGGTGGCGATGCTCGTCCCGTTCTTCGTTACCCCCGTCAGCCGGTTCTCCGCATCGTGACTCAGAACGTAGGTGTCGCTCCCGATCACCCGCCTCACCTGGTTCCCGTTTCTGTCGTAGCAGAAGGCCTTTGTCCCCACCGACACTACCGCATGCGGCTTACTGAGCGCCCCATCCGGGCAGGTGCTGCTTTGTGTGCCGTACGTATAGGCCACCCCACCCTTGCTCGTCAGGTTGCCGATGGCGTTGTAGGTATAAGACTCGCTGTAGTTTCCATAACTTCCCCCGCTCGCCGAGGCGCTCAGAAGCCGGTTCAGTTCGTCATAGCCGAAACTCTGCGTCTGCGGATTTCCCGCCTTGTAGTCCTGAATCTGTTCCACATTCCCCACCAAGTCATAGAAATAGCGCAGGTCCTGCAGCGAGGTCGCATTGCTCGGCGTGCCGGCCGCGATCTGCGAGAGCCGGCCCCGCCCTTCGCCCCCGGCCCCGCCCCAGGCGTGGTAGGAATAGTCCACCTGCAATACCGGAGATGGAGGATTCCCGGTTGCCCCCAACTTCAAAAGGTCCACCGCCCCCCAGGCCGTGTAGGTCGTGCTCCCTACATAAGTAGAATCCCCCACCACCGAGTTCAGCATCCCGTTCGGCAGGTACCCGTACGTCACCTCCTCCCCATCCGGATAGACTATCGTCTTCACCCGATCCATCGCGTCGTAGGTGTAGGAGGTGGTGTAGGAAGTCCCGTCCACCCAGACCTTCTCCTCTACCGTTCGCCCCCGGTCGTCGTACCTGTAGTCGTGCCCGTTCGCCTGGTAACTCGACCCCACATAGGCCCGCCGCAACTTCCCCCAGGAATTGGCTGCATTCGCATCCCCCAGGGCGTTGTCGTACAGGTAAGTCACGCTCAGCGGATGAGCGGGGCCCGGCGTGGGACAGGTGTCGTTCATCCAGTAAATCTTCCCCACCACCCGGTTCATGTTGTCGTAGTAGAAGCAGGTGCGCTGCCCTTTTGCATCGGTCTGCCACGTCATGTTCCCCAACGCATCATAGGCATAATACCACACCCCCATGTCCGGGTCCTGCATCTCCACCTTCCGCCCCAATTTGTCGTACACCAGCGTCGTCTGATTCCCCGCCGCATCGGTGACCAAGACCAGTTGATCCTTCACATCGTAGGTATAGGTCGTCGTCGCGTACAGGGAAAAGTTGGGGCTTACCCCGCGGTACTCCCGCACCACCACCATCCGCCCCAGGGCATCCGTCTCCCGTTCCACCTTGTGCCCGTTTTCGTCCACCACCGCCGTAACCCAGTCGTTGTAGACGGTCTGTACAGTCGTGTTGTCCGGGTTCGTTACCTGGACCACCCGCCCCACCGGATCATAACCGTACTGCGTCTTCGCCTGACTTCCATCGGGAGGCGCCGGATACCAGTAGGGGTTGCATACCTTCCCCGTACCTTCACAGTTCGGGTTGTACAGGTAGGCCCCGCGCTCATACGGAACCGACTCCGCTACCTTCTGCCCCAGCCCGTCGTACTGCATCCAGACCACCACTTCCCGCCCCCCGCCGGCCCCATCCCAGTCGTAATGCGGCTTCTGCACCGCAATGAGCCGCCCCATCCCGTCGTAGAAGCGCCGCTCCCACGTCCCTCCCGTCGTCCACGGACTCCCCTCCCCCTTCCGCCACACCGCCCACATAAAGGGCACCGCCGGATGAAGCGTCATGTCGAAGTAGGCGTTCTCCACCGTGGGAGAAGCCTCGCTATCCCCAGGCCTCCAGAGTTTCCAGAAGCGCCCGAAGACGTCATAGGCGTACCCGGTCGTGTCCCCGTTCACATCGGTGTACGAACTCACCAGCCCCATCCGCAGGTCGTAGGAAGCATACTCACTCCGCCCGTTCGGGTAGGTCACCTGCACCGGGTAGACGTGAAAGGTCGGGTCATAGGCCGTGGTCGTGGTGCGCGGGCTTCCGCTGGCCGGGCTGTAACTCCCCCCAGGATAGACCTGCAAACTCCCCTCGCTCCCGTAGACCGTCTCCGAGGTACGGTTGCCGTATCCATCATAGCCGTAGGCGGTATCCACCGTCACCGCTAGCCGGGTATTCGTGTCCAGCGTCCGCACCCGCATCACCCGGGTCAGGTCCCCCACCGTTGGTGCCTGGTAGGGCTGGCCGCTATCGTAGATGTAGCAGGTCAGTGCCTCCCAGTGGTTTAAGTTCTCCTCCTCGGCATAGAGCGCCTCCTCCACCATCGCCCCCACGATCCAAGCGCTTATGTTGGGCGCGTAGCGCTTGGTGGTGATGCGGAGCGGGTTCTGGGTGTCCGGATTGCGCTCCCCATACTCCTTGACATGGGTCAGGTTCCCCCACTGTTGACCCCCCTGATAGGCCGGATCGTAGAGGTACACCGTCGTCTTGTGCCGCTCCGTAGCGTCTCCATCGTAGGTGTACTCCACCTCCCGGCTCTGGTAGGAAAAGTTCCGCCGCAGCCCGTACTTCTTGTAGGTCCCATCGTCATACGGAAGCGGCTCCACCGTAAAGGTCTTCACCACCTTCCGATAGGTCACATTGAGGTCGGAGGAATGCCACACCGTCTTCCACTCCCGCCCCAGGAGCGCCTCCTGCGCCTCCCGCCGCTGCGAGCAGGCATCCCCCCAGGTGAAGATCGTGCAGGGCGGCTGGTTCTCGTCGTAGCCGTCCCCCTGGTAGAAGTAGTGTTCTACTCTGTTCCCGTTCGGATCCGTCTCCACCACCCTCCGGTGGCCGCGGAACTCGCTGTGCTCCTGGTGCACCAGGTAGGTCGTGTCCCCGACCACGAACTTGGCATACCAGAATGAGGCCGAGGTCGCCTGGTTGTTGTCCTGCGGCGTCTCGTAAGCGTACGACCAGGTGTAGCTATGCCCCATCCCGTCCTGAAGCGTCCGCGCCGTCACCCGGTTGCGGTATTCCCCATTCTGATTCCAGGTCTCGTAGCCATACGTCACCACTCCCCCGTAGCCGTTGGAGGCCGTCTCCAGCCGGTACTTGCCGTTCGTATAGTTCGCCCCGCTCATCCGATAGGTAAAGGTCGTCGCCGGAAGGGACGTTACCCCATCCTTCCCCTTCAGTTGGATGCCCTTGAGCGTCAACTTGGGGTAGTCGTTGTTGCCGGTATCCGGCCGGAGCGAATAGTCGTAGGAGAGGTCGTAACGCCGGATGAGTTCCCAATTCGTCCCCTGCATGCTCTCTACCCGAATGCCGTTGAGCACCCGCGTCTCGTGCGGCGCCTGCCCTAACTGCGCCGGCGCCGCTTCGTACTGGGTGTCGTTCGTCCGATTACTGCTTTCAAAGACCACCCGGAAGCGCAAATTCCCCGCGCTCCCCCACCGGATCTCCGTCGGCCAGACATCGGCCTGCAGCGCCCCCCGCACGCTCCCCCCACAGGCTTCGTAGTAGAACGTGTTCGGCGAACCGGTCCAGGAGTAGGAATACTCGATGGTGTTCCCGTGGACATCGGTCACCTTCGTCAGATACCAGCGGTACGTCTCGATGTAGTTCCCACAGCCCTCGGGATGGGCCGTATCACTCCGGTCGTAGGCCCACCAGGCCCGGTTCCCAAAGTCGCCCGGGGTGATGGAGCCGAACTGGTAGAGCGTCCCGTCCTTCGTCTTCACATACCAGACCGTATCCTGCAACTGCACCCCGTCATCATAGTGCGTCCCCGCCCCCACGTTCTCCTGCCACACCCGCCAGAACTGTTCATCACTCACATGGTAGTGCGGGTTCGGCAGCTCGTTCTCGCTATCGCTATGCTTCACCAGGTCCGAGGAAACGCCGTTCAGGACGATGGTATAGGTATTGCGGTTACGGCTTCCCGTGGCCGGGTTCTTCACCACCGCGATGTAATCCAGCCCCAGGCTCCACCCCCGCCCCACCCAGCCGGCCTGCTGCTTGTTGCGGATGCCCCCCTTCCCGTCATAGGCGGCGCTGCTGTAGGAGAGGGTGAGGTTTGGCGCAAGTCCCCCCGGCCCCTTCGGAACGGCGATGGGGTAGGAGAAAGAGGCCGCCCCGGTGTAGAGGCTCACCTGAAAGCCCTGCAGCGAGGGAAGGAAGGCCTCCGAAGGGGAACTTCCGTCCGAAAGGGAAAAGACGCTGAAATGCTCCACCGCCGCCGTGACGGTGTGACTTCATCGGATGCTCCTTTCTATTCCTTTCGATTTTGCCGTTCTGTTCAGGATATATGTCCCATGGCCGGCGGTTTGTCAAATTGGGTTTTACGGTGTTTCACATACCCCTGGGGGTACATGGGCCGGCCCCGCTAGGAACGACCAGGGGGAACTCCCAACGGTCCACCAGGGCATAGGGCGCAGGGGCCAGGGGTAGAACGTTCAACGCTCAACTGTACCTAGCCCGATCCCTTAAGTCCTACCGCTCGCCTCAGCCGGGCTACCTCTTCCGGCCTCAGGGCGCGCCAGGCTCCGGGCGAAAGTTCCCCCAGGCGTAGCCCATCCAGACGTACCCGGATGAGGCGTTGCACCGGATGTCCCAACGCCTCGGCCACCAGGCGAATCTGGCGCTTCCGGCCCTCGTGCAAGATGACGCGCAGCCAGGTATTCTCCCCTTCGGCGCGGAGCATTTCCACCCGGGCCGGAGCCGGCCGTTCTTCCAGCGCTACCTCCCCGCTCCGCCAGCGGGAAAGAGTTTTCGTAGAAGGCCGGCCCTTGACCAACACATGGTACTCTTTCTCCACCCCATAGCGGGGATGGGTCAGGCGATAGGCCAGTTCGCCGTCGTCGGTGAGGAGGAGCAATCCTTCGCTCTCCAGGTCCAGCCGGCCTACCGGATAGAGCCGGGCCGTAGCGGAGACCAGGTCCAGCACGGTTGGCCGGCCGTGGGTATCGCGAACGGTGCAGACAACGCCGGGAGGTTTGTACAGGAGGAGGTAGGTGGGATTCTTGGGGAAATGAAGCGGCCGGCCGTCCACCCGGATCTCTTCACGCTGGGGGTCCACCGATTGCCCCAGGTAAGCCACCCGGCCGTCCACGGTCACCCGGCCCTGGCGGATGATCTCCTCACAGGCCCGGCGGGAGCCCAGGCCGGCCCGGGCCAGGACCTTCTGTAGCCGTTCCTTGGCCATCACTTTTCCAGAATCCAGCGGTCGGTATCCCGCTCCCAGGGGAGGAGTTCGCTTTCGTCGAAGAAAAGGGCGACCTCTTCTTTCCCCGTCTCCGGGCTGTCGGAGGCGTGGATCAGGTTACGGCCGATGGTGAGGCCAAAGTCTCCCCGAATCGTCCCCGGAGCGGCTTTGGACGGATCGGTCGCGCCCACCGTTTGGCGGACCGTCTGCACAACCCCTTCCCCTTCAATGACCATCAACACCACCGGAGCCGAGGTGATATAGGCAACCAGCGGCTCGAAGAAGGGTTTGCCCTCGTGAACGGCATAGTGGCGACGGGCCAGTGGCTCATCCATTTGGATCATCTTCATCGCCACGATCTTGAGGCCGCGTTGCTCCAGGCGGGTGATGATCGGCCCGATCAGGCCGCGCTGCACGGCATCCGGTTTCAAGATGACCAGCGTTCGTTCCATCGTTTGTCCTTTCCGATCATACAAAACAGCCGTCCGGAAGGTCACCGGACGACCGTTTCTTCCTGCCCAACCGGCCAGGGCATCAGAGCGGCACGGCTTCTTTGATTCGGCTGGCCGCTCTGCGCATCTCCATCTTGACCAGCCCGATGTTGACGGTACGCTGGGTGATGACCACTAGAATCAGATCATGCGACTCGAGCATCATTACCAAGCCGTCCTGGGCGCTGATGATGGCATCGGACAATCCCCCCACCCCGATACGTTTGGTGGCCTTGTCGATTTCCCCGTACACGGCGGCGGCCATTGCCCCCAGCACCTCGGCGTCTGCCGGGTCGAGCAGGGTGCTGGCTACCACCAGACCGTCCTTGCCCACCAGGAGGCTGCCTACCACGCCATCTACTCGCAACAGGTCCTCAACGATCTTTCTCATGGTTCGACCCCTTTCGAGGTACTCGACCCCACCACGATTCCGCTGGGCCGGTCCGTCGCATCCGGCGGCAGGTGCTATTTACTCAATACCCAGGCATATTCGTTGATAGCCTGCTGGTACCAGCCTTTCTTCATGTAGGTATCGCCCAGCAGGCGGTGCAGGCGGTGCAGCATCCGGCGGTCCTGTTCACGTTCGATCCAGGCCCGAAGGCCGGCGATGATCTCGTCTTCCAGGCCGGCCTTCCCCGCCTTGATCAGTTCCTTGTATAGGTTGACCGCTTCCTCCAACTGACCCTGCTCCACACAGGCATCGGCCAGGCTCAGGCGTAGCCGCTCGTCCTCCGGATGTTCGGCTACCTGCCGGCGGAGTTCTTCCAGCGTGGGAAATGCTGCTTCTGGGACCACCTCCTCGGCAGGAGGGGGGACCTCCACGGGGATGGCCTCTTCGGGGGCCATCTCTGCGGGTGCGACCTCTGGGACCACCTCCTCGGCGGGGGGAGCAGCCTCGGCAGGCAGGCCCAGTCCGGCCAGTTCCTCGGGGCTCAGCCCCAGGCCGGCGATCTCCTCGGGGGTCAGGCCCAATTCCTCCAGCGTAAAGGGGCGCAGGACCTCTTCCCCGGTAGGAGCAGCCGGTGCCTCGGCCACCGGAGCCATTTCCTCCGGCGCCTCCAGCCCCAGTTCCTCCAGGGAGAAGGGTCGCACGCCTTCAACCTCTTCAAGGGAGGGCGCTACCGTCATAGGCTCTTCCAGGCCCAGGGCCTCCAAAGAGAACGGTTCAACGGCCGCCTCAGCCGGAGCCACTTCTTCCAGGCCCAGTTCCTCCAGGGAGAACGGCTGAATTCCCGGCGGCATCTCCTCGGCAACGGGGGCGGCGGCCGGAGGGGCTTCCTCCAGGCCCAGTTCTTCCAGAGAGAAGGGCCGGACCCCCGGCAGCGCCTCCTCGACAACGGGGGCAGCGGCCGGGGGCACCTCCTCCGGGGCAAAGGGTTTTACCTCCGGCGGGGCCATCTCCTCGCCGGCCGGGACTTCCTCGCCCAGCACCTCCCGACGGTAGGCCAACATTTTCTCGAAGAGCGTGGGGCCGGTCGGGACCCCTTCCTCCGGGACGAGTTCCTCGCGGAAGGCCGGGGCTTTGGGCAGTCCCGGTTCCTGCCAACTGAAGGCCGGCAGGCCGGCTTCCAGTTCTTCCAACTCCTCCACCTCTTCTTCCGGCAGGGGGAGTTCGGCTCCCATCGGCTCTTCAAGCCCCAGTTCCTCCAGGGAGAAGGGGCGGACTCCGGCGGGCATTTCTTCCTCCGGCAGGGCAACTTCCTCCGGTGCAAAGGGAGCCAGGCCAGGGAATTCTTCTGCCGGCACTTCTTCCGCAACTTCGATTTCTTCCGGGGAGAAGGGAGCAACGCCAAGCAGGGCCACCTCTTCCTCCGCCGGCCTGCCCTCTCGGGTTTCTGCCACCGCCTCGTGGAGGGCGGCGATTTCCTCGGGCGACAGTCCCAGTTCCTCCAAAGTGAAGGGGCGCATCATCTCTGCTTCCGGCATCTCGGCCGGGGGAGCTGGCTTCTCCTCCACCGCGGCCGCTACCGGAGGAGCCTCTTCCAGCGGAGGGACTTCTTCCAGGCCTTCCAGGCTGAAAGGGACCAGGCCGGGAATCTCCTCGCCTATCTCTTCGGCCACTACACCCTCGCCGGTCGCCAGCATATCCAACCAGGAAACGCCCAGCGGTTCGGCGACGGGCGGCTTTTCTACAGCAGGTGGGGGGACTTCTACAGCCGCTAGGGGCACCTCGGCCGGCTTCTCCGCTATCGCCGCCCGCCGCGCCTCCCACTCTGTCTCGGAAAAATCGGGCAGGGTGGCGGCGTCATAGGCCAGGAGGTCGGGAGGCACGCGCACCGGAGCCATCTCGAAGAGGGATCGGGCCATCGTATTGTTGGGATCGCCCGCCGCGGCCTGCCGCAGAAGTGCTTCTCCCTCTTCCCTCCGCCCGGCCTGAAGGCGCAGGTAACCCAAGATCAGGTTGGCCTTCAGGGCCTGGGGAAAATGCTCCAGTACGTCTTCGGCGATCCGGGCCGCCTCTTCCACCTGTCCGCTCCGCCACAGGGCTTCCAAGAGGGACATCTGAACGTCCACTCGTGAGGGGTCGGCCTTCAGGACCTCACGGAACTCCTCGATGGCGCGGTCGAGCATCTCTCCTTTGACATAGAGGCGACCCAGGCCGGCCCGGCTGAGACGCAATTGGGCACGGGAGGCGCCGTACAACTCGGTATAGAGCCGCAGAAGGAGGCTGCGCAGGTCGGAAAGGTCGGGCTTGATCTCCAGGGCCTGTTCCAGTTCGCCAACGGCCGCTTCCAGTTTCCCCGCATCCTGATAGGCAATGCCCATTCCCCAATGGGCCGAGACATTCTCCGGATCCATTTCCAGCACCCGACGGAAATAGCCCTGGGCTTCTTGGGGTTGTTTCCGCTCCAGGTAGATTTGGCCGAGCAACTGGTGAGTTCCCAGGTCTTGGGGATAATACTGGAGGATATGCTGGCAAATCGCTTCGGCCTTCTCATAGTCGCCCTGGGCCATAGCGTTGCGGGCCCGATCGTAGCAACTCTGCAGACTGACCATTGCCATGGCTTCTTCCCTCCAGGCGAAAAGCCCCATCGGTCGTGGGTTACTTTCCGCCGGCCGGACAAATGTTTGATATAATTATATCGCAAAGTAAACTTCGGTGCAACTTTTACATCCGTCCCGGATCGCCCTCTTCGCTCATCAACTCCTGAGCGTAGCGGGACAGGACCTCCCGACGCCCGGCGGGAAGGCCGCGGCCGATCCAATACCGTTCCAGCGCCTCCAGAGGGCCCAGGGCGTCCAGTGGGGCTCGGAAGACGCTCCGTTCCGGCCGCTCTACCTCTACCACCACCGTGGCGTAGGGGCAGGACAACCCCTCCTGTGCGGACGCAATGCACTGCGTCCCTGCTTCCTCCAGGGCTCGGCGCAGGGTCGGGATGTCCACCCGGCCGGCATCCTCTTGACGCACCCAGACCTTCAGTCGCACGACCGCTCCGGCCACCTTCGGGCCAGCCTCCTGGATGGCCCGAAGTGTCCGTTCCATCGGTTCGCCCTGCCGGGCATCCACCGAGATGGTGAGGAAGGGACGGGCCTGGACCGGGATAAAGCGGTAATGGACCGGACGTCTCCCGGCCGGCCCTTCCTCGATTTCCACCAGGAAAAAGCCCTTCCCTTCCCCCTCTTCGCCAAAATCCACCCGTTCCAGGCTGCCGGCATAGAGCACCGGTGGGGCTTCGCTTCGGAGAACCTGCGTCCGGTGGACATGTCCCAGGAGGACGGCATCATAGGCCGGATGGGCCACCGTTCCCAGCATCGCCTCCGGCTGATACCCCAGCGTCATCCGTTGTTCGGAACCCAGTTCCGCCCCCTGTACCAGGAGGTGGCCAACCAGGATGGCCGGAACGTTCCGATCCACTTGCTCGGCCAGGCGGATCAAATTCCGGGCAATCTGCGCCCGCAGGAAATCCTCCTGCTCCCGCAACGGCTTGCGCCGCACCTCATCGGAGAGCATGAGCCGGCTACGGAGCGGATAAGGGAAGGTGGCCACCTGGAGTTCGCGTTTCCGGCGCAAAGGAAGACGCAGCACTTCTTCTGTGCGGGCCGAGATGTAGACGTTCTTCACCTCCAGGGCGCGGAAGATGTCCACCGGGGTGGCCCGTGTCGGCATGTTCGGCAGGTCATGGTTTCCGGCCACCAGGATGACGGCTATCCCAGCGGCGGCTATCTGTCGGATGCGTCGGGCAAAATCGCGCTGATAGGTCGGATCGGGATGGCGGTCGCGGAAAGCGTCTCCGGCAAAGGCAACCACATCTACCTTCTCCTGCAGGGCAAAATGGACCACTTCATCCAGGCGGTCCAGGAAATCACGTACCCGGCTGGAGAGGCCCGTGGTCGGATCTACCCGGCCGTAGTTTTCCACGCCCAAATGGAGGTCGGCAAAGTGCAAGATTCGAATCATCGCGCCACCCTCAAGGATTATCATACCATAGATACGCTCTTTTTGCAACTTATCGTGGGGTGGATAGGGGTAGGGCTCGGGGCCAGGGCACAGGAGAAACGGCTTATCCTCGCACCTCCACCGGGCCGATCCAGGTTCGGGCCAGATCGGCCATCCGCCGGAGGCGTTCCAGGGGATAGGGTTGGAACTGTTGCAGATCGGGGTCCAGCGTGTTCAGGGGGCGGAACTGCTGCAGGACGTAGCGCAGGAAGGAAGGGCCGGCCTGGTCGGCCAGCCAGCGGGCGATGGATTCGATGTCCTCTTCCGCCAGAAAGCCGGGCACAACGGTCGTGCGGAATTCATGGGGGAGGTTGGAGGAGCGTAGCAAAGCGATGCTACGGTGGATGGGTTCCAGGTCCAGGTCCGGCCGGCCCGAAAGAAGGCCGTACTTTTCCGGCGGCCCCTTGATGTCCATGGCCACATCGTCCAGCAGCCCCTCCTCTAGGGCGACGGCCAGGACGTCGGGCCGGTAGCCGTTCGTGTCCAGTTTCACGGCCAAGGGGAAGCGGCGTAGCCGGCGCAGAAAAGGCAGGAGGTCCGGCTGGACGGTCGGTTCCCCGCCGGTGAGGACTACGCCTTCCACCTGGCCGGACCGACGGGCAAGGTAGGCCCAGACCTCATTCTCAGGCAGGGTGGGCAGTTCCTCCGGACGCAACACCAGATCGGCGTTCTGACATGAAGGGCAGCGGAAGTTGCACCCGCCGGTAAAAAGGACACAGGCGATGCGGCCGGGGTAGTCCAGGAGGGAGGTGCGGACCCATCCCTTGAGTTTCATATGACACAATGATCAAATATGCGGCTCTTCCTTTTGGGGGACGCGAAACATCCGGCGTTCCTTGAACTCCTGCTGTTTGCCCCGATGCCAGTTTTGCACCGGGCGCAAGTAGCCGACGATGCGGGAATAGACCTCGCACGGCACACGCCGTACCACTCGCCGTACCGGCACATTTTCCTGTTCCATGGTTTCCTCCGAGGAATCAAGTTTCAAGTTCGATATTTACCCCATAGCGGGCCAGTTCCTCCGCCGTATGTTCATAGGGGCAGAAGAAGTGCTCGCCGGGGATATAGCCGTGGACGGGGCAGATGCTAAAGGTCGGGGTGATCGTGAAGTAGGGCAGGCGGTAGTTCTCCGTGATCAAGCGGACCAGCCGGCGGACCTGGCTTCCGTCGTGCAGGCGTTCTCCCAGGAAGATATGGAGCACCGTACCTCCAGTGTAAAGGGTCTGCAGTTCGTCCTGGTGTTCCAGCACTTCGAAGAGGTCATCGGTGTAGGAGACCGGGAGGTGGGTGCTGTTTGTGTAATACGGGGTCTCCGGAGTTCCGGCGGTTCGGATGTTGGGGTAGCGCTTCCGGTCGGCGCGGGCCAGGCGGTAGGAGGCGCCCTCGGCCGGCGTGGCTTCCAAATTGTAGAGGTTGCCGGTTTCCTCCTGGAAGCGAGAAAGGGCCTGGCGCATAAAGTTCAGGGTGCGTACGGCCAGGGCTTTCCCATCGGGATGGGCAATATCCACGCCCAGCAGGTTCAGGCAGGCCTCGTTCATGCCGATGAGGCCGATGGTGGAGAAGTGATTGCTCCAGTAGTCTCCGGTCTGGCTCCTGACCGCCTCCAGGTAATGGCGGCTGTAAGGATACAGGCCGCGCTCGGTCAGATGCTCCAGCATCTTGCGCTTGATCTCCAGGCTGGTGCGAGCGATCTCCATCAGGCGTTCCAGCCGTCGGAAAAAGTCCTTCTCGTCCTCGGCCAGATAGGCCAGGCGGGGCATGTTGATCGTCACTACGCCGACCGAGCCGGTCAAGGGGGCCGCGGCAAAGAGCCCGCCCAACCTCCGGCGCAGTTCGCGGTTATCCAGGCGTAAACGGCAGCACATAGAGCGGGTATCCTCAGGGCGCATATCGCTCGAGATAAAGTTCCCAAAGTACGGGATGCCGTAGCGTACGGTCATGCTCCACATCGTCTCCAGGGATGGGTTCTCCCAGGGAAATTCGCGGGTGATATTGTAAGTGGGGATGGGGAAGGTGAAAACGCGCGAACGTGCATCCCCTTCCAGCATAACCTCGGCGAAGGTACGGTTGAGCAGGTCCATCTCCCGCTGGAATTCGCCGTAGGTGGCTTCCTGGGGCTTTCCACCGATGATGACCGGCTGGTCGCGGAGAGTAGGCGGCGGGGTGAGGTCCATGGTAATGTTGGTGAAAGGGGTTTGGAAGCCCACGCGAGTGGGCACATTGATGTTGAAGATAAACTCCTGCAAGGCCTGTTTCACCCCGACCTCGTCCAGGCGATCATAGCGGATAAAGGGGGCAAGCAAAGTATCAAAGTTGGAGACGGCTACAGCGCCGGCCACCTCCCCCTGGAGGGTGTAGAAGAAGTTGACCAGTTGCCCCAGGGCGGTGCGCAGGTGGCGCGGCGGCCGGCTTTCGATCTTGGCCGGAACACCGCCAAAGCCGCGGATAAGGAGGTCCTGCAGGTCCCAGCCGGTGCAATTGTGGTTCCACATGCCGTTGACAATCAGGGTGCCGCTTTCCGTGGTGATGTCATAAATCTCGTCGTCCGGGATCTCCGTTGGCTCGTTGTTCAAGACGGCGTGCCAGGCATCGCCTGTCTCGTCATGCCAGGCTGATGCGGAGACTGCCGTAGATTGGGTGAGTTCCGCCGTCTTGCGGAAAGGGAGACCGTAGAGGGGGTCGCGGCCGCTTTCAACTCGGTGGGGCCCTACGCCCTCGATGTTTCGGTCGTACGGCGTTTCGCCCAATAGGTGGAGCACGCAGGCCATCTGCT
This sequence comes from Chloroflexia bacterium, assembly GCA_036172265.1. Classification (GTDB taxonomy): domain Bacteria; phylum Chloroflexota; class Chloroflexia; order DTKN01; family DTKN01; genus JASFBA01. The sequence goes on from JASFBA010000015.1 coordinate 13,329, forward strand.
CCAGCAGGGTGCGGGTGGAGGCACGAATCGCCCTCGGGGTGTCATTGCCGGCCATCGAGCCCGCACCATCCATCACACCGGCCAGCATGCCCTTGACAAACTCGACGTTGTAGTGCAGGGTGCGCACCGGCAGAGATTTGTGGCGCGCCCCTGGCTGAATACGGAAGACGTGCTCGAATAGAAAACGCAGAAAAACATTCCTGACCCGCAGTTCAAATATTCCGTCGTTGCGACGAACGATGCATCCTGGTGTACCAAGGGCGATCAGGGTCCGATTGATCGCATGCAAAACATCAGGGGTTTTCCGCGTGATGCTGATCGTGCGCGAAGCCTTGGTGTCGTAGAGATAGCCCTCTGCTAGAACGAACCCCACAAAGTAGCCGAGGTCGGCCGTCAGCCGCAATCTGCGCGGAACCGTCTGGGGATGAGGGGAGACCCGTCGGGTTGCCCGTACAGTGTGGATTACCCCTTCGCCCGCCCGGTCCAAGTCGATCTCGGTGATCGGCACACCGTTGAAATAGATTCGGTCGCGACCGATACTTGGGATGGACGCTCCTTGCAGTTCGGAAAGGAGGTCGATCTCTGTCTCTGAGAAAAGGTTCTCCTCCGTCAGGAGCCGTCCCAGGTCCACGGTGTAAAGGGCGTCCGCGCGAGGACGCACGTCGGCCGCAAGGCGCTCCCCATCGCTGGTGAGCATAGGGTGGTTGTCGGTAACGATCACGCTGCGGCCGCCGCGATTCTCGATGAAATGCATAGGCCGGTCCTTACGCTTGCGGACCAGGCGGATAACCCGGGTCCAGCCGTCCTTGTCCAACACGAAGCAGTCCCGGGGGTATTTGGCAAAGGCGCCGTCGGCCTCGTTGAGACACACCTCCGGTTCGGGGCATCCGGCATACGCCTGTTCAAAAGAGGTCAGATGGAGACCTCTTTTGTCCTTGAGAATCACAACCTCTTTCCCATAGTAGGTGTAACTGCTCAACATGCCGAGGTCGTGGATGTGAAAGTCCCCCTCGATATGTGCCCGTTGCACCTCGGGCGGGTAAATCTTATGCAGCCAGTAGCGGGCGGCGATGGAGGAGGCCAGGTAGAAGTTGAGGCCCTGGAGGGAATAGTTCATGTTGCTGTTTTCGCTCACCCGCCAGTCGGTCTGGTCCAGGTAATCGTCTACCAGTTTGACCGTGTCCAGGAACATCTGCTCGGCAGCGCGGGCCTCGGCTCGTTTCTGGCGGTAGAGGATATAGGCTTTGGCCACCTGGGGATGGCCGGATTTAATAAGCACCTCCTCCACAATGTCCTGGATCTCTTCCACATGTGGCATACGTCCCGCCTGGCCGAAGCGCTCCTCCAGGATGCCGGTGACCGCCCAGGAAAGAGTCTCCGCCCACTGCCGGCCCTCGCCGCTCTCCACCGCCCGGGCAGCCGCATAGATGGCGTTCTCGATGCGCTTGCGGTCGAAGGGGACACGCCGACCGTCTCGTTTGATCACCTGGTCAATCGCCATGGAGACCTCCCAAAGTGTATACAATTTTTAGGCGATTCGGGCAAGGAAATTGCCTCTCTTGGGCAGGGAATTGGAAAGCGCCGCTCTTATCGCCCGATGCGGGAGCCTCGCTCCGGAGACCCCCAACGATGTCCCTATATATAGGATGTTATGTACGAATAAAACACTATACCTTGTGTCACTGTCATCGAGGGATGGAAGCCCTCGAGCGTTCTGAGAACAGAGCAGAGGGCAAAGGCATTATAGCACAGGATGCCCGATTTGTCCAGCGAAAAAATGATTACAGTTGGATGAAGGGGCCGGCCGGTCCAAGCCGGGGAGTGGCGCGACATGCTACCCCCCCTGACTCCCCTATTCCTTCATCTCCGCCTTGGCCGAAGGGGGGAGATAAACTCCCCGGCGGGCCAGGGCTTCCTCCACCAGCCATTGGACAAACTGGCGATCTCGGGTCGTCAGAACGGCTTCTCGGTGAGCCAGGCTGAGGGCCAAGGGATAGCCCACCGTTTCGGCCCGCCGCGGCTGGCACTGGTCCAGGACGATGGCATGAACAGTTGGCAGAAGGCCGGTCTCGGCGATCCAGTAGGGCATTTCCACCCGGGCAACCTCCGGCCCGGTGTTGAGGTAGAAAAAGACCAGTTGGGGATCATACTCCACCCCCGGGGGCAATCGCCAGGAGGTTCCTCCCCGGTAGACCGGCTGGAACAGGGCCGAACGCTCGCCTTCTTTCAGGAAAGAAAAGAGGTGGCGATCCTGCAACCCCTGCAGGGGTAGACACTCCTGACGGGGCCCACGGCAATCGCTGCAGGCCGCCTTCCGTTCCTCTGGACAACCCAGGACCAGGAGAGTGTTGACCACCTCCCGGTGGCGGGGCATGCTGGTGAAACTGACCAGGGGGACTCCTCGTTCCCCAAACTCCTTCACCTGCTCCACGCTGCGCCGGAGGTAATCCTCCCGCAGCGCATCGTGGCCCGGTCCGCTGCCATGATGGGTCCAAAGGATCACGGCATCCATCATTGCCAGGAGCGGGCGGTCGTCCGGATTCTGGAGAACTCGGTCCACCCCTTCCCTCAGCGCTCGCAGCTCCTCGTAGGCCCGTAGCGTGCTCACAACCGGCCCTTCCACTTCCACCGGCTCCTCACTTTCCGGGTAGGCCAGTTCCAGTTCATGCCGGCGGAAGAAGAGGCGCGGGATATGCTCGGTCCAGTAATCCGGAGGGTTATAGGCCAGGCCGGCCAGGGCGGTGTGCAGGAGGACGTAACGTGCCGGGAAGTGGGGATCCACGTCCACCGAGGAGCCGTCGCTGGCCAGGACGCGATAGCCCGGTGGGGGAGAGGGGGCGACAAAAGCCTGGGCGGGCTCCTCCAGCGGCTTGGCCAGGACGCGCAAGGCCTGTTCTTGGGAAGCCTTCCGAAGTGCCTCTGGGGAGGCCTTTTGAAGCAACTTTTGGGCCTCTTCGGAACAGGTACGCAGATCGGGAACCACTTCCGAGGCGTAATATGAGGCCAGGTCCTCGATGGCCGGCATCAGACGGGCAATGTCGAACGGCATCTTAACCTCGCACGATAACAGGCACGAAGGGGTTGTCCAGGTTCCTTTCCCGGGCCAGGGCTAGGGCGACGTGATACCAGTAAAGCCCATCCAGGAGGATGTAGCCGGCCGGTTCCTCCGGCCGGGCCGGGCGCACCACCAGCGGGACGGGCAGGCTCAGATGGTCCGGAGGGCCTCCGGCAATCGCCCGGGCCATTTCCAGCCGCCGTTCCAATTTCCGGGCGTTCAGGCAGGCCCGCTCCTGCCAGGGGCGCAGCCGAACCTCGGAAAGCGGAACCTCCCGAGTGGACAATTCGACGACGGCGCGGACTGCCGGCAGGCCGGCCTCGAAAGCCACGGCCAGACGGGAAAACCCGCTCACCAGCACATAGCCTTCTCCCTGGCGACGCACCCGAAGGGGCACCCCCGGCCATCGGCCGGTGGTCCGCACCCGGGCCACCCGCTCGGCAAATCCGGGCACGACTTCCGCCCGCCGCGGCCAGTCGGCCAGATGCAGCGGGGAAACCAGATGGATCTCCCCGATCGGAATCTCGATCCAGGGAGCACGGCACGTCGTGCCCTTGCGAAGCCGCCTTTTTGCGGTGGAATGTCCCACCGTTGTTTCCTCCCTGTAGCGGGATACATCCTGGGCCTCATTATAGGGCCGGAGGCGGCCGGCGTCAATCCGTACATTGCCGGGGCTTTCCGGTGTTCCGATGGGAAAGGCAATTTTGCCAGCGTCCTGTTCCCACTCTCCTAGCAGTTCCCGGTGGATCGGTACTTTTTCCAAAAAGGAGCGGTGCAATGCTTCATCGTCCCAGGCCGGCCAGGCCATCTGTGGTCAAGGATTGCCAGCCAAGCCTTTGGTGAAGGGAGAGGGCTCCAGTATAGGCGGCCTCGGCTTCCTTTGCTACGAGCCGCTTTTCGGTCTGCGGCAATGTTGTAGCACATTTTGCCTGTGCTATGAGCCGGTTTTCAGAGGTTGGAGTTTCCCTGTTTCGCAGCACCAGCGGCAGGTAGATGTGATATTGGATCGCCTGAACCTCCCCCCCGCCCCAGAAGCCGCCGGCCAGGGTGAAGGCACCGCCGGTCATTGCCCCGGCGTCCGCCTGGCCGATGGTCCCGCCCAGCGAGTAGCCGCCGCCCGTGCTGAAGGTAAAGCCCCCGCCGTCTATGGTGTTCCAGGTCAGGTCGTAGCCGCCGCCCGATTGGGCCAGGGCGAGCGCCGGGACGACGAGTACGGCCAGCACCAGGAGCAACCCGATGAGGTGGCGAATTTGTTTGCTCATCGT
>JASFBA010000016.1:0-11933 GCA_036172265.1 Chloroflexia bacterium
AGTCTCGGCAAAAGGGGCTAGAATAAGAAAACGATACCACCTGGATAAAGAAAGCGAGGAAACGATGGATGAAAAACCTGCAGGCACGGCCTCTTCTTCTGAAAGCCCGCAAGTGCGATATTCGCCGGGGATGACCTTTCCCGTGCTCCTGATCTTCGCTGGCGTTATGCTCCTTTTGAACACCATGCATCTCATCCAAGGCAACTGGAGCCGGCTGTGGATGATCTGGCCGGCCGTTCTCATCCTCCTGGGCCTGGACCTCCTCCTGAGCCAGGTCCCGGCCGTGCTCAAATTCCTGGTCGCACTCCTTACGCTGGCCCTGCTCTGCGCCGTCGGCGTCCTCCTGGTCGCGACATCTCCGGCGGAACCGGCCCAGGTAGTTCTAGGACCCGAGAACTGTCCACGCGCCGGGGCTGATCGGGGCGACGTCCATCTGGAGATGGGTATGGGCCAGATTCGCCTGGAGGAAGCCCGGACAGATCGGCCGGTCCTGGCCGAAGGCGAAGTGTGGGGGGCCCAGGCTGGCACCGTCCCATGCCGCGTGGAAGGCTCCACCGCTCGCCTGGAAATTTCCCAGGGAGACTGGTTCGAGACGGCCTGGACCGGGCGGTGGAGCGGCCGATGGGAACTCGGATTGGCCCGAAATCTGCCGCTCAGTCTGAGTCTGAACATCGGCATCGGGGAAGGGGAGGTGGACCTGGGTCGCCTCCAGGTGGAAAGGGCGAGGATGGAGGTGGGGATCGGCAGTCTTCGGGCAGTGCTGGGGGAGGAGAGCCGGCCGGCCAAGGTGCGGATGCACGTCGGCATCGGCTCGATCCACCTGACCGTTCCCCCCACTCTGCCGGTCCGCATTCGGGCCCATGCCGGCCTGGGACACAGTACTGTGGATGAGGAGACATTCCCCGAGGTGGACGGCGAGTACCGTTCCCGGGCCTGTTTGGGGAATACCAGGTGTGTGGAAATTGACCTGGACGTGGGCCTAGGGGAGGTTACCGTCGTCGGACGCTAGGGGAACGCCCGCAAGAAACCCGGCCTTTTCTGCATCAGAATCTATGGAGCGACCCGTCGGGTCGCTTTTGATGCATATGGAGCATGGCACGGTGTGTCCCTACGTACCTGGGTGTGATCAGGTTGTCTCCGCCCACGGGTAGGTCGGAGCCAGGTCTACCGGAACGTCGCGAACCCGTTCCAGGGCTTCCTCCAGTTCGTACGGCATACGGCCGTAACGCCGCACCAGCGCCTGTGCCCCCTCGTAGTCGCCGTCTCCTTCCAGGCGCAGGAGGATGGCAGCAATTTCGCCCACCGCCTGGGCCATCCGACGCGGCTCGGCCCGGAAGCGGCCGCTTCCGGGGTCTCGCCGGATGGCCCCCTCATCTCGGAGGAAATTGAAGGCGAGGAGGTTGGCACGGGCGTGGGCGCTGCTGCCCCCAAAGCGGATCACCCGGAAGACGGCGGCCAGGAAGGCCCCCGGGGCGCTCTCCCGCCACTCTCGGGGGAAAAAGCCCTCTTCGGCCAGGAAAAGAAGGTTATAGAGGCCCAGGACATCGGCCTTGCACTCCTCTACGACGGAGTAGAGTTCGCGCAAGGCCTGCTGGCGGGAGATACGGCTGCCGTCGGGCCGAATGACCTCTTGAGGCCCCAGGGCGTGGCTGACCTCGTGCAGAAGGACGTAGGAGAAGATGTTGTCGAAAAAGAGGGCTTCGGCCTGGGCCGGATCCAGGAGGCGCTCGCCGACCGGCCGGAGGAGGTATTTGAACTTGGCCTGGGAGACGTTTTTGAGGATGACCTTCTTGCTCCCGACGGTCGTGCGCACCCGAGGGTCGTTGGGCAGGACGAAGGCGGTGGCCAGGGCCACGGTGGCCATCTGGCCGGCATTGAAGACGGCATCGGCTACGACGATAGGAGAAGACAGGCCGGCCACCTGCCCCCGGTATTCGGGAGGAACCGGGAGGCGGGCGGCCAGGGCCGGGAGTTGTTCCACCAGCTCGCGGAAACGGGCGCTTTCCCCCAGATCTCGCCGGCCCAGCATGGCCTCATAGGCCGTCTTGCAGCCGAAGAAGTAGTCGTCATAGACTTCGTAGGGGCCGATGAGGAACTCGAACGGCCCATCCTGGAGGGCCACCCAGGCACAGTCGCTTTCGTAGTAGTCGTCGTTCAGGAGAGCCTGGGCCCGCAGGGAGAGGTATTCGGCCAGCAAAGCATGGTCGCAAAGGCGGGCCGCCTCCAAGAGGCTTTCGGCGGCCGGCTCCAGGAATTCCTGATAGGCGCGGTGGTAGGGGATGGCCTCCAGAGTTCCTTCCCGCCGACGAACGACGGTGAACGGCGCGGTCAGGTCCGGCCGATCCTGGGGATGGTCGGCCAGGTAGGCCTCGAACTCCTCCCGGGCGAGGTCCTCGGGGTAAAAGCCTCCACCGGGCGGTCGCGGCTGGTCGCCGATAAAGGGGCGATCTTCGTCCAGGCGGTCCCAGGGGCCGGCCATCAGGTCGAAAAGACGCAGGCGTTCCCGGTCCACAGGGTCGCCGGAGGCGGCCAGACGGGCCCGCAGATCGGGATTGCCGGGCCAGACCTGGCGGAGGTAAATTTCGTGAATCTGCCGGCCGGCGGCGATGAGGTGGCGTACCATAGCCTGCTTTCGCTCATCCAGGTCGCCGCGCTCGGCGGTCAACTCCACCGGGACGAAACGGGCCAGACGTTCGGATACATCCATCGCTTCCTCCAGCAACCTATCCGAAAACTCACCGGTAAGGCGTTTGTGGGCAGGCAAAGGCAGGTCTTCGCCTACCCGATAGGGGGTTTCGATAGAGTCTGGGCCAGTTCCCTTTTCAGCCGAACCATTTGTTCCAGCAAAGCACGGGATTCTTTCCAGTATTCCAACGTGACCACCCGAGGGCTGGCGTATTTCCGAAGCCAGTCCAACAGGGCAAAGTCTCTTTCCCGCAGAGCCTCGTGCGCATCCACCGGGCGGCCGTCTTCCAGCCGGCTCGGGGCGCTCAGATGCACTTCGACCACCCGATCGAGCGGAAGCCGTTCCAGGTACTCCTCCGGCCGGAGTCCCCAGTTGCCGGCAGCGGTCTGGGCATAGGAAAGGTCCAGAAGGAAGGAGCAACCCGTCGCCTCCAGCACGGCGGCGATCGTTTCGGGGTCGCTCTCCGGGTCGCGTTCAAAGCCGGGGAGGCCCGGGGCATTCTCCAGAAGAAGGCTTGCCCCCAGTTGCTCCCGTAGGGCACGCACGCGGGAGAAAAAAGCCTCCAAGTGGGGGCCCAGGTCCAGGGCACTGGGCTGCCGGCCTCGTTGCCGTGCATCCTGGAGCACCTTCCAGGGCCATAAGGAAATGTGGACCGAAAGCCAGGGGCTCCCGGTCTCTTGGAGCAGGAGCCCCAGTTCCTGGACCTGGACCTCCAGAAGCGGGGCCCCCAGGAGGTTGCCGCCGTGGAGGAGGAGCGGCCGGTCAGGCAGGAGGGCGCGAAAGCGCCGCACTTCTTCCAGCGGCATCCAGGTCGTTACTTCCAGAAGGTCAGGCCGGGCAACCTCCTGGTCCCACACTTCCAGCAAGGCCGGCGAGGCGATGACGGCTAGTTGGATGGCACACGGTTCTTCTTTGGGCAGGGCCATCGAGACCGCCAGGGAGGCAAACCCTCCTTACGACCCGGTCTGCAGGCCGGGGATGCGGGCCTGCAGTTCGGCTAGGATGCTCTCGGCCGCCGTCTCGTTGCCCTTGATCTGCGGCCATTTTTGCAGGACAAAGGTGAAGTGTCGCCCGGAATGGGTCTTGATCTCCAGGCGGCGTCGTTTGACCAGAAGGCCGAGTAGGTATTGATCCAGGGGCAGGAAAAAGGGCTTCTTCACTCGTGCCTCGGCGATGTCGGCCAGGAGGACCTCCTCCATCGCCTTGTCCTCGTCCTTGATCGTCCGCTCGTTCACCAGGAGGCGACGGTCGGTCAGGCCGATGTAGCAGCTCTTGAGGCCCAGGCTGGCATAGCCCCAAACCAGGAGGCTTTCGCCTTCCTGAAGGTACCTGGAGAGTTCACGCTGGATCTTTTCCCGGCTCAGTTTCTCGGCCATGGACAACCTCCTTTTCTAAAACGTCGGCCATCGCCTCGACGGCTTGTCGGACGATGGCTTCGCGGGCCACACGGATGGCGTTACAGATGGCGCGGGGGTTAGAACGGCCGTGGGCGGTGATGGCGATGCCGCGCAGGCCGAGCAAAAGGGCACCGCCGTATTCGGTATAGTCCAGGCGGGCGCGCACCCGGCGGAAGGCAGGGCGCAGAAAGAGCGCCGGGAGGCGGGTGCGGAGGGAACGGGTCAGTTCCTCGCGGAGTGCTCCCAGGAGCATTTCGGCCACCGCCTCGGCGCTCTTCATCACCAGGTTGCCCACAAAACCGTCGGCCACCACCACGTCGGCAGTTCCGGCAAGCATGTCCTTCGGCTCGATGTTTCCGAGGAAATAAAGGCCGGGGGTCCGGCGCAAAAGGGCGTAGGCTTCCTGAACCAGGCGGTCCCCCTTGCTCTCCTCCTCTCCGTTAGAAAGGAGGGCCACGCGGGGGTGGGAGATGCCGTAGACGCGCTCGGCATAGGCGGCACCCAGGCGGGCAAACTGGAGGAGGTATTCGGGGCGGCAATCGGTGTTGGCTCCGGCATCCAGGAAGAGGAAAAATCCCTTTCGGGCCGGGAAGGGTGTGGCCAGGGGGGGGCGTTCCACGCCGGGAAGGCGGCCCAGGATGAGGGTGGCGGCGGCCATGATGGCTCCGCTGTGGCCGGCCGAGACAAAGGCCTGGGCCTGGTCGTCCCGCACCAGCCGCATTCCGATCACGATGGAGGAACGGCCCTTGCGTCGCACGGCCTGGACGGCGTGTTCTTCCATCCCGATGACTTCCGGGGCATGGACGATGGGGAGGGAAAGGCCGGCCGTGTCATGCCGCGTCAGTTCCTCCCGGATCCTCTCCTCCGGGCCGACCAGGAGGACCTCCAGGCCATAACGGCGAGCGGCTTCTACCGCGCCGGCCACCGGGGCCTGTGGGGCCAAGTCTCCGCCCATCGCATCCAGAGCAATGCGCATCCACGTCCTCCGGGGAAACGGCCGGCCCTTAGCGGTAGCCGTAGGTCTGGGTACAGATGGCGCGAAAGGCGATCGGCCGAGCGCTCTCGATGCGGAGTTCGTACGACTGTTCCCGCAGTTCGGCCTCTAAACTGGCGATGCCCTCCTCCGCTTCTCCGGAGGCCACCCGCTGCCCCTGCGCATCCAGCAAAATGATAGAAAAGGGCTGAGTAGCCTCTGCCCCCTGCACGACCAGGGAGTAGGCCCACTGCACTAGTCCAGCGGCCGGCGGGCGGACTTCTCGACGGAAGGGCGTCTGGCCCTCGAAGGTTTCCTGAGAAGAATCCAGATGAAAAGAGCCGCTGTTGGCCACGGCCATGCTTAGTCCTCCTCAAGGGTGCCGAATTTTGTATATAGTGTACCACGCTCTTCTCGTGGCGTCAAGTTGACTTCCCGACACCGGCAAACGTCCGTGGTTTACCGGGAGGCCCTTTTGTTGGCGGTTGGACACCAACAGAATCACCTTATGTTGCATTTAACGACCGTTCGTGGTTCACCGGGATGTCATTTTGTCGACGATCTCCCCTTGCTGCCGGGGCGAGGCAGCGACGGTCTTTCCCTCGGGTGAAATTTGCCCAAGCCCGGGCAGCGACTTCCAGGAGGCCGTGAAACGGGACACCGATGACATCCTGCTCTGCCGGGCGAAATGCGCCAGAATCTCGCGCCCTAAAAAAGGGGGAAGCCTCGAGCTAAGGGGGGAGCTCGAGGCTTGGGCAGGGCGGGCAGGGCGCCCTGACACTTATAATTTAGCACACTTCCGCCAATTTGTCAAATTCAGAGGACGGGATGTATCCCAAACTCGTTGGACAATATGATGGGGGATGGGCGAAGGCATTGCCTTCACCCACCCCGCCACGAGGCTAGGCGAAATTTGCCAGAGACCGGTTCAGAGGTAGGCTTGATCCGTCTCTCGATCGAAGATGTGCATATGGGCCATATGCATTACAATTTGCATCCGGTCCCCCGGCCATACCCGCGTTCGGCTGTCCATCCGCCCCAGGAAGGTATGCGGCCCGCTCACCAGGTAGACGTACATCTCCGCCCCCAGCGGCTCAACCACGTCCACCAGGGCCTCCACCGTGTCCCCGCCCTGCAATCCTCCCGGTACGAAGGCGGCATCGTACACATCCTCCGGCCGGATGCCGAAGACGATCTCGGCCGGCACCCTTCTCTCGCGCAGGACGGCTGCCTGCTCCGGCGGCACCCGTACCCGGAATGAACCGGCATCCACGTACAACTCCCCACCTTCGGCCACCAGCCGGGCCTCGAAAAAGTTCATCGCCGGACTGCCGATGAAGCCGGCCACAAAGCGGTTGGCCGGGTGGTCGTAGAGGTTCTGCGGAGTGTCAAGTTGCTGGAGAATGCCATCCTTGAGCACGGCAATGCGTGTGCCCATGGTCATTGCTTCCACCTGGTCGTGAGTGACGTACACCACCGTCGTCTCCAGCCGCCGGTGCAGTTTGACCAGTTCGGCCCGCATGGCCACGCGGAGTTTGGCGTCCAGGTTGGAAAGCGGTTCGTCCATCAGGAAGACCTGGGGTTCGCGCACGATGGCCCGCCCCAGTGCCACCCGTTGCCGCTGCCCGCCCGAAAGCGCCCGGGGCTTACGGTCGAGGAGGTGCTCGATGCCCAGAATCTGCGCTGCTTCCTTTACCCGCCGGTCGATTTCGCCCCGGTTCATCTTCCGCATCCGCAGTCCAAAGGCCATGTTGTCGTAGACCGACATATGTGGGTAAAGGGCGTAGGATTGAAAGACCATGGCGATGTCCCGGTCCTTCGGAGGAACGTCGTTGACGACGCGGTCGCCGATCTTGATAGTGCCGGACGTGACCTCTTCCAGCCCGGCCAGCAGGCGCAAGGCGGTGGACTTGCCACAGCCGGACGGCCCGACCAGGACCAGGAACTCCTTATCCTCGACAAAGATATTCAGGTCGTTTACAGCGATGACGTCGCCGAAACGTTTGGTGACATGATCATAGGTAATGCTGGCCATCTCTTTCCTCCAATTATCCTTTTACTGCTCCAACAGTTAGCCCGCTAACGATGTATTTCTGTAGCAGGAAAAAGACCAGAGTGACGGGAATCGAGACCAGGATGGACATAGCGGCAAAGTTTGCCCAGGGGGTATTGCGTTCCCCCTGCATCCCGTACAGGGCCATGGCCAGGGTGAACTGGTTCATGTTATCGGCCAGGAACTGCCAGGAGAGGACGAACTCCGTCCAGCCGGAGATAAAGCCGAAGAGGGCGGTCACGGCCAGGCCCGGCATGGCCAGGGGCAGCATAATCTGGAAAAAGGTCTGGGTAGGGGAGGCTCCGTCAATGAGGGCCGCCTCCTCCAGTTCCTTGGGGATGGTGTCGATAAAGCCCTTCATGTTCCAGATAGAAAAGGGCAATGCCCCGGCGACCATGGCAATCCCCACCCCCCAGAGGGTGGTACGCAGGTTGAACTCCTCTCCGCCGCCGATGCCCCAGGCTCGCAGGGCGTTCAGGCCCAGCACCAGGCCCAGGGAGAGGAAGGCCAACGGAAGGAAGAACCAGGGGCGCTGGAAGTGGCGGCGAAAGGCGCGCAGGCGTTCCTGCCATACCCGAGGTTGACCCCGCGGTGGAGTGGCCACTCCCGGCAGGAGGCCCGGAAGCCCCCGCACCCCAGCCGGCCCGATGAGCAGGGCTACGGTTAGGGCGACCAGAACCCACTGCAAGACGCCAAAGAGGCCGGCCGGAAGTTGGGCCACCCAGGAGGAGGCCGCCGGCACCATAAAAGGCACCACACCCCATAGCGTTATAAAGGCTAGGCAGGCCAGGGACAGGCCCAGGTTGCGCCGGCGCCACTTCCGCATCCCCTCCAGCACCCGCAGCAGGAACAGGATCCCTCCTATGGCGATCAGGAAACCTCCTACAAACCACAGGATGGCCCGGAAAGCGTTCGGGCCGACCTGAACGGTGTTCAGAATGGCATACAGCGGGGCCAGAGTGGCCACCGAAGGCATCATCAGCACCAGGACGAAACCGAGCATGCCGGCTTGTCGGCCGGGGAACTGGAAGCGGGAGAAGGCATAGGCCGCCGTCGTTCCGACCAGAATACAGAAGAAGGCTACCCCAGTGGCCAGCAGGGTGCTGTTGAGGAGAAGTTGGGGGAAACTGACCGGGTTGAGCGTGGGCTGCTTGATAACCGAGGCAAAGGAGCGCAAGGAAGAGGCCCGCCAGTCCACGATCGAACGGCCGACAAGCCAGATGGCCGGGCTGTGCCGCCAGTCGCCCAAGTTGTCCTTGGAGATGGCCGACGACTGCCCACCGTTGCAGAGACCCAGGGTGCCACCGGCCAGCCAGTAAGCCGGTTCGGTGGCCACCTCCGTCCGGTAGCCCGGGGGACAGGTGTAGCGACGCTCGGCCCCTTTCTCCTTGATGACCAGGTAGCAGGTCGGCTTCTCCCCCTCTGCCAGCGGTGCAACTGGGTTTTCGGGCGGGGGCAGAGGCGAGAGGATGCCCCAGGAGAGGAGGCGGTTATCCAGAAGCCAGAGCGTGGGGTTTCCTACCTGCTTCAGGCTCCAACCTCGGGGCACGGCGTAAGGCCGGCCTTCCCAGACCACCCAGCCGTCAGGACGCACCGCCTCTTCCAGCGGCAGGAGGGCCTCGATCTGCACCTCGTCCGAGAGGCGCGTGACCTGCCCCGGATCAATCAGGGTATCGGTCCCCTCCGGAAGTGGCACGATCGGCGCCCAAGCGATGAGGTCGCTCCCGATCAGCCAGACGTCGGGCCGGCGCAGGTCGGCCCGTGTCCAGCCCTCGGGCAGGGCATGGAAGGCGCCCATAATGAGCGTCTTGGGCGATGGGTCCTCCGAAGTCGTGGGTTGCAGGTGGAAGACGGTCGTTTCTTCGGGCAGGGCAAAGGACTTGGGGAGCAGGTGCAGGAGGTTGGTGGGGATGTTGGTGATCGGGGAGAGGTCCAGGGGGCGCAGGATGTCGCGTGGATCCATAGACATTCCGACGATCCAGAGGACCGGGAAAAGGACGCTGATGAGGATAAGGATGCAGGCCAGTTGGGCCAGGATTTGCCGGGCCACCCTGCGCCAGCGACGGTTGCCCCAAAAACCGGCCAGGGCGACGCTCAGGCCTAGAAGCGAAATGATGGAAAAGGCCGGCGCATAGGGCCAGTCCCGCAGGAGGTACCAGAGCAGCGCGCCCAGGGCCATAACGAGCGTCCCCAGCACCACAAGGCCGATAGAAGGCGGTTGTCGGCGCATCGCTCACCTCCTAGACGGCGTAACTCTCGGTGGCCCGGGAGATACGGTTGGTGACTATGGTGATTATGGCCAGGACGAAGAAGACGATGATGCTGAAGGAGGCGGCCACCCCGTAGAGTTTCTGCTCGTTGACCAGGCGAAAGGCCTGGGTGACCAGGATTTCGGTGCGGTGGAGAGGCTCTCCGCCGGTGACAAAGTAGATCACGTTGAACTGATTAAAGGTCATCATCATGCCGATCATGATGGCCGGGACCATGGCCGGCCGGATGAGCGGCACGGTGATCTGCCAGAAGGCCTGCCAGTCGCTGGCCCCATCAATGCGGGCGGCTTCGTACAGTTCTTCGGGGATGCCCTGGAGGGCTCCGGTGGCCACCGTCATCATAAAGGGCCAGCCCAGCCAGATGTTGGCCAGGAGGACGGCGTAGAAGGAGTAGGGCAACTCCCAGCCGATGAGGATGAGCACGCCGATGCCCAGGAGGATGACGGAGATGAGGACGATTGCTCGGCCGGCAGCGTTTGGTTGGTAGCGGCCGGTCAGCGCAAAGAGGGCCACGATCAATCCAACGACGCCGAAGGCGATGAGGTAGTATAACCAGGAGGCCAGGCTGTCCAACCCTCGGACAAAGGGGAAAGCCAAGAAAAGGAAGCCGGCAGCGGCCGTCGAGCCCAGCGCGCCCAGGAGGGCTCCGGCCCTTCGGCTGCGGGCCCGGTAGAAAAGGAGAGCGGCCGCCAGGACCAGGGCCAGGACGGCTGGCAGGAGGAGGTACGGCCATCCCTCCTCGCCGAGGCCGATGCCTCGGGAGAGCCCACGGAAGAGTTGCTGGAGCGGCGTAGCCGTCTCCTTCAGCCAGTCCAGTTTCAATCCGGAGAGGAGGTTGATGGCTCCGTAATCCTTGTCGTACATATTATGCCAGATCATCCCGGAGATGAGGGCTGGCAGGGCCCAAGGGATGATGTAGAAGGCGCGGTAGAAGCGTTTGAAAAGCAGGCCCTTGCTGTTCAGGAGCATGGCAAAGGCCACTCCCAGGATTACGTGAAAGAAGACGTTGATCAAGGTCCAGATCAGGTTGAAACTGAGCATATACCAGAAGTCGTAGCCGGGCAGGGCCAGGCGGTTGCCCAGGATGTTCAGAAAATTTTCCAGGCCAACCCAGTGGGGAGCACTGGCCTGGGGATGGCCTGCAGCATAAGCCGGAAAGAAAGAGCCCCAGATCTGGGCGAAAAGCCCTTCTCCGGCCTTCAGGTTGGCGATCCCGTAGTCGGTCAGCGACATCCAGACCTGAAAGATCAGGGGGAAAAAAGTAACGATCGCCATCATGAAAAAGGCCGGCAGGATGTAGAAGTAAGCCAGGCGGGCCTCCCAGATGCGCTGCCAGAGGCTCGGCCTGGCTACACGGGCTCTGGCTCGAGAGAGTGCCTGTACGGCCATGATGTACCTCCTGGGACCAGGATGAACGGGGGGATGTAAAAGGCGGCGGGCGGAGCGGCGGCCCCGCCCGCCGCAGTTCGGTCCCGACTTTTACTTCTTATTGGCCTCGTTGATGAGTTGGGTGGCCTCCTTCACCGCCGCTTCCGGGGTGAGTTCGCCGGCGATGACCTTCTTGATCATATCTCCGCCCGGCGTCCAGACCGCCCCCATCTCCTTGACGTTGGGGAAGGGGGTAGCCGTCTTGGCCTGCTCGATGAAGCCGTTGATGGCGGCGTCGGCCGGGATCTGGACTTTGGTGTTGGCCGGCAGGTGTCCGGCCTTGTCCATAAGGAGTTTGGAGTTTTCGGGGTCGGTCATGTACTTGACGAAGGTGAGCGCCGCCTGGAAGTGGGCCTCGTCGGAGTTGGCGTTGAACATCACATGCTTGACACCCAGGAAGGGGCCGGCCGGGAAGGGGCCGGAGGGGAGCGGGGCTACCGCCACCTTGTCCTTGCCCAGGGCGGTCACATAGTCGCCCATGGCCCAGGGGCCGTTGAAAATGAGGCCGACCTGACCTTCCTTGAAGAGGGTTTCGAGTTTGCCGTAGTCATCGGTGGCCTGGACCCCTGGGGCGGCGGCCATCTCCTTCATAAAGGTCAGGAAGTCCACCGTGCCGCCCTGGTCCAGGATGCACTTGAAGTTGGCGTCGAAGAGTTTGCCGCCGAAGGCGGGGATGAAGCCGAAGGCGAAGTAGAAGCCGGTGTTGAAGGCCAGCCCCTTCTCGGCGGCCACGGCCTTGAGTTCGTCAACGGTCTTGGGCGGGGTGTCCACCATCGAGGTGTTGTAGTACATGGCCACGCATTCGAACGATTCGGGGAAGCCGTAGAGTTTGCCCTGCCACTTGAGCGCCTCCACGGTCGAGGGAAGGTAGTCGCCGATCACATCGGCCACCGCCGCATCCAGGGGGCGGAGCAGCCCGGCCTCGGCCAGGGGGCCGACCCAGTCGGTGGGGCCGATGAAGATGTCCGGCCCGCCGCCGGCCCCGGCCTCGGTGGTGAACTTGCTCTGCAGTTGGTCAAAGGGCACCTGGAGGGGGTTGACGGTGATGTTGGGATACTCGGCCATGAAGTTATCGAGGATCTCCTTCAGCGCCGTCTCCTCCGCCCCCGTCCAGGCGTGCCAGAGG
>JASFBA010000017.1:0-88503 GCA_036172265.1 Chloroflexia bacterium
CGCGGCTTTACGGCTGGCCTCGATAGCGTTCAAGGCTCAACAGATACTCTGACCACTACCCGTCGGGTGCGGGGGCCGTCGAATTCGCAGAGGAAGAGGCCCTGCCAGGTGCCCAGGACCAGCCGGCCGCCCTCGACCGGGATAAGGAGGGAGTGCCCGACCAGGCTCGATTTGACGTGGGCGGCGGCGTTTCCCTCGGTGTGGCGGTAGGCGGCCCGCCAGGGCACCAGCCGCTCCAGCGTTTCCAGGATGTCCTGACAGACCGAGGGATCGGCGTTCTCGTTGAGGGTCAGGCCGGCCGTGGTGTGGGGACAGTACACCAGCGCCATCCCCTCGTCCACCCCGCTCTCCCGGATCACGCGCTGGACCTCGGCGGTGATATCCACCATCTGGGTGTGCTGGCGGGTGGAGATCGGAATCTCCCGAATCACTCCTCCACCTCCGGCCAGTCCAGCATGATCACCCGGACGGTTGTCCCGGCCCGGGCGGCCGGGTAAGCACTTTCGGGGATGATGGCCAGCCCGTTGGCGCGGACCATCGAACTCAGGATGCCGGAGCCTTGCGGCCCGGTCAGGCGGGCGGTGTAGCGGCCGTCCGTCCCCTGCTCGACGATGGCCCGCAGGTAGCGCCGGCGGTCCGGGTGGGCTGGGGCATCCTCCAGGAGGATGGCTTCCACTTCCGGCTTGCGGAGGGCGCGCTGGCCCAGCATCTTCAATATGGCTGGCCGGGCAAAGAGGATGAAGGCGACCATCGAAGAGACGGGGTTTCCTGGCAGGCCCAGGAGGGGCACGCCCTCGATCTCCCCAAAGGCCATCGGCCGGCCGGGCTGCATCCGCACTCGCCAGAAGGAGATGTTGCCCCGGCTGGCCAGCACCTTCTTCACCAGGTCATACTCCCCGGCCGAAACGCCCCCGGAGGTAATGAAGAGGTCGGCCCCCCAGGCCAGGCCACGGTCCAGGCGGGCCGAGATCTCCGATATGCGGTCGCGGGCAATGGGCAGGCGTAGCGGTTCGCCGCCGCAGGCCAGGACCTGGGCATAGTTGGAGTAGGCGTTGCTGTTGCGGATCTTTCCCGGGGGAAGCGGCCGGCCCGGCTCTACCAGTTCGCTTCCGGTGGCCAGGATGGCCACCCGCGGCTTTCGGGTCACCCGGACGCGGGTGCGGCCGAGCGAGGCCAGGAGCCCCACCTCCTGGGGACGCAGCCGGATGCCTCGCTCCAGCACCCGTTCACCTCGATGCACGTCCTCGCCGGCCTGGCGGATGTTCTTTCCAGGACGCACCGCCTCCAGGATACGCACCCAGCCCGGCTCCATCTCCACTTTTGGCATCCCCTCGTCGGTTTGCTCGAAGGGGACCACAGTATCGGCGCCGGCCGGGAGAGGCGCCCCGGTCATAATGCGCACCGCCGTCCCGGGCTCCACCGCTACGGTGGGCGTTTCCCCGGCGGCCACCTCCCCGACCACCCGCAGGCGCACCGGCGCATCCTCCCGAGCCTGGGCCACCTCTTCCCCACGGACAGCATAGCCATCCATCGCCGCGTTTCGGAAGGGAGGGATATCCTCCTCCGCTACCACATCCTCGGCCAGCACCCGCCCCAGGGCCTCCTCCAGGCACACCTCCTCGGCTTTCAGCGGGGTAAGGTGGGCCAGAACACGCTCCAGGGCTTCTTCCACCGTGATCGGTTGCACCTCTTCGTTCATTTTCCGCTCCTGGGGTTTCCAGATATACTACTTCGGACAGCATCAACGAATCCAGGTCCACTTATACAGGCGCAGAATACCACGCCTGTACAGCCTTGACCGGCGTAAAAGCCTTTTGTAGGAGCAGGGTACCCCGCCCCTACAAATTTGCCCGTCTAGGAACGTGCCTCCCCGCTTTTCCAGGCGCAGATGCATCGGATCGAGGGCTACACTTTTTCTCGCACCGCCTGCACCTTGCCCTGGATGGAAAGGGGCTTGTCGCGGCGGTCGTCGATGCGGATGCTGGTGGCGACCCGCTGGACGCCCAGCGCGAACGGCCGTTCATGCATCTTCCGGGCCAGGGCGAAGAGGTGTTCTAGGTCGCCGACTACCACCGTGCTCATCGGGCCGATCTCGTACTCCATCCCAGCCTGCTCCAGCACACGGACAGCCTCGGCGATATAATGGCTCAGGCTGGTCGAGCCCGTCCCCAGGGGCACTACACTGATCTCCATCATGGCCATTTGTGCCTCCTTATTTGCCCCATCTAGCCCGTACCATCCCGCACCCTACCTAGCGATCCACGTTGCACAGCCTCTTATCCGTGCCAAGCGCTCTCCCCGGGCCCTTTCTGCCCCAGCACCTTGAGCACTTCTTGCACCAGCCGGCCCTCCGGAACAGCCCCCTCAACGCGGATAGTCTCATTGATGACGGTCAGCGGTACGCCATAGACCTGGTACTTGTTAGCCAGGTGCGGAAACTCGATGGCCTCGACCATATCGGCCCGGATACGGTCGCTGGCAATGGCGAGTCTGTGGGCCAACCTGACCCCATGGGGACAGTACGGTCAGGTGGGCGTGACAAAGACCTGCAAGTGCACCGGCCGGTCCAGGCGGGCCAGTTCCCGAAGCGTTTGCTCGCTCAGCCCGTGCTCGCCGGTGGAAACGTCGAGGATGTCCTCAACGAAAGAGGTGAACTCGTAGCCGCCGGGAAAGCCGTAGTAGCGGACACCATAGTCCTTTTCCCCAATGATGGCGACGGCCGGAATCTTATCAATGCCGTACTGCCGGGCCAGATCGTCCTCGGCTACAAAGTCGTGCACCTCGACGGCGATTTTGGGGGATACCGCAGCCACCTCCTCGGCGAGTTCCCGGGTTTCCTGGCAGTATTCGCATTCGTGCTCCTGGGTGAAGACAACTAGACGCACCGGAGATTTGAGTTTCTGGAACCATTCCTCCAGTGTCCGACGGTCTTTTTCTTTGAGCAACGCCATGATCCTGTCCTCCTTTCGTGAAATCGGGTCTCGGCAGACGCTCTTCTCTTCCTCAATTGTAGCAATTTCTCGCGCTTTTGTCCAATGCGCACGGGGTTTTATTCTACCCCCAGGACCTCCCGGGCAACCTCCTGGTAGCAACGATAGGCTTGCTCGCCAAAGCAGACAAAGATAACTTTCTCCGGGAGGTCGTGGCTTTCCAGGAAGTGTTTGGTTTCCCTGAGGGCGATTCGGGTGGCCCGCTCCAGGGGAAAGCCGTAGGCACCGGTGCTGATGGCGGGAAAAGCGATGGTGTGGATGTCGTGCTGGACGGCCAGGGAGAGGGAGTTGCGGTAGCAGCGGGCCAGCAATTCATCTTCGCCGGCCGTGCCTCCCTGCCAGACCGGGCCGACGGTGTGGATGACGTAACGGGCCGGCAGGTTGTACCCTCCGGTGATCTTGGCCTCCCCGGTAGGACAGCCGCCCAGGCGTCGGCATTCCTCCAGGAGGCTCGGGCCGGCCGCGCGGTGGATGGCCCCGTCCACCCCACCACCCCCCAGAAGGGTGGGGTTGGCCGCATTGACGATGGCATCCACCTGCTGTCGGGTGATGTCTCCTTGGACGATCTCGATTCGCTCATGCATCTTTGCACCTCCTAAGGGGATACTTTTAGTGTAACCGCCTCCCGCCGGTTTTTCAAATTCGGTTGATTCGGCCGGGGGCAGGTAATAACATCAATTCGTCTCCTCCGAACAAAGGGCACCGCAGGAGGCCCTAGAGGAAAGGCTTGAGGCGGCGCGCTGCCTTCCGACAGGCCTCGCCCAGGAAGGCGATATCCTTTTCGGTATGGGCCGTACTAAGCGCTCCACCCCCGTGGACGGTGTGCACATCCTCTAAAAGCAGGGCCAGCCGCAGCGTCTTTTCAGCCAGCACATCGTCACAGATGTCCGGGTTATGCACCTCGTCGGGGCTTTCCAGAGGCGTGTCTTCCCGGTAGGGGAAATGGAGTTTGACCAGGGAACTTCCAGGAAGCGTTTCCGAACTGCCGCTGCAGCGGGCGTAGATTCCCTCTTCGGCAAAGGCCGTTTCCATCGCCCGGCGGGCCTTTTCGCCCAGTTCGGCCAGGCGGGGGTAAATTTCGGCCTCGTGCTCCACAAGGTAGGTCATCATCACCTTGGCCGCCAGCATAGAGGCAGGATGGGCGCTATAGGTCCCACCGGAGAAGCGTACCCGGCCGCTTCCCCGGCCGGCCAGTTCCAGGATGTCGGCCCGGCCGGCCACGGCGGCCACCGGCATCCCTCCCCCCATCGCCTTGCCAAAGGTGGCCAGGTCTGGCCGGATGCCGTAGAACACCCCGGCATCGCCGGCCCGGAAACGGAATCCGGAGATGATCTCGTCGAAGATGAGCACAACCCCGTAATGCTCCGTGAGCCGGCGGGCCTCCTGAAGGTAGTCGCGCCGGGCCGGGATAAAGCCGCCGGCCCCGATGAACGGTTCGACGATGAAGCAGGCCAGGCGATCTCCCAACTGACGAAAGACCTGCTGCAGCCCTTCCACATCGTTGAAACGGGTTACGCAGACCTCGGCCATCTGATCGGGGGAGAGGCCCTCGCTATCAGGTTGTTCATAGCCCTGGCGGAATTCCACACCCTTGAGCCCCCACGGTTGGGCACCGTGCCAGCCGCCGCCTACCTTGAGCACCAGCCTCCGTCCGGTGAAGGCACGCGCCAGCAGGATGGCATACATCGTAGCCAGGGAACCGCTGGTGGTGAAGCGGACCCGTTCGCTGCCGGTCTGCCGGCAGAGGATCTCTGCCACCTCGATTTGCAGAACATCGGTCATGCCGCCCAAAAGTCCCCAGCCGGAGCGAAAGGCCTCGGCCAGGGCCGTGGTGACGATCTCCGGATTGTGGCCCAGGACGTTGGCAAAGTGACCCTGCCAGAGGTCGAGGATGTTGTGCCCATCCTCGTCCCGAAGCCAGGCCCCTTGGGCGCTTACGATGCGCGGTGGGAAGGGCCAGACCAGGCGGGGATTGTGGCTGCCTCCGTCCACCATGACCTGTTCGGCCCGTTCCTGGAGGGCCGCAGAACGGGGCGAGTGGCGGGCATAGTCTTCGGCCAGGACCTGCATCAGACGGGTATGGTCTCTTTTCATCGAACCTCCTCTTGTTCCCAAGGCCCTACTACAGGGCTTCATTCAGCCGATTTGCATTCTAACGGGTTTTGTGGTAAAATACAAATAGAACCCTGCCGTGCCCGTAATGCCGGCAAAAGTTCTGAGCCAACACTTGCGACATTGGGAGACAGTCCCTGACGGGGCTGCGTAGACTGGGCAGGCAGGGCCTGACCTAGGAACGCAAAACCGTCATACGGGCTCCCACCTGGGTGAGAACTCAGGTTTAGAACTCAACCGGCATACGGCATGGTGGGGTTTTTATATGTCCATAACGAGAGGACGGCCGGTATGGTTTACCTCTTCCACGGCGAGGACCTCGTTGCTGCCGAGGAATCCCTGGATCGTCTGCTTCGTGAGAAGATTTCACCGGAAGTTTGGGAACTGGCCGTAAGCCGCCTGGAAGGGGAGACGCTGACTCCGGGCATCCTGATCGAGCATTGCCAGGCCCTGCCCTTTCTTTCTCCCTGCCGCGCCGTGATCGTGGAAGGGTTGGGAAAGCGGCTGGAACAGAAGGAAGGGGAGGCATTTCTATCCCGTCTGCGCGATTTCCTGCCGCACTTGCCCCCTACCACGTTGCTCATCTTTCGGGAACGGGTTCGTCTGGCCGCCACCCATCCCCTGGTGGCCCTGGTCCGGCCGCTCGGTGAGGTACAGGAGTTTGTGCCGCCCAAGGGCCGCGACCTTTCCCTCTGGATCGCCCGGGAGGTGCGAAAGCAAGGAGCCGAAATCACCCCTGCTGCCTGCGACCTCCTGGCCGCGACCGTTGGGACGGATACGGCCGTATTACGCCGTGAGGTGGAGAAACTGGCCATCTATGTGGGGCCGCAGGGGACGATCGACGAACGTCTGGTGTCCGAACTGGCTAGCGAGGCCTGTCTGAGCGACATCTTCGCCCTGGTGGACGCCATCGGCCAGCGGCGGCGGGCCCGGGCGATGCTCGAACTGCGTCGTCTGCTCCAGGCCGGCCAACACCCCCTCTACATCCTGAGCATGATCGTGCGGCAGTTTCGCCTTCTCCTGGAGGTCAAAGGGCTGCCGGCCGGAGAGCGCCGGCCGGAACAGGTGGCCCGGGTCTTGGGTCTCCATCCCTTTGTGGCCGAAAAGGTGGTGGACCAGGCGCAGAGGCTGGGGCGCGAAGAGTTGCAGCGGATTTACAGCCGCCTGGTCGAGGTGGACCGGGAGATCAAGACCGGCCGGCGCGACGGCGAAGTGGCCCTGGAACTGGCGGTCGTGGAAGTAGCGGGCCCGTAGGAACAGGGGGCTCTGTCCTATGTAGGAACGGGGTAACCCCGTCCCTACACGAACTGGGGGGCGAGGAAAGGGCCATACGGCGAGGCATCTTGTGAACTCGAGAGGTGGGGAAACGGCAAGGTCCTGAACCTGCTCCTCTGGGCAGAGTCCAGATGGGAAAAGCCTCCCGTTGGGGATTTGGGCAAGGGAAACCGATGAGGGATCAAGCGGCCGGCGGTGTGGGGCGGAAGGCGCTGTTATAGCGTCGAACCAGACGGGACTTGCGCCGGGCGGCGTTGTTGCGGTGCAGGATACCCTTTTCGGCCGCCTTGTCCAGGGCGCTGACGGCGTTTCCGACCGCCTGGCTGGCCTGTTCTGCGTCTCCGGCCTCGATCAGGGCCCGGGCCTTTTTGATGAGCGTCTTGACCCGGGAACGGATCATCTGGTTGCGCCGTCGTCGGCGCTCCGCCTGGCGAATTTTCTTCAGGGCAGAACGGGTATGTGCCATTGAGTTCGTATCCTCCTCAGGTGTGTTCAGATGAAAAAGCAGGACGAATTATACCAGGAAACGGCAAAAAGCGCAAATCGGCGTCGCTGGATCGGGGTCGGGCTGGGGTTGCTCCTGGTCCTGGCGGCCGGCCTTTTCCTTTACATCTTCCTGCGTCCTGGCGAACCTCCCTACGTCGTGGTTCGCCGGGGAGCCATCCGAGGCACGGTAAGCGCTTCGGGCGAGGTGGTCTCGGCCCGCCAGACGACCATTGCCAGCCGCATCAGCGGACTGGTGGAGGAGGTTCCGGTGAAGGTGGGGCAGGAGGTGGTTACCGGGACTCTCCTGGTCCGTTTTTCCGCCGAAGGACTCGAGGTGCGGGTCAAGGAGGCCCAACTCCGGTTGGAGATTGCTCAGTTGCGATTGGAGGAGGCCCGGAAAGGGGCTTCGCCGGAGGAAATCGCCGCAGCCCGGGCCGATCTGGAGGCGGCGGAGGCCCGGCTGGCCCGCCTTCAGGCCGGTGCCCGGGCCGAAGACGTGGCTGTGGCCCGCCAGGAGGTGGTACAGGCGGAGGCGGCTCTGGAAGAGGCCCGGTCTTCTTCGGCTGTAGCGGTGGAAAGTGCCCGGTTGAACTGGGAAATCTCTGCCAACGCCCTGCGCAACGCCCAGGATGCCTACAGCCGTATCTACTGGGAGAACGAGCGCCTGCGGCAGCGGGGCATCTCCCTCCCCCAGTCCCAGCAGGATGCCGAGACGCAGGCCTGGCGACAGGTGGAGGATGCCGAAGACGCCATGGAACAGGCCCGGCTGGCCTATGAACGGGCCCTGCAGGGACAGAAGACGGCAGTGACCTCGGCCCAGGCCCGTCTGACCGCGGCCCGGGCCCGTTTGCAAAGCCTGCTTGTCGGTCCGGATGAGGCTGAACGGGCCGAGGCAGAGGCCCAGGTGAACCGGGCCCGGGCTTACCTATCCCAACTTCAGGCCGGGCCGGATTCGACCGAGGTGCAGATTTTGGAACGGGAACTCCTCCTGGCTCAACTGGCGCTGGAGGAGGCCCGTTCCGAACTGGACAAGGCCAGCGTCCGGGCACCTTTTGCCGGCATGGTCGTCGAGGTGGCGGCGAAGGAGGGGGAGATGATGGGTGCCTACTCCGCTCTGGTCCGGCTGGCCGATCTGCGTCAACTCCAGATTCGGGCGCGCATTGATGAAATTGATGTGGGTTGGGTAATGCCGGGCCAGGCAGTGACCGTGACGTTGGATGCCTTTCCCGGCCGGCCGCTGCGCGGAACAGTCCGGGAAGTCGCCCCTGCGGTGACGATCGAACGGGGCAGCGCCTTTTATATAGCCACCATTGACCTGCGACCGCCGATCACGGTCACCTTGCGCCTCGGCATGGCCGCTAACCTGACCATCGTTACCGTGGAGAAAAGCGATGCCCTGCTCGTTCCCCGGCAGGCGGTGGAACGCATCGGCGAGGGCTATTACGTGACGGTGCTGCGGGAGGGGAAGAGCCAGCGGGTGCGGATCACCCTAGGCGTGGCCGACCCGCAACATTACGAGGTGCTCTCCGGCCTGGCCGAAGGGGATCGGGTGCTGTTGCGTTAGTTCTACCCCGTAAGGAAGCGGTGGATGTCGGCGGTGGCGCGCTTTCCGGCCCCCATGGCGCTGATGACGGTGGCCGCTCCGGTAACAATATCCCCGCCGGCCCAGACGCGCTCCTTGGTGGTCTTCCCGGTAACCTCGTCGGCCACGACGGTGCCGTGACGGGTGCGCTCCAGGCCTTCTACGCCCTGGAAGATGAGCGGGTTGGGGCTGGTGCCGATGGCGATCACGATGAGGTCGAACTCCAGGACGAACTCCGAACCGGGGATGGGCACGGGCCGGCGCCGGCCGGAAGCATCCGGTTCGCCCAGTTCCATGCGAATGCACTCCATTGCCCGAACCCAGTTATGCTCATCGCCCAGGATGCGCACCGGGTTGGTCAGGAGGTCGAAGACGATGCCCTCCTCCTCGGCGTTTTCCACCTCTTCGGCCCGGGCCGGGAGTTCGGCCCGCGAGCGTCGGTAGACGATGTGTACCTCCTCCGCCCCCAGGCGTAGGGCACACCGGGCCGCATCCATGGCCACATTCCCGCCGCCGACCACGGCCACGCGGGAACGTCGCTTGATCGGTGTGGCATACTCCGGGAAGAGATAGGCCTTCATCAAGTTGATGCGGGTGAGGAACTCGTTGGCCGAGTAGACCCCGTTCAGGTTCTCCCCGGGGATGCCCAGGAATTGCGGCAGGCCGGCTCCGGTGCCCAGGAAGACGGCGTCATAGCGGGCCAGAAGTTCGTCCAGGGAGTACAGTTTGCCGATGACCGTGTCCAAACGGATTTCTACCCCCAGCCTTTTGACATAATCAACTTCAGCCTGGACGATGCGTTTGGGCAGACGGAACTCGGGGATGCCGTACATGAGGACGCCGCCGGGGGCGTGGAGCGACTCGAAGATGGTGACGGCATGGCCCAGGCGGGCCAGGTCGGCGGCGCAGGTCAGGCCGGCCGGTCCGCAACCCACCACGGCTACCTTCTTCCCCGTCGGCGGGGGGATCTCGGGCGTCGTCACCCCATGGGCCAGTTCCCAGTCGGCCACGAAGCGTTCCAGCCGGCCGATGGCCACCGGCTGCTGCTTTTTCCCCAACACGCAGGTCATCTCGCACTGCGTCTCCTGCGGACAGACCCGCCCGCAGATGGCCGGAAGGTTGTTCTTTTCCTTGAGTTCGCGCACAGCCCGCGGCAGGTCTCCTTCCCGCAGGGCCAGGATAAATTCCGGAATCTTGACCTCGACCGGGCAGCCCTGCACGCAGTACGGCTTTTTGCACTGTAAACAGCGCTCGGCTTCGGCCAGGGCCAGTTCCATCGTATAGCCCAAAGCCACTTCGTCAAAGTTATGCGCCCGCACCTTGGGATCCTGGCGGGGCATTTCCTGACGTTCACGCTTCACTACCATGGCCGTCTCCTTACGCAATACGTAATACGCAATACGTGATACATGATATCCCTCACTTTCCTCCTAGCAACCTGCTGATCGGCTGGAGCATCGCCCTGAGGTTGGCGGCAAAGGTGCCTACCTGGGTATCTTTCAGAGGGATGGCTACGGGGATGGACAGACGCACCGGGATGGTGGTGGTCATGACCACGTCCTGGGTGAAGGTGATGGGGAGTTCCATGCCTTCTGGCAGGACGATATCGGCGACGCCGCTGATATAGCCGCCCTGCAGGTACATCGTGACGGTCGCCCGGGAGACCGGCGCGCCCGAGGTCGTGCGAACTTGCACCGGGCCCCGGAGGTGGATGGCTACCCCCTGGATGGCCATAGGCTGGTCCACCGGGACGACCGTCTCGATGACGGCGTTCTCCAGCCGGTCCAGTTCGGCCATCACCTGGCCCAGGACGGGACGCAGGACAAAGGGCAGGGCGATCAGAACGGCGATGGTGATCAGGTTGAAAAGAAGGGAGAAGATGACGGCGATACGGTAAAAGAGCGGCATTCGGGGCTTGTCCATCCCGACCTCCTTTCGGCGGGATCACGAGGCGGCACAGGCGTTCTCGCGTTCCCATTTCTCCAAGGCGATCTTTTCTTCTTCCAGATACTGCCGCTGCCGCTCCAGGAGGAGGTCCCAGTCCACCAGGTGGCCGTCGAAGTCAGGGCCGTCCACGCAGGCGAAACGGGTCTTGCCGTCCACGGAGATGCGGCAGGCGCCGCACATGCCGGTGCCGTCCACCATAATGGAGTTGATGCTGACGATGGTTTTGACCCCGAATGGCCGGGTGGTCAGGCTGGCGAACTTCATCATAATGGCCGGCCCGATGGCAAAGACCAGGTCCACATGGCGGCCGCTTTCCAGAACCTCCTTGAGGGGAGCGGTCACCAGGGCGTAGCGCCCGTAGGAACCGTCGTCGGTGCAGACGATGAGTTCGTCGCTTACGGCGCGCATCCTCTCCTCCCAGAAGAGGAGGTTCTGGCTGCGGGCGCCGATGATGGAGATCACTATGTTCCCTATTTCATGCAGGGCGCGAGCGATGGGATAGATCGGGGCGATGCCCACGCCCCCACCGACGCAGACGACGGTGCCGTACCGCTCGATTTCGGAAGGCCGGCCGAGCGGTCCCACCAGGTCCAGGACGCTCTCCCCGGCCTGCATCCGTCCCATCTGCTTCGTCGAGGCCCCGACCTCCTGAACGACCAGCGTGATCGTCCCCCTTTCCCGGTCATAGTCGGCGATTGTCAGAGGGATACGTTCTCCATGTTCGTCCAGACGGACGATAACAAATTGCCCCGGCTGCGCCTTACGGGCGATCTCGGGGGCTTCCATCTCAAAGAGACGCAGGACCGGAGTGAGGTCCTCCTTATGTAGAATTCGGAACATCTTCACCTCCTCTTTGAGCGCGATGCAGGCCGTCCCACCGTTGGGCCGACACTGTACGGCTGCTATCATAACATAGGGTTGGGAAAAAGACAAATTTTGCCCTCTGGTCGGCCCTGTGGTAGAATATATCCATTGGAGAATTGCGGAGGATTTAGATGGACGTCGTTCTCTCGCTCTGTGGGGGGTTGCTTCTGGCCGCGCCGGCCGGCCTGAACCCCTACTTGCCTCTGCTCTTTTTTTCCGTCATGTCCCGGCCGGGAGGCTTCCTTCAGCCGGTTTCCCCCTTCGAGTTCCTGGGCGAGACCTGGTGCATTGCCCTCTTTGCCCTGCTTTTCCTTTTGTACGTCTTTTCGGACAAGGTCTTTATCCCCGGAGAATCGTTACTTTCCCCTGTCCAGGGACGTACCCGGAGGGTCTGGCTGGGTTTTTTCCATGACCTGGAGCAGATCGTCCTCGGGCTGCTGGGGGCGGCCCTGATCATGCTGGCGAGCAACCGTGCACTTCCCCCATCCTGGTTTCTGCTGCCTCCGATGCTGGGGGTGCTTTTGGCGACCCTCCTCTACGTCGGAAAGCGGACGTTGCGACATCGCCTGGCCGGCCGCTGGGGGCCTTTTACGAACATTTTGTTGAGCCTGGCGGAGGATATTCTGGTCCTCCTTTCCTGTCTGACCGGCCTGCTCCTGTTACGCTAAAGGGGACATCCCTGTCATCTCCCTGTAATCTTTCCGTCAATGGCTCTCCGGATAGGTCTGTATACTTTTTTGTGCACCTGTTACCTGGGAAACCGACGATGGAACCGTCCAACTTGGCGACCGAGTTTATCCTCTTTTGTCTGAAGCGACGTCCGGCCCGCTGGCCCGAGATTTACGACGAGATGTGCTGGGTGGCCGGCCGGCGCCTTTTTCGCGGCCTGGGCTATGAGGAACTCTCCCGAGAGGGCCTCTCCCTCGCCCTGACCGGCCTCCCTCAACTCCGCCACTTGGTGGAGGAAGTTTCAGCCCGCCTCAGTGCGTAGGTGGTCTCCCCGTAGGACAAGGCGAGGCCTCGCCCTACATCATACCTACCCGCTTTACCAAGGTCCACGGGAATTTACGCTTAGAAGAAAGGTCAGTCGTCCAGGGAGCGGACAACCTCCGGCAATTGCAGGAGGCTGCCTTGAAAATCCACCCCGTCTTGGGGGCCGGCCAATTCCCCAGCGAGCATCGTATACATCCCCGCCGCCTTCCCGACCAGCAGGTTGCGCACATTGTCCTCGATGAGCAGGCACTCGCGCCCTTTGGCCGGGAGGAGTTCCAGAAGGATGCGGTAGGCTTCGGGGTCGGGCTTGCAGTGAAAGCGCAGGGAACGGATGTCGAAGATGCGTCGGAAGTGATGGTTGAGGCCCAGAGTTTGGAGGACCTGACGGGCGTGGGCAACCGTGGCATTGGTGAAAATGACCTTTTCCTGGGGCAGGGTGCTCAATACGGCTTCCAGGGCCGGATCAGGCTGCAGGTAGGCCGAGACATCCACATCGTGGACGAAGGAGAGATAATCCTCCGGATCGACCCGGTGGTGAATCTGCAGCCCGCGCAGGGTGGTGCCGTAGCGTTCGTAGTAGGACTGTCGCAGGGAGAGGACTTTGTCGGCCGGGATGCCCAGTCGCTCCTGCAGGTACAGGTTGATGCGCCGGCCGATCTCGCGGAAAAGGCCGGTCTGTGCCGGATAGAGGGTGTCATCCAGGTCAAACACTAAAAAGCGTACCATGTCACCTTGCCTTTCTTCACTCTCTCGGCTATTATAGCATAGGTAGCCCTTTTTGCTAATGGAACGCTAACGTTTCTCTGTCCTCGCTCTAATGGGGACGGCATAGGGTAAATGTACCTGGAAAAAGCCTGAACTGGCAAGGAGGTGTGCGATGCGAGGAATGATGCGATGGCATCCGGCTCGGGAAATGGCCCGGATGCAGGACTGGATGGATCGCTTCTTCGAGGACTTTTTCCGTCCCTGGGGCTGGGTGCGTCGGGGCGAAGCCGTCGGCGTCATCCCGGTGGACATCTACGAAACGGCCGATGAGTACATCGTCAAAGCCCCTCTTCCCGGCGTCAAGCCGGAAAACCTGGACATCTCCTACGAGGCCGGCGTGCTGACGATCCGTGGCGAGGTGCCCGAGGAGGAGGTCGAAGGCGAATGCCTCTGCCAGGAACGCGCCTTGGGCAAATTCTCCCGCTCCATCAACTTGCCCGGGAACGTCCAGCCCGATAAGATCGAAGCCCACCTGAAGGACGGCGTGCTGACCCTGCGTGTCCCCAAGGCGGAAGAGGTCAAGCCGAAGAAGATCAGCATCAAGGTCGAGTAAAGCCGGGTCTTCCCGAGGCATTGAGAAGGGCAGGGCAGCCCAAGGGGTTGTCCTGCCCTTTTACATCCGGGAAGGGATACCTGAGGGTAGGCCAAACGTCTGCTTTCTCCGCTCCGGCCGGCTTCGGCGCTGGCCAGCCTCAGGGGGAGAACTTGGGCAAGCCCTCCTATTCCGGCCGGCGGGCCCGCAGGGATATATTGACATAACTTCGACAACCTTCGGTGCGGTCGTTCAGCCGGTCCACCAGGTTGAAGAGCGCCAGTGCCCAGGTGAGGGGATTCCAGGGAACAGGGGAGACATCGGCGTAGTAGAAGCGGTCGGCCGGCCGGGCCAGGAATCGGGGCAGCCAGCCGCGTTCCAGGGCCTCTTTCCCCAGTCCGTAGACCAGGTTATGGGTAAAGGGTAGGCAGTAGTGGGTGAAACGGTCTACCCGTTCGACGACGAAGCCGGCCTCCTGTACCCGCCGTGCGAGTTCTTCTTCCTCATAGAGCCGTTCGTGGTGGGTCCAGATCCCGGCCCAGAAGCCCCGGCGAATCGGCGGCCGGCCCAGAAGTTCGCGGGCCTTGTTCACCGGGTCCCACCAAAAGGGGTAACGGCGGCAGGGCACGGTGACGGCCAAGAGGCCGCCGGGACGCAACACCCGATAGGCCTCGGACAGGCCGGCACGGTCGTCGGGAAGGTGTTCCAGAAGTTCGGAGAGGATCACCTTGTCGAAAAAGCCCTCCGGAAACGGCAGATGGCAGGCATCTCCCTGGACTAGGGATACCCCGGGGGGCAGATGGCATTGGGCCTGGCGCAATACCTCGGCCTCTCGATCCAGGCCGTACAGATGGCAGCCGGGCACCAGCCGGCCGAGGAACAGGAGATAAAAGCCCCGGCCACAGCCACAGTCCAGGATATGCTCGCCGGGTTGAGGGTCCAGATAGGCCAGGACGGTGCGCACTCGCCGGCGAAAGGCCAGATCCGCCTCCCGCCGGAGCGCCCGTGAAAGCCAGGGCGGTTCATTCGGTCTGGGGATATGAACCGGTCGCTCCTCACCTTGCGCCATTTGCACCCACTTCCCGTCCTGCTCGTTTTCTCGGGTAAGACAAAACCTGTGCCATCCCGGTTCAACGGTCAGCGCTCAGCGATTGGCGAAAAAGCGCCTCGTATTGGTCCACCGTGTGTTCCAGGCTAAAGGTGGCAGCGATCTGCTCCGGCGGTTTGACGTACTGCTCTCGCCCGTTCAGCACCCGGCTTATGGCAGCGGCCAGGGCCGGGACGTCGCCCCGGGGAAAAATCTCGCCCATGCCGGTCACGCGCACGACCTCCCGTGCCCCCGGGGTATCGCTCACCACCACCGGCGTTCCGCAGAGCATTGCCTCGGCCTGGACCATGCCGAAGCACTCCGTCCCGCTGGGGAGGGCCAGGACATCGCAGAGGGCATAGAAATTGGCCATATCCTGGGGGTTGGTCAGGAGGCCGAGGAAGACCAGGCGGTCACGGTACTCTTCGATCAGAGGCAGGCAGTGCTCGTAAAAGTTCTCGTAGCGGATGAGGTATTCGCCGGCGAAGGCGATGCGGAGGTCCGGGAAGCGTTCCAGGAGGTAGGGGATGGCCCGGATAAGGAGGTCGGGCCGCTTTTCTTCCACGAAGCGGCCGGCGTAGCCGATCACCGTTTTCCCTTCCAGGCCGTACCGGCGGCGCATCTCTGCCACGCCGGCCGGATTGGGTTGAGGAACGGCGATCGGTGGGTAGATGACCTCCACCTTGGGCAGGAAGGGGCGCAGGTAGGTCGAGTGCTCCGCATAGTCCCGGCTATAGCCGATGACCGCCTTGGCGTAGCGCGCTGCCGCGCAGTAGAC
Organism: Chloroflexia bacterium; assembly: GCA_036172265.1. GTDB lineage: Bacteria > Chloroflexota > Chloroflexia > DTKN01 > DTKN01 > JASFBA01. The sequence continues at coordinate 15,412 of JASFBA010000017.1, forward strand.
GCGGAAGACGAGGAACTCGATCAGCCGGTTGTGCCAGCCGGCCGGTAGGATGGCATCGCCGTGGTGGGTGATGACGAGCGGCTTGCGCTGCAGACGGGAGAAAAAGGCCATCAGGCTGGCCTCCGGAAGCGGAGTGTGGATGTTGATCACATCGTTTCGGGCGATGAGCCGCCAGGCGGCCAGTGGGAAGGCTGGCATGAGCTGGGTACGGCTGAGGCGCATCAGGCTCCACAGCCGTACCACCCGTACCCCGTTGAGCATCTCGTCGCGGGGCAACTCGCGCCGGTAGCGCGAGGTCAGTACCGTGGTCTGATGTCCGCGGCGGGCCAGCGCCTCGGCCACGCGCTGGACGTGGATGGTCAGGCCGGTGCGATGCGGCGCGTAGTAGGTCAGCACAAACAGAATTTTCATCCCTGATTCTCCCGGTGGTTTCTTACCCAACACAGGCGGCCGGCATTGTACACCATATTTGCTGGAGATGCAAATGGGCTGGAGCAACTCCGCAGGAGTTGCCTACAACGCTGGGAACGTTTCACACTGGGGACAACCTGGACTTGGGCCTCGAGCGGTTTCGTGGTATAATGGTTTCCGCCCTTTGGGGACAGAACTTTGCGACCTTCGGGCGCGGTAGGACTGCGCCGTGACCAGGGGGTTTGGAGAAGGTGGAACAGGAACACCGGACGCGGCAGTTGGAGCACCTGGCCGCCCTGGGTCGGCTTCTTTCCAAGGAGGAACGGGCCGGCTGCGCCGATACGGCTGCCCCGGCCGGCCTGGAGGCCCACTTCCGCCAGTGGCAGGCCCAGGCCCAGCCTCTGGGCCTTTCTGCCGAACTCCTGACCCGTTTGGGAGAACTCCTGGGTAACTACGGCCATCTCATCCTCTCGGCTCGCCAGGCCCGGGTGCGCCAGGCCCTGGCCCTCCTCCGCCAGACCTACCGGACCCTGCGCGATGGGGTCAGCCCGCCGCAGGCCCAGTCTCTGGCTGCTCCCAAGGGGCCTGTTCCGGCTCATCCGCACCCGTCCCGTCGCACTCTTCCACCGCCCAAAGGGGTCACCCTGGATACGCCTCTGGAAAAGGCTGGCGGCATCTACGGCGCCTACTTGCGTGGGCTGAAGCGGCTGGGTCTGCAGACGGTACGCGACCTCCTTTACCACTTTCCCCGGCGCTACGACGACTTTACCTCGCTCAAGCCGATCCATGCTCTGATGTACGGGGCCACCGAGACGATCATCGCCACCGTCGAGGAAGTGGAGCAGCGGCGCACCTACAGTGGACGGCTCCTCATCTCGGCCCGCGTGCGGGATGAAACCGGCAGCATCGAAGCGATCTGGTTCAACCAGCCCTACCTTCTGAAGTCGCTCAAGCCCGGGATGAAGGTGGTCCTGAGCGGGCGGGTGGAGCAGTTTCGCGGCCGGCTGACGCTGGAGTCGCCGGAGTGGGAGCCGTATGACGCCGAACTGGTGCATACCGGCCGGCTGGTGCCGGTCTACCCGATGAGCGGGGAGATGCGCCCCCGGGGCACGCGCCGGCTGATCAAGCGTTTCCTGGAGCAGTGGGCCGACCGCGTTCCCGATCCCCTGCCGCCGGAGGTGCGCTGGCGGGCCGACCTCTGGGAACTCGGTCGGGCCCTGCGTCAGATCCATTTCCCCGACGATTGGGATTCGCTCCGGCAGGCCCGTCGGCGTCTGGCCTTTGACGAGTTCCTCTACATCCAACTGGGCGTCCTGCAGCGCAAGCGGGAGTGGCAGGCCAGTCCCGGCCACCCGCTCGCCGTAGACCGGGAACTTCTGGGGCGTTTCCTGGCTCGGCTTCCTTTTGCTCTCACCGGGGCGCAGGAGCGGGCGCTGCGGGAGATACTGGCCGACCTGGAGCGGGATGTGCCGATGAGCCGGCTTTTGCAAGGCGATGTGGGTTCGGGGAAGACGGTGGTGGCGACGGCGGCGGCGCTCATGGCGGTGGCGAACGGCCGGCAGGTGGCCCTGATGGCTCCCACCGAGATCCTGGCCGAACAGCACGAGCGCACCATCCGGATGCTCCTTTCCGGCCTGGAGGTGCCTGGCCGGCCCAGCGCCCAACATGTCTCCACTTCCGGCGAGGAGTGGAAGGAGGAAGACCCGGAACGGGCCCGACGGCTGGCCGAACTGAAGGCGCTTTTGGGGGTGGAGGAACGGCCGGCTGGGGGAGAGCCCCGGGTGGCCCTCCTGATCGGCAGCATGAAGGAGCGGGAAAAACGCGAACTGCGAGCCGCCATCGCCGAGGGCGGAGTGGACATCGTCGTAGGCACCCACGCCCTCATCCAGGAAGGGGTCGTCTTCGCCAACCTGGGGCTGGTGATCATTGACGAACAGCACCGCTTCGGCGTGCTCCAGCGCCAGGCCCTCCACCAGAAGGGCTACAACCCCCATCTCCTGGTCATGACCGCCACTCCCATCCCCCGTACCCTGGCCCTGACGCTGCACGGCGACTTGGACCTCTCCGTCATTGACGAGATGCCTCCCGGCCGGCAGAAGATTCGCACCCGATGGCTTGCCAATGCCGAGCGCCAGCGGGCCTATGACTTTATCCGCAAGCAGGTACAGCAAGGCCGGCAGGCCTTTATCATCTGCCCGCTGGTGGAGGAATCGGAAAAGATCGAGGCCGCTGCCGCGGTAGAAGAGTTTCACCGCCTGCAGGAAGAGGTTTTCCCCGACCTGAAACTGGACCTCCTTCACGGGCGGATGTCCGGCGCGGAGAAGGAGCGTATCATGCGCCGCTTCCGCGATGGGGAGACCCAAGTGCTTGTCTCCACGCCGGTCGTGGAAGTGGGCATTGATGTGCCCAACGCCACGGTGATGATGGTTGAAGGGGCCGAGCGCTTCGGCCTGGCCCAGTTGCACCAGTTTCGCGGCCGCGTCGGACGAGGCGAGCATGCTTCCTACTGCATCCTTCTGGCCACCTCTGACACGCTGGGGAGCGAAAGACTCAAGGCCATTGAGGAGACGGACGACGGCTTTGCCCTGGCCGAAATCGACTTGGAACTGCGTGGACCGGGGGAATTCTTCGGCACGCGCCAGAGCGGCATGCCCGACCTCAAGGTGGCCCGGCTGGGGGATAGCCGCCTTCTGGACCTGGCCCGCCGGGAGGCCGAAGCCATCCTGGCCGCCGACCCCACCCTGAGCCGGCCGGAGCATGCTGTCCTGGCCGAACGTCTGGCCGCTTTCTGGAGCCGGGAGGTGGAGATCAGTTGAGGGTCATCACCGGTTCCGCCAAAGGCCATCGTCTGAAGGCCCCAAAAGGACTGCGCACCCGGCCGATGTTGGAGAAGGTGCGTGCTTCCCTCTTTGCCGTCCTGGAGGGCTATCTGGGCGGCATCTCCGGCCGGGTACTGGACCTCTATGCCGGAAGCGGCGCGTTGGGCATCGAGGCCCTCTCGCGGGGAGCAGAATGGGCCGATTTCGTGGAGATCAACGCCGGAGCCTGCCGGTTCATTCGGGAGAACCTGGAGCACACCCGCCTGAGCGAACGTGCCCATGTCTACCAGGCCGAGGTGCGGACCTTTCTGCACCGGATGCATGAAGGAGCAAAGTATGATATAATTTTTCTCGATCCGCCCTATGCGGATCCCCTGGTAGAGAGAGTCCTGGATGAACTGGCCGGCGGGCCTCTTGTACACGAGAGCACTTTGGTAGCGGTGCACCATGCGGTCCGGCTGATGCTTGCCGAAAGTTATGGCCCCCTGCGCTGCCTGGAACGGCGGCGCCTTGGGGATAGTGCTCTGAGCCTCTACGGCATGCCGGCTTGGTGGAAAGAAGATCCATCTTTTTAGGCATTTTCATAGGCCCGACTTCGGAATGCCCTTATGGACTGGACAAGGAGGTCCGGTGGTTACTGCCATTTATCCCGGCAGTTTCGACCCGGTGACGAACGGCCATCTGGACATCATCGCCCGGGCGGTCCGGCTCTTCGATCGGGTGATTGTGGCCGTCTACGACCGGCCGGCCAAACGGCTGCTCTTCAGCGCCGAAGAGCGGGTGGAGATGATTCGTCAGGCTGTTCACGAATTCCCCAATGTCTCGGTGGAGCGGTACGACACGCTCACCGTGGACTATGCCCGCCGCGTGGGTGCTCAGGTCATTATCCGCGGCCTGCGGGCCATGACCGACTTTGAACTGGAACTCCAGATGGCCCATATGAACCACCGCCTGGCCCCGGAGATCGAGGTTGTTTGCCTGATGACGGCCCAACATTATTCTTTCCTGAGTTCCAGTATCGTCAAAGAGATCGCCGCCTTAGGGGCCGATGTGAGCAACTTGGTCCCGGCCCACGTTGCGCAGGCCTTGCGGGAAGTTCTGAGCCGCAGAGATGAGACCCCGCAGGTCTCGAAAGGGGACAGAGATGAGTGACGAACTGGCCCGGTTGCTCGATGAACTGGAAAAGACGCTGGCCCAGAGCGGTCGTCTGCCCTTTCTTCGTCGTCTCCTGGTGGAGGAGGACAAGGCGATGGGGCTGCTGGATCGCCTGCGGGCCGCCGTGCCCGAAGAGGTGCGCCGGGCACGCCAGGTTTTGCGCGAACGGGAACAGATTCTGGAGCAGGCCCGTCGTCAGGCCCAGCGTATTGCCGAGCAAGCCCAGCAGGAAGCCGCTATGCGCCTGGAGGAGGAGGGCCTGCTGGATGAGGCCAAGAAGCGCTCCGAGCAAATTCTGGAAGAGGCCCGTCGGGAGGCCGAGCGGATTCGCCGGGGAGCCGACCAGTACGCCCGCGAGGTCTTGACCGAAATCGAGGCCCGCCTCTCCCAGGCCCAAGGCGAGATTCGGGAGACGATGGGGCGCATCCTGGCCAGCGTCCGCAAGGGATTGGCCGAACTGGAAGGAGACGAGGAAACCAGGGAAGAGGCGTAGGGGGAACCCTATCCCAGGTTGGTTGGGTGGGCATCTGTCCTTGAAGGTAAAAAGAGCAGCCGTTCGAAGGTGTCTTCCGGCAGGCCGGCCAGAGAATCCACAACCTGCTCGGCGGCTTCCAGGCGCTCCCGGGGATGGGTGGTGGCCACGGCCAGGCAGGCCATGCCGGCCCGATGGGCCGCTTCCACCCCGGCCGGTGCATCTTCCACCACCACACAGCGCTTCGGCGGCATCCCCAGACGTTGCGCTGCCAGGAGGAAGGAAGCGGGGTCCGGTTTCCCCCGTTCCACCTCTTCTCCGGAGACGAGCGCCTGAAACAGGCCGGACATGCCGAGTGCCCTCAGGATGGCTTCGATATTCTCGCGGGGTGCTGAGGAGACGACGGCCTGGGGAATCCCCCGCCGGTAAAGCCGATGCAACCAATCCAGCGCTCCGGGTAGTGGGGTCAGTCCCTTCCGGGCGATGAGTGCCCGGTAACGCTGCTCTTTGGCTGCGCCGATGGCCGCCACCCGTTCCGGCGGCAGGCCCGGCCCCAGCACGTCGGCGATGATGGCATCGTTGCGCTGGCCAAAGGTACGGCGGAAGGTCGCCTCATCGAGGGCAAGGCCTTCTTCGGCGAAAGTATCCTTCCAGGCTCGATAGTGGTAGGGAGCGGAATCCACCAGCACCCCATCCATATCCCAGAGGACGGCAAAGGGAGCCTTCTTGACCATAGGAAATCGTAACTACCCAGCTCCGAAAGGGGCTTCCAGAAAGCCCGATGGCAAGGGCAGGATCGGGACCCGCCCCTTTGTAACTGAACCGCCGCTTCAGCGGCGGGGGGAAATGCGGGTCAAAACCACCGCCAGGGGTAACAGGAAATCTCTGTCAATGGGGTGGGGCGGCTGCATTCCGCCCCACCCCGGCGCTATTGCCCTGGGCAGCACACATACCGCCCCTACACTTCCCGATATTCCCCTTCGATGGTGCCTTCCTCGCTGGGGCCGGCCGGCCCCTGGGGGCCCGGACCACCCGGGCCGGCCGTTGGGCCGGCTCCGTATACCGCCTGCCCGATACGCTGGGCGGCAAGGGCCAGTTCGTTCATCGCCGAACGTACCTGCTCGATAGAGCCGCTCTGGAGGGCGCTGCGCACTGCCGCAATCTTGCCCTCTACCTCCTGGCGGATGTTGGCCGGCACCTTGTCGCCCAGTTCGCGCAAACTGCGCTCCGTCTGGTAGGCCAGGTTGTCGGCCTGGTTGCGTGTCTCTGCCTCCTCCCGGCGACGGCGGTCCTCCTCGGCGTGGGCTTCCGCTTCCCGGATCATACGTTGAATTTCCTCCTCCGTCAGCCCACTGCTGGCTTTGATGACGATCTTCTGCTCCCGGCCGGTGGCCTTGTCCTGGGCGGTCACGTGGAGGATGCCGTTGGCGTCGATGTCAAAAGTTACCTCGATCTGGGGAATGCCTCGCGGGGCCGGCGGAATGCCGTCCAGGATGAAGCGCCCCAACGTCTTGTTGTCGGCCGCCATCGGCCGCTCTCCTTGCAGGACGTGGATCTCCACGCTGGGCTGGGCATCGGTGGCCGTGGAGAAGATCTGGCTCTTGCGCACCGGGATGGTGGTGTTGCGCGGGATAATGGGTGTCATCACGCCGCCCAGCGTCTCCACCCCTAGCGTGAGCGGGGTAACGTCCAGGAGAAGGATGTCCTTGACCTCGCCGCCCAGCACACCGGCCTGGATGGCCGCGCCGATGGCCACCACCTCGTCCGGGTTGATGCCCTTGTGCGGCTCTTTGCCGAAGAAATCGCGCACCAGTTGCTGCACCATCGGCATCCGGGTCTGGCCGCCGACCAGGATGACCTCGTTCACCTGGGATGGCGAAAGGCCGGCATCGGCCAGGGCCTGTTTGACCGGGCCCAGCGTCTTTTCCACCAGGTCGGCCACCAGTTGCTCCAGTTTGGAACGGGTGAGTTTGTAGAGGAGGTGCTTGGGCCCGGAGGCGTCGGCGGTAATAAAGGGCAGGTTGATCTCGGTTTCCTGCAGGGTGGAAAGTTCGATCTTGGCCTTTTCCGCCGCTTCCTTCAGGCGCTGCAACGCCATCCGGTCCTGGGAAAGGTCGATGCCGGTGTCACGTTTGAACTCTTGCACCAGCCAGTTGATGATGCGCTAGTCAAAGTCGTCGCCCCCCAGGTGGGTGTCGCCGTTGGTGGACTTGACCTCGAAGACGCCGTCGCCCAGTTCCAGAATGGAGATGTCGAAGGTGCCTCCGCCCAGGTCGTAGACGGCGACGAGCTCGTTCTTTTTCTTATCCAACCCATAGGCCAAGGCCGAGGCCGTAGGCTCGTTGATGATGCGCAGCACCTCCAAGCCGGCGATCCTTCCGGCATCCTTAGTAGCCTGGCGCTGGCTATCGTTGAAATAAGCCGGAACAGTGATGACCGCCTTCGTCACCGGTTCCCCCAGGTAGGCCTCGGCGTCCTGTTTGAGTTTCTGGAGGATCATGGCCGAAATCTCCGGGGGAGACATCTCCCGTCCACCCAAGATGACGCGGACATCGCCATTCGGGGCAGCGGTCAGTTTATAGGGCACCAGTTGGCGGTCGTACTGGACCGAGGGCTCGTCGAACTTGCGTCCCATAAAGCGCTTGATGGAGAAGATGGTGTTTTCAGGGTTGGTGATGGCCTGGCGGCGGGCGATGCGGCCGATCATGCGTTCCCCGGTCTTGGGGTTGATGGCTACGACCGAGGGGGTCAGTCGCTCTCCCTCGGCATTGGGAATGACGACCGGCTCGCCGCCTTCCATCACCGCCATTACCGAAAAGGTAGTTCCCAGGTCAATTCCGATCACTCGGGCCATGGCGATACACCTCCTGGTGGGGTTCTATGTACTGCTTTCTATTTTCTCTTGGGGTTTTCCTTCTGTCGTGGAGGACTTGGCTTGAACCGGCGCTTCATCCGCAGCCCCGGTCGGAGTTTCCCGGCCCTTGCCCACCTTGACCAGGGCCGGCCGTAGGACGCGATCGCCCAATTTGTACCCCTTTTGGAGTTCGGTCAGCACTAGGCCGTCCTGCTCGGCCGGCACCTCCTCGAAGAGGATGGCCTCATGAAAGTAGGGATCGAAAGGCTTGCCTGCCGCCTCGATCGCCCGCAAGCCGTGCTGCTCCAGGACGGCCTGGAGGCGACGGTAGATCAGGATCACCCCCTCGATCCAGGAGAAACGCAGGAGTTTCTCGTCGGGCAGGACGGCCAGGGCACGCTCAAAGTCGTCCAGGAGGGGAAGCAGGCGGAGGACGAGGCCGGAGGTGGCCTCCTGAGCCATCTGTTCCCGTTCCTGTTCGACACGCTTCTTATAGTTCCGCAGTTCGGCTACGGAGCGCAGCCACTGGTCGTAATATTCGGCCGATTTTTTCTTTTCCTCCTCCAGTTCCCGGCGCAGGGCTTCGGTCTCCTCGCCAACCGCCTCCACGGCTGGGGCTTCGGCCTGCTCCGGAACGAGGGTTTCTGCGCTTTGGGCCTCTTTCTCGGTCATGGGAGAAATCACCTCCTATCTCGCCGACGGTTCACCGTGTAGTCCTTCCAGGAGTTCGCTGAGCGTTCGGGCGATAAAGCGCACTGCCGAGATGGAACGGGGGTAAGGCATCCGGGTAGGCCCCAGGACGCCGAGCACTCCTTCCTGGCGGCCGACCAGGCCGTAGCGGGAGAGGATCAGGCTATAGTCGCGCATCTCTTCGCGCTGGCTCTCCCCGCCGATGATCACCTGAACGCCGCTTCGCTGCAGGGCCTGGGCCAGCATTTCCAGGAGGAAACGGCCTTGCTCCAAGATTTCCAGGAAACGCCGGGCCTGATCGCTGGAGGCGAACTCGGGCTGTTCCAACGTTTCCAGCGCGCCGTCGCGGGCGATCTCCTCCCATTCCCAGCGGTCTAGTTGCTGCATCGTGGAGACGACCAGGTTCAGGATCTGGCGTTCCAGGACGTTCCACTCCTCGCTTACCTGGCCGGCCGCTCCGGAAGCGTCGAGGCCGGCCAGGCGTGTGTTCATACGGCCGGCCATACGGCTCAGTTCCTCCTGGGAAAGGGCCTCGCTCAAGGTCAACATATGCTGGCGGATCGTTCCGTCCTGGAAGATGAGCACCAGGAGTACTCGGGTATCGTGCACCGAGAGAAGTTCCAGGTGCTTGAAACGGGAACGGAGGGAACGGGCCGGCGTGACCACGGCAGCGCTGCGCGAGAGGCGGGCCAGGGCGGAGGCGGCCAGGCGGATCCACTCCTCCATGTCGGTGCGTACCTGGTAGAACTGATGGCGAATCATCCGCTGTTCCTCTGCCGGAAGCGGGTGCCACTCCATCAGGTGCTCCACAAAGTAGCGGTAGCCCTGATCGGTGGGGATCCGGCCGGCCGAGGTATGGGGATGATAGAGCAACCCCAGTTCTTCCAGGGCGGCCAGGTCATTGCGCACCGTAGCCGAACTGACCCCCAGAGCATAGTTCTGCACCAGCGCCTCCGAAGCCACCGGCAGCGCCGTGCGCACATACTCCTGGATCACCAGCTTCAACACAAGTTCCCGCCGCGCCGTCAGCCGCGGCACCTTCGGCAGAACCATCTCCTCCTCCGTATGATTAGCACTCTCATTATGAGAGTGCTAATCTTCAAATAGCAGTTTAGCACGTTTGCCCCATTTTGTCAAGAGGACTTTCGAGGTCAGGGCTTCTCAATGCTCCCTCATATCGGAATGCTAAAGACTTGGGTTAGGTCTCCCGCCTGACAGACCTCGCGGCGCCGTAAGACGGGTTCGGAACCCGCCCCTACGGGCCCGAATTGCCATCCCAGTATGGCTCGGCAGGTAGACTTTTTATCGGAGCGTTGAAAAGCCCTGCGGAGTTGTCCGGGTAACCGGTGGTGCTGTGCGGCCTTGGGTAGTCGCGGAAGCGTAACCAGCGTAGCCTCCCTCTAGCCGCTCGCCCCTGTCGGCCAAGGATAAGGCGTTTGGCACTAGCCGTCTGCTCCCCTGCTTCTGCTTCCCGGGGTGGACTCGAACCACCAACCTACTGATTAACAGTCAGCCGCTCTGCCGATTGAGCTACCGGGAATTCTACATTTATTATACCACCCTTTCCCTATTTCGTCAAATCTATTGTCCTGGTGCTCTCCAATAGTTGCGCCTTGGGGCAGGTTGTAGTACAATGCCGGCCGTCCGGAGAGTATTCTCCGGGAGGAGGTGGATCCGATGACTCGAACGATCGCTATTGCCGGAAAAGGGGGAAGTGGAAAGACCACGGTGGCGGCGCTGCTGGCCCACTACCTGAGCCACTACGGCACCGTTCTGGCGGTGGATGCCGATCCCTCCTCCAACCTCCATATGGCGCTGGGAATGCCTTTGGAAGCCACGGTAGGAGATATTCGCGAAGGCATGCTGGAGGAAGTTAAACGGGGTACCTTTCGCGCCGGACTGAACAAGCAGGATTATTGGGAGTGGAAGATTAGCGAGGCCCTGGTGGAGGGGCAGCGAATCGATCTGTTGGCGATGGGCCGGCCGGAGGGGCCGGGATGCTATTGCGCCGCTAACAACATGCTCCGCGCCTGCCTGGACCGCCTGCAGAGCCAGTACGACTATGTGGTGATGGATAACGAGGCCGGCATGGAACACTTGAGCCGCCAGACCACCCGCGATGTAGATATCCTGCTCCTGGTCTCCGACCCTTCTATCCGCGGCATCTCGGCGGCGGCACGGATGCAGAAACTCATCCATGAATTACGTACCCGGGTTGGCCGAATTGCCCTGATTGTCAACCGGGTGGATGGAACGCTGCCTCCGACGGTACAGGAGGCCATCGTCGCTTCCCGCCTGGAACTCCTGGGAATGCTCCCCGATGCCCCTTCCATCCGTGAGTACGATGCCTTGGGCCGGCCGCTTGTCCTCCTGCCGGAGGATGACCCCCTGCGACGGCGAATCGTCGAACTGGCCCAGTCGTTGGGATTACCATAAACGTGTTGGCGTATGGAGACGGGCGATGCGTGTGCTGGTGACCGGAGCCTCGGGCTTTGCCGGAAGCCATCTCTGCGAGCACCTCCTGGTGCAGGGAGATGAGGTTTTTGCGCTCTGTTTTGCCGGATGTTCTACGGGGAACCTTCAGGGCATCCAGGAAGACATTGCGGTGCTTTCCGGTGACCTTCTGGACCGGGAGTGGACGGCCCAGGTGGTGGCCGAAGTTCGGCCCGAGGCCATCTACCACCTGGCCGGCCTGGCCTCTCCCAGCGCCTCCTTCGCCGATCCGGCCGGCACGTTGACCAACAATGTCCTGGCCCAGGTGCACCTCTTTCAGGCCATCCTGGAGGCCGGTCTGGACCCGGTGGTGTTGGTGATCGGTTCGAGCGAGGAATACGGGATGGTCCGCCCGGAGGAGGTGCCGATAGACGAGGATACCCCCCTCCGGCCGGCCAATCCCTACGCCGTGAGCAAGGTGGCCCAGGATTTCCTGGGCCTGCAGTATTTTCTCAGCCACCGTTTACGAACGGTGCGGGTGCGTCCCTTCAACCACATCGGTCCACGTCAGGCCCTGGGCTTTGTCGCTGCCGATTTTGCCTATCAGATCGCCTCCATCGAGGCTGGGCGGCAGATGCCGATCCTCCGCGTGGGCAACTTGAATACCCGCCGCGACTTTACCGACGTACGCGATATGGTGCGGGCCTATGCCTTGGCCGTGGCCTACGGCGAACCGGGGGAGGTCTATAACATCGGTAGCGACGAGGGGCGTACCATCGCCGAAATCCTGGATATCTTCCTGAGCCTCAGCCGGGTGAAGGTGCACGTTGAGACCGATCCGACCCGTCTGCGTTCCGCCGACATTCCGGTCCTGGTCTGCGACAGCCGCCGTTTTCGCCGGCGCACCGGTTGGCAGCCCCGTATCCCGCTGGAGCAAACCCTTCGGGATACCCTGGATTACTGGCGAAGGCGTGTGGAAGTGGAAGCGGGCGGCACCCATTGAGCGAGGGAGGAAGAGATGGCTGAACTCGCCTGGCAGGAAACAAGCCGGGGCATCCTTCTGGGAAACTCCTTCTGGCGACTCGATTATGACCTTCTCCTGGGCCTTTTCAACTTGACCTCGCCCCGTTTCCCCACCTTTCAATTGCGCTGGGCACGCTCCGGAGCCCTCTACTTCCGGGGACGGAGCCGGGGAAGCGTTGGCAGTGACGATTGCCGGCAGCGGAGTTGGAACGTGCAGATGCTAGAGGATAAGCGCGGCCCGGGGTTGCTTCTCACCATATCGTGCCGAGACGGCCGCCGGCCAGCCCTGGAGTTCCGGGCCACTTTGTACGAAAGGTCTCCCCTTCTTGTCCTAGAGGTGGCCCTGCACAATACCCTGGCTGAACCGATCGCCGTAAGTGCCCTGCAGCCGCTGGAACTGGACCCCGAATGGGGAGGCCGGATTTCCCTGGGGCCTCCCCTCTCCGGATTTTACAGCGCTGGATGGCAATCGTGGTCGCCGGCGGCCTGGCGGCCGGCTACAGCCCGGCCCCTGCACCCTCATCTGGGTCCGCTCACTATACCGATGCACGATGCCCCTTCCCTTTTCCCCGCCGGCCCTGGTTATTTCTACGCCGACCTGGTCGGCGTGTTGACCTCGGCAGGAGGGCCGGCCCTCTTGGCCGGCCTGTTGACCACGGCCGATCAGTTCGGCCGATTCCAGGCGCGCCTGGGCCGGGGACAGGCCAGACTGACCTTTGCTTGCGCTGTTGACGGCCTGCCCCTCTCTCCTGGCGAACGCTTGTCCTCCGAGCGAGTTGCCCTCCTCCTGGCCGATTTCCGAGAAGGAATCCTGGAGACCTACGCCGAGGCGCTGGGCGAGGAAATGGAGGCTCTGGTTGGGGAAACCTCCCCTAGCGGTTGGTGTAGTTGGACCGCTTTTTATCAAGATCTGGCCGAGGAGGACATCCTGCGACAGGTGGACTGGCTCAGCCGCCATCGGGATAAAGTGCCGGTTGAGGTCATCCAGGTGGATGACGGCTGGGAACAAGCGGTGGGCGATTGGAGGGCCAACGAGCGTTTCCCTCACGGGATGACGCATCTGGCCGAGGCAATTCGGCAGGCCGGCTTCCGACCCGGCCTCTGGTTGGCCCCTTTTATCGTCCATCCTCGTTCCCAATTGGCGAAAGCCCATCCGGAGTGGTTGCTCCAGGACGAGCGCGGCCGACCGGTCAACGCCGGCTACGGCTGGGGCGACTTTTGCTCCGGCCTGGATCTCACCCTGCCGGAGGTACAGGACTGGCTACGTCGGCTCATTTCCACCATTACGGAAGAGTGGGGGTATACCTACCTCAAGTTGGATTTCCTCTATGCCGCTTCCCTGCCGGCCTGTCGTCGCCGGCCGGATGTTACCCGTGCCCAGGTGTTGCGCCGGGGACTGGAGATCATCCGCGAAGTTGCCGGGGAGGAGACCTTCCTCCTGGGCTGTGGCTGTCCGCTGGGGCCGGCTATCGGCCTGGTGGATGCTATGCGTGTCGGCACCGACATCTCTCCGAACTGGCGGCCGCGGCAAGGCCTGATCACCCCGCTTGTGCGAGGGGATCCGACTTTTCCCTCCACAGCCAGTTGTTTGCGCAACACCCTTACTCGTTCCTGGATGCATCGTCGCCTGTGGCTAAACGATCCGGATGCCCTCATCCTTCGCCAGGCAGATAGCCGTCTGACTCCGGCCGAGGTACGCAGTCTACTGACCGTTGCGGCCCTGAGTGGCGGGTGCTGGATGTTAGGCGATGACCTGCCTTCTCTGGAGGGTGAACGTCAACTCTGGGCGGTGCTGGGCCTGCCGCCCCATCGGGGAAGGATGCATGTTCTGGACCTCCTGCGGCAGGAGGTGCCGGAGCAGGTAGTCCTGGAACGGAGCGGCCCCTGGGGGCAGGGCCGACTGGTGGCCCTCTTCAACTGGAGCGAACGGCCGGCCGAGCGCTCTTTGGAGATGACCTCTCTGGGATGGCCGGCGGATTGTCTCTATCACGGGCACGAATTCTGGAGCGGAATGTACCTTCGTTTCCAAGGCGATCTTCGCCTTGCCCTGGAGCCGCACGGCTGTGCCGCCTTCATGCTGCGGCCGGTCGAGGAGGGTCCCCAGTGGCTTGGCTCCACTTTACACCTCCTCCAAGGAGAGGAAGTCCAGGGTTGGGAAAGTGATGATCGGGGAGTATCTCTTACCCTGGATGCCGGGCGGGCGCTTTGGGGGAACATCGTCCTGGGGCTTCCCTTCCCTTCTTTCCAGGTGCAGAGCACGCCGAGAGAAGGGGTGGAACGTCTGGAGTCCGTGGCCGAGGGGGTCTGGAGGTTGCATTTGCGGACAAAGGAGGCGGGACCTCTGCATCTGACCATTCGTTGAAATTCCCCGTTTGACAAAGGTCGTCCGGTTTGTTACAATTTTTTTGACCGATAGGCTGGATCGGGGTGTGGCGCAGCCTGGTAGCGCACCTGAATTGGGATCAGGCGGTCGCCCGTTCAAATCGGGCCACCCCGATTGAGGTTTCAGGCAGAGCACGTACCCGCAAGGGTAGAAAGGAGAAATCCTTGGCCAACCAACCTTCTGAACTCCGTTCCTCTTTCCTCAACCGGGTGGGGCAGTTCTTCAGGGGTATGGGCCTTTTCCGGTTGCTGCTCTTTTTTCTAGCACTGGTGCTGCTGGTAATTCTGGCGATCCGTGGTGTGGCGACCTGGCAGGGGCGCGGCGATCCGGTAGCCTTTCGCCTCGGGGCGCTGGAGGTGCACTGGTATGGGATCATCCTGATGTCGGGGGCGTTGGCCGGGGGCTTTTTGGGCGAGTATCAGGCTCGCCGGCACGGGATCAACCCGGAACATGCCTGGAATATCCTTCTCTGGGGTGTTATCGCCGGTGTGATCGTTTCCCGGTTCTGGTACGTCCTGGGCTCCTGGAAGGAATTTGCCGGCGACCCCTTGCGCATCATAGGTTTTGAGAACGGCGTCTTTGTTGGGCTGCGGGGGTTGACCATCCACGGCGCGCTCCTGGGGGCGGTGCTGGCGGTGGCCCTCTATAACTGGCGCAACCGGCTTGACTTCTGGGGCGTCCTGGACCTCGGCGCTCCGTGTTTCGCCCTGGGCCAGGCCATCGGGCGGTGGGGCAACTTTTTCAATATGGAGGCCTACGGTCCACCGACGACGCTGCCCTGGGGGCTGTACATTGGAGCGGGGCACCGAATTTCTCCCTACGACGATCTGCTCACCTATCCGCCTAGCACCCGGTTTCATCCGACCTTTCTCTACGAGAGCCTGATGAACTTGGCCATCTGTCTTTTCCTGCTCTGGGTATTGCGCCGCCTTGTCGAACGTCTGGTGCGAGGCGAGGTGTTTCTCTTTTATGTGATGCTCTATTCGGCCGGCCGCTTCGGGCTGGAGTTTCTGCGTACCGACAGCGTGATGCTGGGGCCATTCCCGGCTGCCCAGGTGACCAGCGTGGGGCTGTTTGTCCTGGCCGTCCTTCTGCTGGCGGCCCGGCGCTGGGTGTGGAGAAAGCCCAAAGGTTCGCCCTGGCCCGAAAGGGAAGGATAATGGGCGAGGGGGCACGGCTGAACGAGGAAGAACTTTCTCGCCCAACGGTCTATCCGGCGAGGATGTGCGGGTAAAGTAGGTTGAGATGGCTGTTTCCTCTGCCGGCCGGATGGGCCGGCTTCGTCTTTTCCCGCTGGTGATTTGCACCCTCCTGGTGCTCTATGGGATGTTGGGGCTGCTGTTTGTATTGCACCTGCCGGAGCGCCTTTTTCAGGCGGCGGCGCTCTGGCAGGACATAGGGGTTTTCGGTCGCCTTTCGGGATTGGGTATACCGCTTTCCTGGGAGTTGCCGGAGTGGCTGAGGGTGGTGGAAGCCCATTTCGAGGCCGGGGGGTGGCTGGTATGGCCGGCTTGGGGGATTGGATGTCTGGGCCTGGTGTTCCTGGCTGGCGGACGGCCAGGCGAAATGCCATCCCGTCGCTTTTCCTGGTCGGATGTCCTAGTCCTTTTCCTCCTTGCAGGTGTCCTTTTCCTGGGCTATGACTTGCGGGCGCGTTTTCTCCTGCCGCGGGCCGATGGAGCGGTTCCGGCTTCGCACTACGATGAGATGGTTTACCTGGAGGGGACGCTCCTCTGGCGGAATGGGGCGATGCCCTATCGAGACTTTATGCTGGCCCATCCTCCCGGCATCCTCTATGCCTTCTGGCCGGCCACCTTCTTTGCCGAAAGGTGGGGTGGACCGGTCTATCTCGTTGCCGGGCGATGGATACAGTTGCTTTGCGGGCTTTTCAGTCTGCTGCTCCTCTACCTGGTCGGCCGGAGGCTAGGGGGACGCTGGGGTGGGGTTCTTGCGGCGCTTGTGCTGGCGGTAGACGTTCAGGCGGTACAGGTAGCGCCGCTGGAGACGGTGGTCAACCTGGCCACGGTGGCAGCGTTGGCCCTGTATCTGCTAGGGGGACGTATGAAGCAGGGCGGGGTGCGCTTCTTGCTGATGGCTGCTTCTGGGGGGTGTGCGGCGGGAGCGATGCTGGCCAAAGCGCCGGGGGGGGTTGCCCTCTTCCTTCTTGCCCTGTCGGCCCTGGGGGGCAAGAGATGGTGGGACCTCCTGGCCGGCGCGGTGGGCGCGGCGGCCACGGCGCTTCTTCTGGCCGGCCCCTTCTTCTTCCCAGCGGCGGAGGACTTCTGGCATCAGGTACTGGCTTTCCAGGTCCTGCGGCCCCAGGAGACGGTCGTCGGGCGCAACCACCTGGCGCGCATGGCCGACTATCCGGAGTCGCGCCTCACCTTCTTCCTAGTGGCGGTCGCGGTGGTGCTGGCCACGGCCGTGCTTCTTAGGGAGGCTTGGCGGGCCGGGCTGGGGCGCCGTGGCCGCCGCGCCCAAGTGGGCATGGCCGGCTGGCTCCTCCCTCTGACCCTGACGGTGCTTCTCCTGCTCCTCCTTTTTTCCTACGGCCGGGCCTATCACTCCCGTTACTATATCCAGTTGGTGGTGCCCCTGGCGCTTCTGGTAGCGGTGGGGATCGGGCTGTTTCAGGAGGGATGGCGGGATTGGCCGTACTGGGGGCGGGTTCCTGCCGGGGTCGTCCTGGCGGCCTTGATCCTCTTTGCCCTGCCCCTGCTGGAGGAGCAACGCCAGGTCGGACGGGAGGTGGAGTACGACGGCCTGGGGCGGGGGCATGTCTACGGGTCGGTGGGGGAGGCCCTTCGGGGGGCCGTGCCCGAGGGGGTAGAAGTGCTGGCCTTGGACCCGGGCTATGTGCTGATGGCCAATCGGCCACCGGCCCGTCTGCCCGGCGGCACCTATGTGGTGGACGGTTCAGGCCTGTTGTTCTATCGGGCGTTGGGAATCGGCGAGATGGGATGGGGGGAGGTCTGGGATGCAGCGCAACGGTTGCCCCGGGTTATGGATCCGGCGGAGATCGAGGAGAAGCGTAAGGAGGTCCTGCACCGGCCGGAGGCGCAGGATGTGATCGCTTCGGCGCTGTACCGAGCAGGGGCGGCGGTCGTGGATATGCGTATTGCCGCCGATGCTCAGGCGCCGGCGATGACTCCACAGACGCAGGAACTGGTGAAAACACGGGGGCGGCAGATTTTCTCCCGGGAGTACACCGAGGCCTACCTGGTAGAACGGCGGTCATTTCTGGGGCGCAGCAGTGTTGGGCTGAACCTGTGGGATGTGAATTTACGGTTGCTCTCTTCCGATGGGGCGTGGCGGAAGTCGGCGTTGCCGGGGGAAGTGCTGGAAGTTTCGCCGGGCGAGGTGGTGCAGATCTCGCTGTACGAATATGTGGAGAGCCCGCCAACCGGCCCGTTGAAGGTGAACCTGGAACTGTGGGATGGACGGGGGGACATTGAGGGATATGTGCGGGGGAGTTTGCATGGCGACGGGAAATGGACGGCCGGCTGGGTATATCAGGATCACTATAACCTCCCGATTCGACCGGATGTCCGACTGGGGGAGTATCGGCTGTACCTGACTCTGTTGGATGGCACGGGGAAGGCCGTCTCCTGGGAAGGGGGAGAGAGCCGGCTATTCCTGGGAGTGGTGAGGGTGGTGCGGTGAAGAACTTCTGGCGTGAAGAAGCCGGGATATTGTGGAAGAGCCTGCGGCATCCGGCCTTTTTCCTGGTGGTTGGGTTCTTCCTGGTAGTCTACGGTGTGGTTCTGCACTTGCCTTTCGTACTGGACCTGGATGTGGGAGCCGGGCTGGAGCCACCGCGGATGAACAGTTTCGATCACCTGATCGGGAGGACCTTTGAGGAAAGGGTGGGCCGGCCTTATGAAGCAACCTTTCTGGAGGGTTTCTACGCAGAGGAACGTTTGGGGGGAGAGACGCTGCGCTGGAGCGAACCAGAGGCGTACCTGCGGGTTGGCGGAGTAGCCCGGGGGCCGCATCTTCTGCGTCTGCGGATGCGAGGGGCTTCGGTGGAGAGCAAGACCCGACTGGACATTGGAGGCCATCTTCTGGCCGAACTTGTTCCGCCGGCCTCGTGGTATGTCTATGACTTTGTGTTGGACCCTGGCTTCTGGACCGGCAACTCCGTAGTTGTGCGCTTTTCCAGCACCCCGGTTCGTCCTGGCGGAGAGGACGTGCGCCCTCTGGGGGTGGGGTTGGAACGGGCGACCTGGGTGGGGTGGGAGTACGGCCGGCGACTTTACTTGCCGCCGCTGGCGCTGGCTCTGGCCGGTGTGGTGGCTTTGTTCCACCTGGGGTTGTGCCGGGCCGGGCTGAGGAGCAAGTTGGCGGGAGGAGGATCTTCTCTCCTGGGAACGGTGTTGCTGGCCGGTCTGCTGGCGGCACGGCCCTTTACGGCCGCCTATGCCGGGGGCCTTTTGAAAGCGGCAGCGCTTTCTTACCCGTTGCTTGTCCTGGTGTTACGGGCGGCGGCTGCCCTTCTGCACCAGGGGCAGGTTTTTCCTCGGAAGCAGACATGGTCGTTTCTGGCCGTGCTCTTTCTGGTACTTTTTCTGCTCCGTTTTGGAGGTGCCCTTTCTCCGCGCTATGCTGCCCACGATGCCCTTTTCCATGTGAACCAGTTGCTTTTTGCCGAACGGGGCATGCTCTTTGTCCCGCACCTTTCCATCGAGGCGCAATTCATCCCCGATCCTTATCCGAGGGCCTTTTACGTACTTCTAGCGCCATTGACGCTGCTTGTAGAAAATCGGGAGGTCCTGCTGGCCTTGGTTCTGGCGGTTCTGGGAAGCAGCGAGGTTTTCCTTCTGTGGTTCCTGGCGCGCCAGATGGTGGATGAACAGACCGGCCGGTGGGTTGTCCTGCTCTACGTGGCCTTTCCGATCGGATGGGGGGCATACTGGAGCGGCATCTACACCAACCTTTTTGCTTCCTGGCTGGTTTTGCTGGTAGCAGTAGGTATAGTTTTGGCTTTTCAGGGGAAAGTTTCGACTTCGTTGGGGCTGTGGATGCCCTTGTGGGGGCTTTTCCTTTTGGCGCATTTTGGAATGCTGATTCTTTGGATTCCCGTGCTTCTGCTCTGGGGCCTTGTGCTTTACAGGTGGGGAAGGGGCCGGCAACGGTGGGTTCTGCGTTGGTTGTTGCTGGCTTTGCTGGGATCCACTTTGCTCTCGATCGTGCTTTACTACAGTGCCTTCGCTGACTTTTTCCGCACGATGCTTCAACTCCCCCTTTCCTCGTTCCGGGAAGCGGCTGGTTCAGGTGGAGGAGTTGGCCTTTCGCCGGAGCGGACGAGGGCAGAACTGGAGGTCTGGTGGCGATGGGGGGTTATGGTAGGCTATAGTGGAATAGGGATGGGGTTGGGGCTGTTGGGATTGGCAACCAAGCGAAAGAGCACGGTCCTCGGCCTTTTCCAAATGATGTTGGTTGTGGCGGTTTTCTTTTGGGCCATCTCGATGCTGACCTTTTTCTTCACCCGTTATATGCTTTTCCTGTTGCCGCCGGTAGCCGTAGGTACCGGGGTGGTCTTGGCAAACTGGTGGCGGAGGGGGCCGGCTGGCCGTATCGTTGCTGCGGTGCTTGCAGGGTATATGGGGTGGATGACGCTCTCGATGTGGGTAGGGCTGTGCCTTTTCGGCCTGCGACCGTTACACGTGATCTAGTATTGACATAATTATGCACTTGCCTTCTCGAAGCATTCGTGGTAAAATTTATCGGTAAAGAGGTAGCATATCCGATGGATGCAGGGCATGGTGTTCCGGTTCAGGAGGTGATGTGTCCCGGTTGGGCCGCTGGGTGGCGGGCTTTCTGGCGGGAAAACGGGCGTTATCTGATCTCGATTCTGGCCTCGGTGGTGTTGACGGCCGTGCTCGTGCTCCTGCCGGTCTTTTTCCCGGTGGACTATTCGGCGTTAGGGGGGTATGGGTATCTAGGGGTTTTCCTGGCGACGCTTTTGCCCAGCGCGACGGTTATTTTTCCCAGCCCCACGCTGGCGGCGGCCTTGATCGCCGGCACTTTTCTGAACCCTTTTCTGGTAGGGTTGGTGGCCGGGCTGGGAGCTGCGCTGGGGGAAATTACGGGGTATATGGCTGGCTATGGGGGCAGTGTTCTGGTTGCCCGTTCTTCCCGTTACCGCCGTATTCGGGAGGTGGTGGGGCGTTATGGTCTGATGGCCATTGCTGTTTTGGCCTTTATCCCCAACCCCTTTTTCGATCTAGCGGGCATTGCCTCGGGCACAGCCCGTGTCCCGCTATGGCGGTTTTTGCTGGTCTGTTTTTTGGGCAAGGCTGCACGCTTTATCCTGATCGCTTATCTGGGCTATTGGGGTGTAGCCTGGGGACTGATGTAACTTACAGGAGGAGTGGGAATGAAACTGGTCACGGCTGAGGAGATGCGTCGGGCCGAGCAGGCGGCGGTGGAGGCGGGGGACAGTTGGGAGGGCCTGATGGAGCGAGCGGGCCAGGCCGTAGCCCGGGAGGTACTGGCCCGGGTGAAAAAGGGGGGGCGACGGATCTTGCTCCTGGTGGGGCCGGGGAACAACGGAGGGGATGCTCTGGTGGCCGGCCGGCATCTTGTGGGGGCCGGACACAAGGTTATAGCCTACCTTTGGAATCGAGGGGGAGCGGCCGACCGTCTGCTAGAGGTGCTGGAGGAAAGCGGCGGCGAAATCGTCCGAGCGGATGCCGACACAGGGCTGGAGGTATTGCGGCGGGAAGTGGGAAAGGCTGATGTGGTTGTGGATGGTTTGCTGGGCATGGGATTGACCCGGCCGATTGAGGGCCTGTTGCGGGACATTGTGGAGGAGGTGAATCGGATTTCTGGCCCGCTGGTTGTGGCGGTGGACCTGCCCACCGGAGTTCATGCTGACACAGGGCAGATTATGGGAGTGGCGATTCGGGCGGCGGTTACGGTGACGATGGGTTGGGCGAAGCGAGGATTGTACCAATTTCCTGGAGCGGGGTATGTGGGGGAAGTGGTTATGGCCGAGGTCGGGATTCCGGAAGAGCATCTCCGGGATGTTCAGGTAGAACTCCTGGATGTGGAGCGATTGCGGCCGGCCCTGCCGTTACGTCGTCGGGATGCGCACAAGGGGACGTTTGGTCGGGTGATGGTGGTGGCTGGTTCGCTCCATTACACGGGAGCGCCGTATTTGGCGGCGATGGCGGCTTATCGGGTGGGGGCAGGGCTGGTAACGCTGGCACCGCCGCGCACGATCTATCCGATTCTAGCGGCGCGGGCGCTGGAGACCACTTTCTTGCCGCTTCCGGAGGGAGAAGTTGGGGCCATCGGTGAGGGGGCGATCAAAGTGTTGGGCGAGGCCATTGGGCGTTATCAGGTGCTGGTCCTGGGATGCGGGTTAGGACAAGAGGAGGGGACGGTGGCCTTTGTGCGGAGGTTGCTGCGGGTGCGGGAGCGGATTCAGTCGGGAATCGGCTTCCTTCCGCGGTTGGAGGTAGAGGAATTTGAGGGGGAGTTGCCGCTCATGGTTCTGGATGCCGATGGGTTGAACGCGTTGGCTGGTGTGCCGGAGTGGTGGAAAAACCTTCCGCCGGGTCGAGTGGTGCTGACGCCACATCCGGGGGAAATGGCGCGGCTACTGGGGGCCTCGCAGGAGGAAGTACTGGCCTCGCGGATCGCCGTAGCCCAGCGGGCGGCGACGACGTGGAAGCAGGTGGTAGTTTTCAAGGGGGCGAACACGGTGATAGCGCATCCAGAAGGTCGAGTGGTGGTGAATCCGGTGGCCTGTCCGGCGCTGGCGACTGCGGGGACGGGAGATGTGTTGGCCGGGGCGATTGGCGGCTTCCTGGCCCAAGGGGTAGCGCCCTTTGAAGCGGCGTTGTTGGGGGTGTATCTCCACAGTTTAGCGGGGAAGATTGTGGAGGAAGAAGTCGGACCGGCGGGAGGTGTGGCTAGCCAGGTTCTGGAGGCCCTGCCTCGGGCTCTCCAGCGTTTAGCCGGAGGGTAGCCAGGAGAAAAGACGCAAGCCGTTCCCCACCTTGATTTCCTAAGAGCATTTTCATGCTCTTCTAGGATTTCTAAAATAAATTTAGCATGGAGAGCAAAATGCTCTTAGGAAATATCCGCCCTGATAGGTGGACAGAGTGGCCTGGAAAACTTGAGGAGATGCCAATGCCCGAAACCTTTTCCATCGTCGATCTGATCCTGAAGAAAAAGGCCGGCTTGCTCCTCTCGGCCGAGGAAATCGATACCATCGTCCAGGGCTATACTCGGGGACATATCCCCGATTATCAGATGGCCGCCTGGCTCATGGCCGTCTGCTGGCGCGGCATGGATGAAAGGGAAACCGCCGATCTGACCCTCGCCATGGCCCGCTCCGGCGAGACCTTGGACTTTCACGACCTTGCCCCCATTATCGTGGATAAACACAGCACCGGCGGCGTCGGCGACAAGACCAGCCTGGTCCTCACTCCCCTGGTCGCTTCTTGCGGCCTCACCGTGGCCAAAATGAGCGGTCGCGGCCTGGGCTTTTCCGGAGGCACGATGGATAAACTCGAGTCCATCCCCGGCTTCCGCGCCGAACTTTCTCCGGCCGAGTTCCGCGAAGCCGTCCGCCGCGTGGGACTGGCCATCACCGGCCAGTCAGCCAACCTCGTCCCAGCCGATAAGAAAATCTATGCCCTGCGCGACGTAACCGGCACCGTAGATAGCCTCCCTTTGATCGCCAGCAGCATTATGAGCAAGAAACTTGCGGCCGGAAGCGATTGTATCGTCCTCGACGTCAAGGTCGGCCAGGGCGCTTTCATGCCCACCTTGGAAAAAGCCCGGACCCTGGCTCAGATGATGCTCCAGATCGGCCGGCGCGCCGGCCGAAAGGTCCGCGCCGTCCTCTCCAACATGGACCAACCCCTGGGTCGGGCTGTCGGAAACGCCCTCGAACTCCGAGAAGCCATCCAAACCCTCCAGGGCCAGGGGCCGGCCGACCTCCTTGAACTCTGCCTGACTCTGGGAAGCCTTCTCCTGGAAATGGCCGGAAAAGCCCAAACCTCCGAGGAAGCCCGTCAAATCCTCCTGGAACGTCTGGAGAGCGGCGCCGCTTGGGAAAAGTTCTGCGCCTTTATCGCCGGACAGGGCGGCGACGTCGAGTACATCCGCCACCCCGAACGCCTTCCCCAAGCCCGTCTGATCGAACCTCTCCTTTCTCCTCAAGATGGCTACGTGGCCGAAGTGGATGCCCGCCAGGTGGCCGAGGCCTGCCTAGTGCTGGGAGCCGGCCGGATGGTCAAAGATGCCCCGATTGACCACGCCGTAGGCGTGGTCCTCCAGGCAAAAATCGGGGAAACGGTACAAAAGGGACAACCGGTAGCCATGATTCACGCCAACGACCCGGAGCGCTTGAAACAGGCCCGTGAGATTCTGGCCCAGGGTTTTCGTTTCAGCCCCTACCCTGTCTCCTCGCCGCCTGTAATTCTGGAAATCCTCTGAACAGCAAGGAGGAGCAAGATGGAATCCGCGTTGCCTCTGGGCTGCATACTGGACAAATCTTCGACAACGCTGCGCCTCACGTCTGACCCGAAAGAGAGGACCCGCTGCCGGCTTCGCCGCCGTCTTTGGCCTGCCGTACCCGCTGGTTACCCTGTTTGTGCCCTAAAGTGGCATTATGGTGGGGATCTATTGACCGGCAGGAGGAGGCCCATGATGAAACGGATAGCGATCTTGCTGGCTCTGGCCGTCGTGCTTCTGCTGGCCGGCCGCGTCCTGGCGATGTCCTCGGCTAACTACCGGCTGGACTGGTTCGTCCCGCTCACCGGTCTGGTGCTGCGGAACTTCTAGCCCTCACTCCACTCCCCCTTATCCCCCTCTCCGCTGCGGAGAGGGGGGAGGGGACAGGGGGTGAGGGCCAGGGGGCCTCTCCTATGCAAACCCAGCGCCTTCTTGCCATTTTGTTTCTCCCCCTTTCCCTGACCCTTGCCTGCGCCCTGCCGGCCACGCTTCCCCCGGCCGCCCCTGCCACCGGCCAAGCGTCCCCACCGACCCAGGTCCCCACCTTTTCCCCGGACGGGGTCACTCCTGCCGCTGGTACCACCTACTACGTCCGTCCTGACGGCGGGAGCGCCGAGCAGTGCACCGGCCTCGTGGACGCCCCTTACCCCGGCAGCGGCACCGGCCAGCCCTGTGCCTGGGACCACCCCTTCCGCGCCCTCCAGCCCAGCGGCGAATACGGGCAGCCAGGCATTGTACACATCTCCGGAGGCGATACCCTCCTCATCGCCCCCGGCAGTTACCGCATCGGCTACGGCGCGCCCGGTGCCGAGAATTGCCAACCCTCCTACCCCTGGGACTGCGTCATGCCGCCCATTCCCGGCGGCCCCGACGCCGCCCACCCCACCCGTATCCTGGGTAAGGGGTGGGAATCTGGCTGCCCTAACCCACCGGAACTATGGGGCACCGAGCACGTGAACTATATCCTCGCCATCACCGGCACCCAAAACGTCGAAATCGCCTGCCTGGAGGTCACCGACCATGCTACCTGCGCCGATTCCCACACCGGAGGCCTGGCCTGCAACGTCGCCTTCCCCTACGGCGACTGGGCAATGAACGGCCTCTACGCCGTGGACGCGGCCAACGTCACCCTGCGCGACCTGGACATCCACGGCCTGGCCCGTACGGGGGTGTGGGCCGGGAGGCTCTCGAACTGGACGGTAGAACGGGTGCACATCGCTGGCAACGGCTGGGTCGGCTGGGACGGCGACGTGGAGGGAGACGACTCCAACTCCGGCACCCTCACCTTCCGTCGATGGACGGTGGAGTGGAACGGCTGTGTGGAAACGTATCCTGGCGGCGAGCCATCGGGTTGCTGGGCACAGACGGCCGGCGGCTACGGCGACGGCGTGGGCACCGGCGAGACCGGCGGACACTGGGTAATCGAGGACTCGGCCTTCCTGCACAATACCTCCGACGGCCTGGACCTCCTCTACACCCGTATCCCCGGTTCACTCATTGAAATCCGCCGCACCCTGGCCAAGGACAATGCCGGCAACCAACTGAAGACCAACGGCCCCACCGTCATCGAAAACTCGATCATCGTCGGCAACTGCAGTTACTTCGAAGGCAAGCCGTTCACCTACCACGTAGACAACTGCCGGGCCGCCGGGAACGCCCTCGCGCTCGCCTTGCAACCGGGCAATTCGGTCGCCGTGACCAACAACACGCTCACCAGCGAGGGCGACTGCCTGGTAGAGGTCGTCTGCGAGGGGGATTGCACGGGTGCCGAGTCGGTCCGCATGCGCAACAACATCTTCCTGGGGCAGACGGACTTTCTCCAACCCTTTGAGCAGACCTGCTTCGTCTACTGGGAAAATTTCCCCGTCGACCCGGTGGACACGGACTATGCCATCCTCTACAACGTCAAGGAGAACCCCTGTCCGGTCGGCGGCCACGACATCTGCCAGGCGCCGGGGCTGGCAAACGAGACGCTGGCAACCTTTGACGCCCACCTGCGGGAGGATAGCCCGGCCATCAATGCCGGCTCCGCCGCCGATGCGCCGGCCGACGATTTCGACGGCCGGCCCCGTGATGCCCGGCCGGACATCGGGGCCTATGAGTTCTGGCAGGCAAGTTCGTGGGTTTACCTACCCCTGGTCATCAAGCAGGGCATGTAATTAGGGATTCCAGGTGTCCTTGAACTCCAGCCAGTCGTAATGGGCACTGCCCGGCGGATCAGGATACGCAGTGGCCAGCACGCTTCGCACAGTACAATCCCCCGCCAAGTAGAAGGCCGCTCAGTACTCCGGGTTGAGGAGCGGCCGGCCCAGTTTCCCGCTATAGGCACTGCCCCAGTAGGCCCCCAGGTCCGTCCCCTCCACAGTAATCTGGGCATACCGGATCCCCTGGGGCGCATCGGGCGTCAGGTCGGTCATGGCCAAAACGAGCGCCTTGACCGCCAGATCCGGGTTGGCAGCGTTCAGGAAGGCGCTGTTCAGGTCCACATACATCGTATCCCCGCCGCGGTAGATATTGCGAATCTGGGTATCGGCCGGGAAAGGAGAAAGTGCCAGCCCCTGCAACGCCGCGCTCGGTCCTTTGACCATCTCCTCGATGGTGGCCCGCCCGGTGCCCAGCGTAAAGGGCACCCGGCGAACGATGGGGAAGAGGTGCTGGCCGTCGGGAGTGAGGAAATAGAGGGTCAGGGCGACCGAGTCCTCGGGCTCCAGGTTATAGGGGTTCTCGAAATTGACATAACGTGGTCGGCCCACCGGCTCCGTGTTGCCGCTGCCGGGCAAGCCCACCGGCTCCCCGTTTACCAAGAACTGCACCCGCTGGACGCTGTAACGGAACTCGGTGAGGGCCAGCACCACCGCCATCGCCTCGGTCGAACCGGCTCCCAACTCCTCGAAGCGATGGTCAAAATCCACGTAGCAGGTGACCTCTCGAAGGTAGATATTGACCAGCCCCATCCCCTCGGGGATGGAACGCAGGAGGTTGCTCCCCGGCCGGGGACCGGCGATCATCTCCTCGATAGCCCGCCGGGCCACCTCCACCGTGGGAAGTCCTCGGCGGATGACCGGGACGTAGTAGGCCTTCTGAGGGCCCAGGAAATAGAGCACGGACCAGGTTTCCGAGGGGGTCGGGCTCGGCGGCACCGGCGTGGGGATGACGACCACCGGCGTAGCCGTGGGAGGCGGGGGCGTCTCCGTCGGCGGGACGGGCGTTCTCGTCGGGAACGGGGTCAGGGTAGGCCGGGGCGAAGGCGTGGCCGTCGGCCTGGGTGTGGAGGTGGGAATGGGGGTCGGTACGACGGCCGGCGGCGTGGCGGTGGCGACGGCTGTGGGGGGAAGCGGCGTGGCGGTAGGAGCAGGGCCGGCCCCGCCCAAACGTCCCTGCACGACCAGCACGATGATGCCATACGTGGCCAGGATGACCACGAGCAGGCCGAGCAGAACCAGGTAAAGGATGCGGTCCCGCCGGCTCAGTTGACCCCAGAAGGCCGCCAGGCGTGAAGGTGGACGGGGGCCGGCCCGCGAGGGAACCGGGGCAGCCGCTGGCGGCGCCTCCTGGCCAGCGAAGCGGGGACACTCCATATACCGCTCGCCCAAGCAGTAGGTCCGCTGGTCCACATGGATGGGCAAAGGTTCGCCGAAGATATAGCAACGGTGCTCCGGGGTAGGACTGGAAAAACGGATCGAACGCGTGTGCTTCAACCCGAGGTGTGGGCAATGCCGTGAACGGCTCTCCATGGCGTCCTCCTTAGGTCTTGTGGAGACGTTTGAATTGTATTATACGATAGGACAAAGAGGGTTGTCAAAAAAGCAAGCAGGGCAACGTCTCGCCCCCGCGACCGCGGAAGGGCGACCTCGATTTGGGGACTTGCCCTGCGGAAACGCCCCCAAACCCCCCGGCACACAAGAAAATTGACCGGGGGAGAGGGCTATGGTAAAATATCAATAAAAGGTTGCTGGAATCCGTGGAAAGAAGGCGGCCGAAGCGTGGCAGGTGCTGCTGGTACGGAACGGCCAGGTCCTATACTGGGAGCAGGCTTTGCAAGTAGCCTTGTCTGCGGCCAAGATAGAGTGAGACCCTTATGATGTCCTCCCGCATCCCAATCATTGCCGGTAACTGGAAATGCCACAAGACGGTGGAAGAGGCCAGGGCGCTGGCTGAAGGGGTGATCCGGGGGATCGAAGGAATTGATAGGGTGGAGGTGGTGCTCTGTCCTCCCTCGGTTGCCCTGACCACGGTGCACAAGTGTCTGGAGGGACACCCCCTTCGCCTGGGTGCACAGAACCTCTACCCGACCGAGGGGGCCTATACCGGGGAGGTGGCGGCACGGATGCTGGCCGGTCTGTGTGGCTACGTCATCCTGGGGCACTCGGAACGGCGGCACATCTTTGGAGAAAACGATGCCTTGATCCATGCCAAAGTGGAGGCGGCGCTGGCCCACGGTTTGGCCCCTATCCTCTGTGTGGGAGAAACACTGGAGGAAAACGAACGCGGCCGCACCGAAGAGGTCGTTTCCCGACAGGTGCGGGCAGCCCTGGAGGGAGTAGACGGCCGGCGCTTTGTGGAACTCGGTGGGGTTATCGCCTACGAGCCGGTGTGGGCTATCGGCACCGGCCGGCCTTGCTACGGCCCTACAGCCAACGCCATCATCGGGATGATTCGCCGCCTGCTCGGCGAGATGTACGGTACCGAGGCGGCAACCGCCATCCGCATCCAGTACGGAGGAAGCGTCAACGCCGCCAACATCGCCGAGTTTATGGAGCAGCCGGAAATCGACGGTGCCCTAGTCGGCGGGGCCAGCCTGAAGGTGGAGGAGTTTGTTTCCATCGTGCGTCAAACGGCCGGGCTACGAGGCCTTTCCCGGGAATAGTCCCTGGTAATTTTCTCCAGCATCGGGGGCTGACCCTCTAGTTGGGTCATACCCCCGACTTTTCCTCAGAGCGTATTTCGTCAAAAGCCTTCTTCAGCCGGGCGTAGGTCTCGGACAAGAGTTCGGGGATGAGTTTTGTTCCGGCGATCAGCGGCATAAAGTTGGTGTCTCCCCTCCAGCGCGGCACAATGTGCAGATGCAGGTGATCGGCGATGCCGGCCCCGGCAACCCGGCCCAAATTCATGCCGATGTTGAAGCCGTGCGGGGCGAGGGCCCGGCGCAGAGCCCGAAGACACCTCTGGGTCAACGTCATCAGTTCGGCGGCAGTTTCTGCATCCAGGGCTGCCAGGTCGGCTACATGGGTATAGGGGGCTACCATTAGGTGGCCGGTGTTGTAGGGATAGAGGTTGAGAAGAGCGTAGCATCGTTCCCCGCGATAGACCAGGAGGTTCTTCTCATCATCCGTTTCGGCCGGCACCCGGCAGAGGACGCAGCCCTTTTCCCTCTCGCCGGCCACATAGGCCATGCGCCAAGGGGTCCACTTCAGTTTCATCGGCCTCCTCCGCTTTCGTTCCGGGGAAAAGAGCGAAAGACCGGCCGCCAGATCCGTTCTCGTAACCTTTGCCCATACCGGGCCTCGGCCCGGGCGACCAACTCCTCGGCCAGGGCGTTATGCCGGGCGATCAGGGCCGGCAGGTCCAGGCCGGGGATTTCTCCCTCCCAGACCCGAATCTGCCCCTGCACCATCGCCAGGTCCACCTGCACCGGGCTGCACAAAACCAGGGCAGCCACGGGGTCGTGCTGGGATCCGGCATACTCCAGCCGCTCCCGCCGCACCCCTATAAGGTCGGCCGCCCGGCCCGGCGCAAGCGCCCCAATGTCATCCCGCCCGAGGAGGCGTGCTCCTCCCAGCGTGGACATCTCCAGCACCTGGCTTGCCGAAAGAGCCGCGGCTCCGTAGCGTACTCGCTGCAGGAGGAGGGCTTGCCGAACCTCGGCCAGCATATGGGAGGAATCGTTGCTGGCGCTTCCGTCCACGGCCAGCCCGACCGTAACCCCCGCCTCCAGCATCGGCACGATCGGGGCGATGCCCGAGCCCAGGCGCATGTTCGAGGTGGGGCAGTGGGCTACTCCGCTCCCGGTCTCTGCCAGGCGGGCGATTTCTTTCCGGTTCACATAGACAACGTGGGCAAACCATACGTCCGGGCCGAGCCAGCCGAGTTCCTCCATCAGTGCCAGAGGACGCCGGCCGTACACCTCTAGACAGTAGCGTTCTTCATCCTGGGTCTCGGCCAGGTGGGTATGCAGCCGCACCCCTTCCCGCCGGCCCAGGTCGCGGATCTCCTCCATAGCCCGCCGGCTGACGGAGAAGGGGGAACAGGGGGAAAGGTCAATGCGCAACATCGCGTAGGGGTGGGGGTCGTGATAGGTGCGAATCAGACGCTCGCAATCGGCCAGGATGGTCTCCTCGTCCTGGACGACCTCGTCGGGCGGGAGGCCGCCTTCTTTCTGACCCCGGGACATACTGCCCCGGCCGGCGTGGAAGCGGATGCCCAGTTCGCGGGCAGCGGCGATTTCGGCATCTATGGACACGTCGCTGCTATTGGGGAAGACATAAAATAAATCGCTCGTAGTGGTGCAGCCGCTCAGCAGAAGTTCGGCCAGGCCGACCTTGGCGCTCACGTAGACCGCCTCGGCGGTGAGTTCGCCCCAGACGTGGTACAGGTGGGTCAGCCAGTTGAAGAGTTCGGCATCCTGGACGGCCGGGAGAGCGCGGGTGAGGGTCTGGTAGAGGTGGTGATGGGTATTGACCAGGCCGGGCAGGATGACCATGCCTCGGGCATCCACCACCTGGTCGGCCCGCTCGGGGAGTTCGGCGGTCGGGCCAACCTGACGGATGATGCCGCCTTCGATGAGGAGGCCGCCGTCTGGGATGATGTGGCGACCTTCATCCATAGTCACCAAAAGGTCGGCGTGTCGCAGAAGGATGCCGGGCATCGGAACCTCCTGGGTCGTTTCGGCTATGCGGACATCTATTTCCAACAATTGCTCGGCCATAGCAATAGTTTAACACATTTCCCGCAAATAGGAAATGGGGGCAAGACAACTCCTGCGGAGTTCCTACTTTGCCGAATTTCAGAGGACGTGGTATACTACCCCTGGCGTCTTATGAGGATGACGTATGCCCACCGAACGGCTCTATTACGATGACCCTTTTTTCCTTTCCTTCACCGCCCGGGTGGTGGAACGCCGCACCATCGAGGGCCGGCCGGCCCTCCTTCTCGACCGCACGGCCTTTTACCCCACTTCCGGCGGCCAGCCGCACGATCGGGGCACTTTGAACGGCATCCCGGTACAGGAGGTGCGCGAGGAGGAGGGGGAAATCCTTCACATCCTGGAGGAAGAGCCGGCCGGCGACGTCGTCCATGGACAGGTGGAACGAGAGCGACGCTTCGACCATATGCAGCAGCACACCGGCCAGCATATCCTTTCCCAGTCCTTTGAACGAAGGGGAGCGGCCACCTCCTCGTTTCATATCGGGGAGGAGGCTTCCACTATTGACTTGGATCGGGCCCCTTTCTCCCTCGAGGAACTGACCCGGGCAGAAGATGAGGCCAACGCCATCGTCTTTGAAGATCGGCCGGTGCGCACCTACTTCGTCACGCCGGAGGAACTGGCCCGTCTGCCCCTGCGCAAGAGTCCGGCCGGGCACGAACACGTGCGCATCGTCGAGGTGGATGGGTATGATTGGTCTCCCTGCGGCGGCACACACTGCACCCGCACCGGGCAAGTTGGCCTGATTCACATCGTCCACAGCGAACGGCGCGGTGCGGAGACACGAATTACCTTCCTCTGCGGCTGGCGGGCGCTACGGGATGCCCGCTGGAAACATCACCTGCTCACCCAGATGGGCAACGCGCTCACGGTGGGGCTTCCTTTCCTGCCCGAGGCTGTGGCAAAACTCTCTGCCGCGGTTGAGGAATCCCGTAAGGCGTTGGAACAAGCCCGCCGGGCACTTTTTCGCTACGAAGCACGCGAACTCTACGGAGGGGCCGAGGTCGTTGGCCCGGCGCGGGTGGTACGGGCCGCTTTCGCCGGGCGGTCGCTGGAAGAGGTACGCCTGCTGGCCCGGGAGATCGCCGCGTTACCTGGAGGGGTAGCGCTCCTAGGCATCGCTGGAGAGGAAGGCCGACTCTGCTTTGCCCGGGCGGAGGGTCTTCCCTGGG
This sequence comes from Chloroflexia bacterium, assembly GCA_036172265.1. Classification (GTDB taxonomy): domain Bacteria; phylum Chloroflexota; class Chloroflexia; order DTKN01; family DTKN01; genus JASFBA01. Next base: position 47,220 of record JASFBA010000017.1, read on the forward strand.
ATATGGGAACATTGGTGCGCGAGGCCGCCGCTATCCTTGGCGGCCGCGGCGGCGGCCGGCCACACGACGCTCAGGGAGGAGGACCGGAGGTCGGCCGGCTGGAGGAAGCCCTGGAGCGCGCGCTAGAACGCCTTCGAGCATGGGGGGCGTCATGAACTCGGTGCTTCTCAACATCGCTTGGGTAGCAGCCATGTCCCTCCTGGGGCTGGCCCTGCCGGTGGGAATAGGGGTAATGGCCGGCCGGGGAGAAAGGGGAGGAGAGGGGGGACGGCTGCTTCTGGCCGGCCTGCTGGCCCTCCTGGTCTCCTGGGCCTGCGGTTTTTCTCTGCAATATGGGGCCATCCACGTCACGCAACTCGGCGAGGCACCCCGGCCGGCCTGGCAGTGGTCTCCCTTCGGGGAAGGATCGGGGTTGCTGGCCTGGGGAGGGCCGGGGTTGCCGGTAGAGGCGGGTAGACCGGCCCTCTTCCTCCTCCAGGCGGTGGGAGCGGCGACGGCAGTCGTGCTGGCGATGGCTCCACTCGGGCGGGGGTTTCCCGGCCCTAGCCTGGTTGGAATGGCCGTGCTGATCGGCGGAGTTTTTTACCCCCTTCTCGGCCACTGGGTCTGGGGAGGGGGATGGCTGGCAGCCGTCGGCCGGACGGCCTATATGGGTCACGGTTTCATAGACTATGGCGGGGCCGGGGTGCACTATGCCCTGGGCGGGTTGCTGGCGCTGGCCGGACTACTGGCCATCCGGGAGAAGGGACGCCCTCCGGAAGAAACAGCCGAACTTTCCCTACCCTCGCTCCGCCTGCGCTCGCGCCGGCAACTTGACCAGGAGGTCCGTCAGGTAGCGGAGGAGGGATTGCGGCAGGCTGAAAGGCCCCTCCTGCCGGCCGGCCTGGGATCGTATCTCGGGGGAAGTCTCCTAGCCCTGCTGGGGCTGACCGCCCTGAACCTGGCGGCGGCCTGGGAAGTGGTGCCCCGGCTGGCACTGGTGGCGGCCAACACCTGGCTCAGCGCAGCCGCGGGAGGCCTTGCAGCAGCCGTCTATATGGCCTTTACCACGGCCCGCTTCCACCCGATTATGCTGGCCCGGGGGCTCCTGGCCGGGGCGGTGGCCGGGTCCGGCCTGTCCCCGTTCGCCTTACCGACTGCCATGCTGGCGGTAGGAGCAGGGGCCGGCCTCATCGTCTGCCTGGGAAGTTACCTCCTGACCCAGGTTTGGCATCTGCCGGATGCGGCTGGAATCGTGCCGGCCTTTGGTTTCGCCGGCCTGTGGGGCGTCCTGGCGGTAGGCCTCTTTGCCGACGGTACCTTCGGCCAGGGGTTGAACGGGGTAGGGGCCGGCCTTTACCTGGGGGTGGCCGGCCAGGGGGTGAGCGGCGTCCTCCTCCTGTCCTCGGGCATGCGGCCCGACTTCGGGCAACTGACGGCCCAACTTCTGGGCCTCGTGGTCATCGCAGGTTGGGCACTGGGGCCGGGATGGCTCTTCTTCCGGCTGGGATCCAGGCCGGTTCCGTTGGTGGTTCGCTCCTGACCCTCTCGCCCCTCGTCCTTTCACAAACTTCGCCAACCTGTACCGTCGAGATGTTGCATATTTGTTTTGACCGTGTTATCATTCGAATGTCCTAGGTGAATTCGACACGAGACTGGGCAGCTACTGACATAAGGTAATTTCCGGCATCCAGGTCCCATCTCAACGGTGGCGAGGTAGCAGCCGGAATGAGGCCGCGGAGGATGTGGAGTGAGGCGGAAGTTGGACAAAGAGGCGGAGATTGCCGATCAGGTGGTGAAGTTTGCCCGGCCGGGCCGGATCACCCTGAGCGTCGTTATCCCCACGCTGAACGAGGCCGGCTATCTGCCCCGCCTGCTCGATGCGCTGGCCGCACAGACCTGGCCGGCCGATGAAATCATCGTCGCCGATGCCTGCTCGACCAACGGCACGGCCGAACTGGCCCGAGAGCGCGGAGCCCGCGTGGTCCACGGGGGCCGCCCGGCCGTCGGGCGGAACGCCGGTGCCCGGGTGGCCACAGGCGACCTCCTCCTCTTCCTGGATGCCGATGTGCTGCCGCCCCCCAACTTCATCGAACGTGCCGTACAAGAGTTCCTGCGGAAAAGGTACGACGTGGCCACGGCCTGGATGGTCACCTGGGACGGCAACCTTCTGGAGCAGGCCGTCTATGGGGCGGCCAGCCTCTACTTTTTCCTGATGCAATCCTTTCGTCCCTACGCCCCCGGCTTCTGCATCCTGGTGCGACGGGAACTGCACGAAAAGATCGGCGGCTTTGACGAGACGTTGCCTCTGAGCGAAGACGTGGATTACGTCCGGCGGGCGGCCCGGCACGGTCGCTTTGGCGTCCTGACCGGCACCCGCATCGCGGCCTCGGTGCGGAGGATTCGGAAGGAGGGGATGCTCCGGCTGGGGATGAAGTATCTCTGGTGCGAGGGAAACCTTCTGAGGGGCCGGTCTATCCAGGAAATTCCCTTCGAGTACGAATTCGGTGCCTTCCCGCCGCCGGAGCGCCGGAAAAAGCCGGCCATCCACCAACCCCTCCGTCGCCTCTCGCTTTCGCTACGCCTGCGAGAGCAGCTCGAAGTACTCCAACGGCTGTTCGGCCGCTCGCTTCCCCTATGGGCCTCGCTTTCCCTTCAGGGAACATCGCTTCAACGGTTTTTCCGGTCTGTGCCCCGGCGGTTCTCGCCCCATTTCGAACTCGGCCGGCTGTGGAGGGGACCCTCATCCCCCGACCCCCTCTCCCAGCGGAAGAAGAAAGAGGGAGTAAGGGGAAAGGGAGCATCATAAACTCGCCCTATCCCCCCCCTGACCCTGGCCTGGGATTGGGCCTCGCTGGGGGGCAGGCTGCGAAGTCTATTCCCCCAGCCCGCTCAGGCGGCGGGCCAGGCGACGGGCGGCCGCTTCGCAATAGGCCCGCACATCGGCCCACTCAATAGGGACAAGCATCTGCGGCACAGGCTGCTGTTCGGCCTCTTCGAAATAGGCGAGGGCCCGCACCGCGATGGCCAGGAAACGGGGGCGATCGGCATACTTGACCGGGGCCAGTTCCAAGAGATGATCCAGGGAGATAACGTTCCGAAGGCATTAGAGATCGATGAAATCCCGCCGCGTGCCCCGCGAGTTGATCGCCGCAAGTTTCATCAGCCCGATATCGGTGGGCGAGGCCAGGTTCAGGCCACGATACACGACCGGGGCTTCCAACAGGGGATGAGGCTGGTAGAGGAAACCGACTTCCACGCCCAGCAAGCGGGTGAACAGCATCCCCTCCTGTTCCGAGACCACTTCGAAGTGGCCTGCTTGCCCCAGGAGCCGGCAGATGTCGGCCCGTTCAGCGTACCTGCTCCCACGAGCCTCGCTCCAGGATGCGCTCGATAATGACACCGGCGTGGTCCTCCGGATTCATGGTGGCGAAATCGTATTCCGGGAAGAGCCAGGAGGCGTCGGCCGGCAGCGTCTCCGGACGGTGAACGGGAGGTTGCTCTACAGGCGTCGTCATTTTACCCTCCTGGCTTGGGACAACTCCTTGCGGAGTTGTCCTACATCATAACCCCGATGTCCCGGTTGGTCAAAGGCATTCTGATAATGACATAATAGATTTCACTCTCTGTGCATAACGGAAGTCGAGGAAAATGCGAGTGTCGGCGGTGCAGGTCTAGCGGTCAGAAGATGCCTGGGCGATCCTTCAGGAAGGGGATAGGGCCGAGGGGCAGGGAGCCTCCCATTTACTTCCGATAAGAGTTCTTATGTTACCTCAAGCCCCCCTCGAGCCCTGTTATTGACATAATTACTTAGGCCGGCTGAACCGTGCTCCTTCCTGTCCCTGCCATCTGTCGCGTGGTTCTCCTCTCTTCCCAACTCTTTCCTGATCCTGCCCCAACATATTATGCCAACACCCCCTGCCGAACCTTATCGGGCCATCCAACTTGACATCGGTCCCAATATCGGCTAAAGTTTCCCCGGCACATACACAATTCCTGTCCGAACGACGAACCTTCAACCTCTAACTTCCATAAAGGACCGAACGATGGAAACGCCGACCTTACGCCGCTATACCCTCCTGATCACCACCCTCTCTTCTTTTCTAACCCCATTTATGTCAAGCGCAGTGAACCTGGCCCTCAAGGACATCGGCCGAGACCTGGCCGCCGATGCCGTGGCCCTGGCCTGGGTACAATCAGCCCACCTCTTGGCTTCAGCCGCCTTCCTCCCGCCCCTGGGCCGGGCCGCCGACCTCTATGGCCGACGTCGGGTCTTCCTGGCCGGCCTCCTGGTCTATGGAATTTCTTCCATCCTCTGCACCCTGGCCGGCTCGATCTCGTTCCTCATCGCCGCCCGCGTCCTCCAAGGCATCGGCGGTTCGATGGTCTTTGGCACGGCCGTGGCCATCCTCACCTCCGTTTTCCCGCCGGCCGAACGGGGCCGCGTCCTGGGCATCAACATCGCCGCTGTCTACACCGGCCTGACGCTGGGCCCCTCCCTCGGTGGCTTCCTCACCCAGCACTTGGGTTGGAGAACCATCTTCGCCCTCGCCGCCGCCCTCGCCCTGGCCCTCCTTCCCCTGACCCTCCTCCGGCTGCGCGGCGAATGGGCCGACGCCGCCGGCCAGCACTTCGAATGGGCCGGCGCCCTCCTCTTCTGTACTTCCCTCCTGGGCTTTCTCGGGGGACTTGCCTCCCTTCGGGAAAGCGCCCTCTCGCCCTACCTGGCCACTGCCGGCCTTGTGGGCCTGGCCACTTTCACCCTCTGGGAACTCCGCCGGCGAGAGCCCCCCTTTCCCTACCTCCTGCGCCGCCTCTGGCCGACCGAACCCCTCCTGGACCTGCGCCGCTTCCGCGGCAACCTCACCTTTATCTTCTCCAACCTGGCCGCCCTGATCCATTACAGCGCTACCCACTCCATCTCCTTCCTCCTCTCCCTCTACCTGCAAAAAGTGCTGGACCTGCCACCCCAACAGGCCGGCCTGGTCCTCCTAGCCCAGCCGGCCGTGATGGCCCTCCTTTCCCCGCCGGCCGGCCGCCTTTCCGACCGAACTCAACCCCGCCTTTTGGCTTCCCTGGGCATGGCCGTGATGGCCGGAGGCCTCTTCTCTCTCTCCACGTTGGGAAGCGACTCCCCCATCGCCCTGGTGGTCGCCTTCCTAACCCTCATCGGACTAGGCTATGCCCTTTTCTCCGCGCCCAATACCAACGCCGTGATGGGGGCAGTGGGCCGGCGCGACTACGGCGTGGCTTCCTCGACCTTGGCCACGATGCGCCTGACCGGCCAGGCCGTCAGCATGGCCTTGGTCACACTCCTGGTCTCGGCCTATATCGGCCGGGTCGAATGGGAAAACCTCCTGCCCGAACAAATCCTTTCGGTCATGGGCCTCGCCTTCCGTATCTTTACCGGCCTGTGCCTGCTGGGGATGCTGGCCTCGCTCGCCCGGGGGAAAATGGAAAGGGAGACATCCTAACGCGCTGTACCGCCCAGGCGCAACACCTGCAGCGGCGTATAAAGCGGACCCTCCGGCCGCAAATCGCTCCGCATCACTACGATTTCCTCCACCCGCCAGCGGCCCAGCGAAGGCACTTCCAACCCGCCCACCAATTGCCCCAGCGAGCGGGCCTCGGCCGGCGAAGCCCGGTCCTGCACCCGCCCCAGCGTCAGGTGGGGCGAAAAAGGGCGTTCCTCCCTCGGGAAGCCGGCCTGGGCCAGTTCCCGCTCCAGCCTTTCCTGAAGCGCCTGTAGCGCCGGAAGGTCGCCCTGTACCCCCACCCAGACCACCCGAGGACGCCGCAGGTTCGGAAAGACTCCCGCACCGACCGCCTCCAGTTCAAAGGGAACGGCAGAAGCAGCCACCCGCTCGACCACCTGGCAGACCGTCTCCACCTGTTCGGCCGGAATCTCTCCCAGGAACTTCAGGGTAACGTGAATCCTCTCGGGAGAAACCCAGCGCACCGGCGGATGGGAACGCTTCAAATCCTCCTGCACCCGAACCAGGCCACGCTGCACATCTCCCGGCAACTCGACGGCGATAAAGGTGCGAATCCGCTCAGCCATATTTCTTCCTCAAATGCTCAACGATCGACGATTGACGCTCCACCCCAAACACTTGCCCGGGCGGTGGATATGGGTATCCCCCGGAAAAGAGGGATCTACTTCGACCGCCCGACCTGACGTGCCGCCACCAGCAGGTTGTGGATGAGCATTACATTGGTCATCGGACCGGTCCCGCCCGGCACCGGAGTAATCATCCCGGCCACCTCCAGTGCTCCCTCATAGTCTACATCGCCGACCATGCGGGCCTCCACTCCTTGCAAGGAGGCACCACAGCCGGCGCAGACCTCTGCCGTGTCGCGGTTGTCGGCCCCGCACGCCGGGCAGGTCTTGATAAAGTTCACCCCAAAGTCCACCACAATTGCCCCCGGTTTGATCCAGTCCCGGCGTACCATCCTAGCCCGGCCCACGGCCACAGCCAGGATGTCGCCCAGCCGACAGACGGAGGGCAGGTCGGACGTGCGCGAGTGGCAGACGGTCACGGTGGCGTTCTCCCGCAGGAGCAGGAGCGCCATCGGCTTGCCGACGATGTTGGAACGCCCTACCACGACGGCGTGCTTCCCGGCGAACTCCACTCCATAGCGACGCAGGAGTTCCATCCCGCCGGCCGGCGTGGCCGGGACAAAAAAGGCCGGCTCCGAAGCACCCCGCCCCACCGGTTCAGCCTGGGCCAGCCGGCCGGCGTTCTCCGGATGCACGCCGTCCACATCCTTGCGCGGATCCAAGGCGGACAGGATGGCCGCGGGGTCGATCCCCCGGGGGTACGGCTCCTGCACCATGATGCCATGTACCTCCGGGTCCACGCTCAGCCGGGCCACAAGTCCGGCCATCTCCTCTTGCGAGACCTCGGCCGGCAGGGTGTGCACGACCACCCGGAGGCCGCGCTTCTCCATCGTGCTCACAATGGTGCGGGCATAACTGACCGATGCCGGGTCTTCTCCGGCCCGCACCACCGCCAGGGTGGGGACAAAGCCCCGTTCGGCCACCAAGGCCCGGACCTGCTCATCCAGTTCTCCTTGCATCGCCTTGGCCGTAGCCCGGCCGTCCAAGATAACCGCGGTCATCTTTTCCTCCTTTGGAACCGTAGGTCGGATCGGCAACCCGACCTGCGGTTCCATACGTTACTCATGCACTTCTCCCCGAATCGTTGCTACCAATTCCACGACTTGCCCCTGGGCCACGTCGTACACGCACTCCACGGCCACCCATCGCTCCACCAGCGGGCGCACCGGGGGCAAGGCCGGCCCCTTTCCCTCCAGAAGGAGGAGCGGCCGGCCATCGTCGCCGCCCAGGAAATGGATCTCCAGGCGGCGCAGTCCCTCCGCATCCGGCCGGAAGCCGGCCGTGCCTGTAACATACGAAGGAAGGGCCAGCGCCGCCCAGTCGAGCGCTTCCAGGTCGGAAAGATGGGCCGCCACCGCCGCCTGACAGGCCTCCCGAACTGCCCGTCCGTCCAGCAGAAGGATGGACCATCGCTCCACCTGGAGGTCCCACAGCCCCGGCGAAGACCAGCGGCCGGCCGAAAGCCGCCCGCCGACTTCGACGTAGAGCGGGGCATCCCAGGAGACCGTCCCCATCTCCACACTTCGGCCCAGGAGAAAGATTCGGGCCCAGCAGGAAGAAGCGTCGGAAAAGAAATGCACCACATCCAGGTAGGGGCGGATTCCGAACTCGTCCCCTTGGCCGGAGGTGCGATACAGTCCGCGCAGGGTAACCTCCGCCCCTTCTTCCCACAACGGACCGCAGGGGGCCCGGCCGGCCCCCTCGGGGCGAGTATGCAGGGGCAGGTCTCCCAGAGGACTTGCCGGCTCCGATGTACAGGCCCAGAGGGAAAATAGCCCAAGGACCAGGAGACCAATAAAACGATACCACACCGGGTCCGCTCCTTGCAGGTTTCAAGGTGACCTAGGCGTTATTATACCACAAAATCCTCCCCCTGGCACTTGACAGCCATGAGCAAAGTGTTATCATGAGGTAAAAAATTTAAGCATGATGGAGGTCGGAGATGGTCCGGACTCAGATGCAGTTGCGAGAGGATCAAGTGCGAGCGCTGAAGGAACTGGCCTCCGTCCGGGGCATATCCGTCGCCGAACTGGTCCGGCTGAGCGTGGACGCCCTGATTCGCTCCTGGAAAAGCCGGGACGAAGAAGAAATGCGACAACGGGCCATCGCGGCGGCCGGCCGTTTCCGTTCGGGCCGTTCCCGTGTCTCGACCCGGCACGACCGATACCTGGCGGAGGCCTTTCGACGATGAGCGTACTGGTGGATACCTCGGCTTTCTACGCTATCCTGGACGCAGACGATCAAAACCACGAGAGGGCCAAAGCCCTCTGGGTAGAACTGGTTACCCAGCGGGTCCCGTTGCTCTGCAACAACTACATCCTGGTGGAAACTTTCGCCCTGGTCCAACACCGGCTGGGGATCGAGGCCGTTCGCGCCCTGCAGGAGGACGTCCTGCCTGTCGTCTCCGTCCACTGGGTGGACGAGGGCAGCCATCGGGCGGGAGTGGCCGGCCTACTTACCGCAGCCCGCCGCCAACTCAGCCTGGTGGACTGTGTCACCTTTGCCATGATGCGGGATTTGGGGATCCAGACCGCCTTCACCTTCGACCCCCGCTTCAGCGCCCAGGGCTTCCGCTGCCTCCCCTCGTGAGACCGAACAGGGGCAGTTGCCCTTTGCCCTCCCTTCAGGTATAATGCTCACAGAATACCTAACCGTCGAGGAGAAACTTTGCGCAGAAAAGTATGGGGACTGTGGCTTGTCTTCGGCCTGGTCTGTCTCCTGGCCTTGGTCGGCCTGGTGGCGCTGCTCTGGCTTCTCCTGGGTCCTTACGGACCGCCGGCCCCCTGGGAAGAGCGGCCATCGGCCGCCTCCTCTACACCCACCCCAACCCCAAGACCCACTCCCCCGCCTAGCCCCCGGCCTACGCCTTCCCCGACCCCGGAGATAACCCCCACGCCCCAGGCCCGACGAGGCGAGGAAACCGCCCGCCGCATCGCCGAAACGACCCTCCCGCCCCGCGACTTGGTGGACCTGGCCGGCCGCCTCCTCTACGGCGGAAAAAACCTCTCCCGCATCGCCGCCCAGACGGCTCCACCCCTCGCTGTCGGCCATAAGGAACGCTTCTGGGTGAGCAACTCGGAACAGATACGCCAGATCACCGCCACCCTCCGCCTGGTTACCACCCACCTCTATATGTACGTGGAGGACGGCGTCTCCGTGGACCAGGGAACCCTGGAACGGGCCGCCCAGACCTTCGAGGACAAGATTTACCCCACCTGCCGGCAGACCTTCGGCCAGGAGTGGAGTCCAGGCGTGGACGGTGACCCCCACCTGATCGTTCTTCACACTCACCTCACGGAGGCCTCGGGCTACTTCTCCAGCATGAACGAGGTGCCCCAGGAGGTCAATCCCCACAGCAACCAGCACGAGATGTTCTATATGGACCTGGATTCATTCATCATCGGCAGCCGGCCTTACCTGAGCACTTTGGCCCACGAGTTCCAGCATATGATCCACTGGCATCTGGATCCCCGCAACGACACCTGGGTTGACGAAGGGCTTGCCCAAATGGCCGAGGAAGCCTGCGGGTACGATGCCAGCGACCTGGTTTGGTCCTTCCTGGATAACCCCGACCTGCAACTGACCACCTGGAGCGATGACCCCCTGGCCTCACTGCCTCACTATGCCGCCAGTTACCTCTTCTTCCGCTACTTTGTTCACCGTGCTGGAGGGATGGATGCGCTGAGCACCCTGCTGGACCCCGAAGCAGATGATTTCACCGCCATCGAACGAGCGCTGGAGAGGGCCGGATACCGACCTATCCTCCCGGCCCCACGTTCCTTCGATGCCTTTTTTGCCGATTGGTCCCTGGCGAACTACCTGAACGACCCGGCTGTAGGGGACGGCCGCTATGCCTATGATCCGGACCTTGGCCTTATCCCCCCTTGGCCGGCCGAACGGGCTTACCGCCTGCCCCAAACCATCACGGCCACCGTCTACCCCTACGCCACCGACTACATCGAGGTCGAGGCCCTCCAGTCCGGCCGGCTGCGCATCGCCTTCGACGGGAGCGAGGCCCTCCCTTTGCTCCCCGTTCCCCCCCACAGCGGCACCCACTTCTGGTGGAGCAACCGGGGCGATCGGGCCGATAGCACCCTGACCCGGGCTTTGGACCTGCGCGGGACAGAACGGGCTACACTTCGTTTCTGGACGGCCTACGAGATCGAGACCGATTATGATTATGTCTATATCGAAGTTTCCATCAACGGTGGACGCTCCTGGCAAATTCTCCCCGGCCGTTACACCACCACGAGCAATCCTCACGGCAATAACTTTGGTCATGGCTACACCGGCGTAAGCGGCGGAGGGGGGCGGGCGACATGGATACAGGAGGAGATCGACCTTTCGCCCTTCGCCGGCCAGGCCATCCTTCTGCGCTTTGAACTGGTCACCGACGACGCCTATAACGCCCCCGGCCTGGCCCTGGACGACCTTGAAATTCCCGAAATCGGCCTCTTCGACGACATGGAAGACCCGACCGGCTGGGAAACAAACGGCTTCGTCTGGGTGGATAACACGGTTCCCGTCCACTTCCTGGTGCAGGTGGTCGCCGAAAGCGACTCCGAAACGGCCCTCTACTTTCCCCCCCTGGATGATGAAGAGCGCGGCGAACTCTTCATCCCCGACTACGGCGAGAAGATCCACCGGGTAATGGTGGTGGTCTCGGCCGTCGCTCCGGCCACCACGGAACCGGCTGCCTACACCCTGACCCTGAGCCTGGAGTAGATGGTGACCTGGCGAACCTGGATGGTCGTCCTTGTCCTGACCCTGCCCCTTCTGGGGGCTGCCCTTGCCCTCCTCTGGGAGCGCCTCCGCTTCGCCCGACTGGGCTTCTGGCTGGCAGCGTTCTCCTTCTTCCTGACTGCGGTAGGGTTGCTTGCGCTGGTGGAATGGCCAGCGACCGAAGGAGAACCGGGGCTTTTCCTGAGGGCTTCCGCTCCCACGCCGGTCGCCTTACAGGTGGCTCCAACCTCTCGATGGGTACAGCCGCCGCGCACGCTCCGCCTTCCCACGCCAACGCTTCCTTCGCCCACCTCCACACCCGTCTTCACCGCAACCGCCACTCCTACACCCCACCCCCTTTCCCTGGCCACCATCGTCATCCGCAACGGGACCGGGCAGAGCGGGCTGGCCACCCGCACCTCCGAACGGTTGCGGGCGCAGGGCTTTCGCGTCCTCGCCCCCGAAGACGACCCCCAGCAGGGCAACCGTCCCTACACCCTCATTTTGGACCGCGGCGACCACGCCCCGGTGCGCCAGGCCCTAGCCGCCTTCCTCCATATCCCACCCGAACGCATCACCATCAACGCCGCCGAGGAAGGGGAAGCCGACATCATCCTCATCCTGGGCGACGACTTCGAGGCCCTCTCCAGCGTCACACCGACGCCCACCCCGGCCTTGGTCGAAGTCCCTACCCCCACCCCGAACCCCTACGCCGGGGTCACGATCGTCATCCGCAACGGGACGGTGGGCCGGACCGGCCTGGCCACCCGCACGGCCGACCGCCTGCGTGCCCTGGGCTTTGTCATCGTAGGCGTGGAAGACGACGACCGGGCCGGCAGCCGCCCCTACACCCTCATCCTGGATCGCGGCGACCACACCCGGGTGCGTCAGGCCTTGGCGGAATTCCTAAAAGTAAAAGAGGAGAATATAGAAATCAATTCCAAGGTCCGTTCTACGGCCGACATCGTGGTAATTTTAGGCGATGACTTCCGAGAATAGCGAAAGCGGTCTGGATACCTCCCTGGGACGCTGGTTACTTATCGGGCTGGTGGTGCTGCTGGCCGTGGCCCTGTACCTTTTGACCTCCGCCCTTCTCCCCCTCTGGGAAAAGGGAACGACGGCGACCGTGCCCCCGGCCACCTCCTTACCCACCCCAACGGCGCCCCCTCCCCCTACGTCCACCCCTACTCCATCGCCAACGGCAACGCCCTCCCCAACGCCCATCCCTCCCCCCACACCGCTTCCTGCTCAGGTGGGCTTTGCCGTACACGTCGTCTCCGCCGGGGAGACGCTGGAAGAGATCGCCCGAGGCTATGGCAGCCTCGCTCCGGCCATCGCCACACTGAACCGCTTTCCCGAAGATGCCCCCCTGGGGGATGGGCAAGTCCTGGTCATCCCGCTCTTTGCCCTACCCGGCTTCACCCAAACGGTGCAGGTCCGGGGTGTGGAAGTAGACCGGGGGCTTCCCGGCCGGCGGGTAGCGCTCACCTTCGACGCCGGCGCCGGCGCTGCCCCGGCTCCGCTCATTCTGGATACCCTGAAAGCGTATGGAGTTCGTGTTACCTTTTTCCTGACCGGGAAATGGGCCGAGGAAAACCCCGACCTGGTCCGCCGTATGGCTGCCGAGGGGCACGAGTTTGGCAACCACACCTATAGCCATCCCCATTTGCTTTCCCTGGGTAAGGAGGCAGTCCGGGAGGAGATTCGGAAAACCGAACGCATCGTCCGCGAACTGGCCGGCCAGAGCACTCAGCCCTACCTGCGCCCCCCCTACGGCGAACGCAACCAGGCTCTGCTCGACCTACTGGCCGAGGAAGGATATGTAAGCATCTACTGGACGGTGGACAGCCTCGACAGCGTGGGCGAACCCAAATCGGCCGAATTCCTCCTGAACCGGGTTACTCACCCCACCGACGCCCGAGGCAATCCCATTGACCTGGGCGGGGCCATCATCCTTATGCACGTGGGCAATGCGACCACGGCCGAGGCACTGCCGGCCATCTTAGAGTGGTTTCAAAAGGAAGGATACCAGGTGCTCAGGGTCTCGGAGATTCTGCGACCCTAATAGCCCGTTGAACGTTGAACGTGAGTGGTTCGGGAATCGTTATCGTTTGTCGATTGCGGCGATGCGGTTGCGGATAGCCCATTTGTATCCTCTGCAAATGAACATCTACGGCGACCGGGGGAATATCCTCACCCTGGTGCAACGGGTTCGCTGGCGAGGGCTGGAGGTGGAGGTGGAGGGGATGGATGTGGGCCAGGCCGTGGATCTGCGCTCTTTCGACCTGGTCTTTATGGGCGGCGGCCAGGACTCTAACCAGGCCCTTATCGCCGATGACTTTCTCCATCTCAAGGGTCCGGCCCTACGAGAAGCAGTCGAGGACGGACTGGTGGTCCTGGCCATCTGCGGGGGCTATCAACTGATGGGCCGTTACTTCCGCACCCACACCGGCGTGGAGATGCCCGGCATCGGCCTCTTCGATGCCTGGACTGTGGCCGGAAAGAAGCGCCTGATCGGCAACGTGGTGGTGGAGTGGACGGATGCGCCGCCGGAGGCGCCGGCCCGTACCCTGGTCGGCTTCGAGAACCACAGCGGCCGCACCTACCTGGGGCCCGGTTGCCGGCCGCTGGGACGGGTACGGGTGGGCCATGGCAACAACGGCGAAGATCGAACGGAAGGGGCCGTCTACAAAAATGCCCTGGGGTGTTACCTCCACGGTTCCCTTCTGCCGAAGAACCCCCACCTGGCCGATCATCTCATCCGGACGGCCCTGCGTCGCCGTTACGGGCCGGAAGTCGAACTCCCTTCGCTGGACGACCGCCTGGAATGGGCCGCCCACGAGGCGATGGTGTGGCGGCTGCTGCGGGGGTAGGCGCGTTTGGAGTTTGGGCCGACTCGGCCGGAACCTCGCCCCCCGCTTCGATAGGCCCGAATTGATCTCGCCCGGCCGGCAAAACGGCTACAGCGCCTCCTCCAGGATTTCCTCCATCTCCTCCTCGGTCAGGGAAATCGGGTTGCCCCGCATGCTGCTGGCTACGGCCGCCCTCCGGACAAGTTCGGCCAGGTCGCCGGCCGCGATTCCATAGGCCGAAAGGGGAGGGATGCCCAGTTCCGCCACGACTTCGCGGACCCAGGCGACCCCATCCTCGGCCGAGGCTTGGGGGTTTCCGGTGAGGAGGACGGCTACCTCTCGGTAGCGGGGGAGAACCGGGCTTTCAGGGGCACGGAGGCGCAAGGCGTGAAAGTTGACCCCCATCACCAGGGGCAGCAGCCGGGCGCAGACGGCTCCGTGCGGCGCATTTGCCATCCCGCCGATCGCTGCGGCAAAGCCGTGGACGGCTCCCAGGCCGGCGTTCGCCAGCGCCATCCCGCTGAGAAGCGCGGCCAGGGACATATCCTCGCGGGCTTGGGCATCTTCCCCGGAGGCCCAGGCCCGGCGAAGCGAACGGCCGGCCCGCGCAATCCCTTCCCGGCAGAGGGCGTCGGTGAGCGGGTTGGCCCGCAGGGAAACGAACGGCTCGATGAGTTGGGTGAGCGCATCCAGACCGGTGGCAGCGGTCACGGCCGGCGGCATCGTATAGGTCAACTCTGGATCCACCACAGCCAGGCGGGGCAGGAGAAAGTCGCCGCGGAGGCTGACCTTGACCCTATGCTCCGGAGAAAGGAGGACGGCGTTGCGGGTGACCTCGCTTCCGGTGCCGGCCGTGGTGGGGATGGCGATGCACGGCACCCCTGGGCGCTCCAGCGCCCGCCCCCGGCCGATCACCTCCAGGTAGTCCAGAATGTCTCCCTCGTTCGCGAGGAGTACGGCAACAGCCTTGGCCGTATCCAGCGCGCTCCCGCCGCCGAAGCCGATGACCAGGTCGCACTCGCCTCCCCGCGTCCAAGCCAATCCCCGGCGGACGGTCTCCAGGGTAGGCTCCCCGACAACGGAGAAAGTGGCCGCCTCGACCCCGTGTTGGGCCAGCAGGCCGAGCAACGGCGCGGCGCGGGCAGCATTTCGGCCGGTCACCACGAGTGCCCGTCGGCCCATTGTGGATGCAGCCGGCCCAACTTCCGCAAGCGCCCCCGCCCCAAAGACGATACGCGTAGCCGTGGCAAATTCAAAGCGCATAGCCCTGATCCTCCTATTACGCTGACATCTCCACGATGGACCTCTTCCCGTCCCTTTGCCTCCCCGTCTCTCTGTCCCCTTGTCTCCTACCGGCTCGGCCGGAGACTCGCCCTCCCGTCCCCTCGTCTCCCTGTCCCCCGAACCCCGAGTCCCGGGCCCTAGGTCCGATATGAGGCCGTCTCCTCCTCCACCTCCGCCCGGGGTTCGGCCTCCAGCACCAGCCACAGTTCGGGGAAACGCCGGCGAATCTGGCGGACGATGCCCTCGGGCGAAAGGTCCAGAGAGGCCCGTACCTCCTGTTGCGGCCCGTGGTGGATGAAGCGGTCGGGGATGCCGATGCGCAGGAACTCGTGGCCGGCCGTGAGCACCTTGCGCTCGTAAAACTCCAGCACCGCGCTGCCAAAGCCGCCCGCAAGGACGTTTTCCTCCACGGTGACGATGCGCCGGAAGTTGCGGGCCAGGCCGTAAAGGAGGGCCTTGTCCAGCGGCTTGACGAAACGGGCGTTGACCACCGCGGCTTCGATCCCTTCCTGGGCCAGAAGTTCAGCCGCCCGAAGCGCCGGATAGACCATCGAGCCAACGGCCACCAGCGCCAGTGCCCCACCGGCCCCTCGGCGCAGGACCTCCCCCATCCCCAACGGCAGCGTAACCCGCCCCTCGTCCAGCGGCACCCCCACGCCGGTTCCCCGCGGATAGCGAATTGCCACCGGGCCGTTCACCTCCAGCGCCGTCCAGAGCATGCGTTGCAACTCACACTCGTCCTTAGGAACCATCACCACCAGGTTGGGGATGTGTCGAAGGTAGGAGAGGTCGAAGACGCCGTTGTGCGTTGCCCCGTCGTCGCCCACGATGCCGGCCCGATCCAGGGCAAAGATGACCGGCAGGTTCTGGAGCGTCACATCATGGATGATCTGGTCATAAGCCCGCTGCAGAAAGGTCGAGTAGACCGCCACCACCGGCCGGAAGCCCTCTGTAGCCAGCCCGGCGGCAAAGGTGACGGCGTGTTCCTCGGCAATGCCCACGTCGAAGAAACGCTCCGGGAAACGTCGGGAGAACTCCACCAACCCGGTGCCGTCCGGCATGGCGGCGGTGATGGCCACCACTCGGGGATCCACCTCGGCCATGCGCAGGAGTGTCTGCCCAAAGACGCGGCTGTAGGAGGGGGCCGACCCCTTGGGTTCCCCGTTTGGAGCCACGCCGTGGAAGTTGGTGGGGTCTTTTTCAGCCGGTTCGTAGCCCTTGCCCTTGGTCGTGTAGACGTGCACCAGCACCGGTCCCTGCACGCGCCGGGCAGCGCGGAGGGTGAAGATGAGGTCGCGGAGGTTGTGCCCGTCCACCGGGCCGATGTAGATAAAGCCCATCTCCTCCCAGATCCGGGTCGGGATGAGCATTTCCTTGAAACTGCTCTTCAGACGGCGGAGAAAAGCCAGGAGGGGGAGGCCCAGGAGCGGCACATGCCGTAGGAAACGTTCGACCCATCCCTTGAGGAAATGGTAACTCGGGCTGGAGCGCAGCCGGTTCAGGTAGCGCGAAATCGCCCCTACGTTGGGGGCGATGGACATGCCGTTATCGTTCAGGACGACGATGAGCCGGCTGTTCAGGTGGCCGGCATTGTTCAACCCCTCATACGACAGGCCGCATGTCATGGCCCCATCCCCGACCACGGCCACCACGTCGAAATCCTCCCCCTTCAGGTCGCGGGCGCGAGCGATGCCCAGAGCGGCCGAGATGGCCGTCCCGGCATGGCCGGCCCCAAAGGGGTCGTGGGGACTTTCCGTGCGCTGGGTAAAGCCGCTCAGCCCGCCGGCCTGTCGAATCGTGCGGAAACGCTCCTTCCGTCCGGTCAGGAGTTTGTGCACGTAAGCCTGGTGGCCTACGTCCCAGATGATCTTGTCCCGGGGACTACTGAAGACCACATGGAGGGCCAAGGTCAGTTCGACCACTCCCAGGCTCGAGGCCAGATGGCCGCCGGTCTGCGGCACCACCTCGATGAGTTCCTGGCGAATCTCCGTTGCCAGGTGGCGCAGTTCCCGCCAGGAAAGGCGTTTCAAATCTGCCGGCCCGTTCACCCGATCTAGCACGCGTTGTCCCATCACCCACCTCCACTGGCACAGGCCGGCCAGGTCCCCCGTCCGAACCGGGCAAGACGTTTCCCTGCCGGGGAAAGGGAACCTGGCCGGAAAAAGGGGCAGCCAGCAGAGCCCTCAGCCCTGCGGCTGCTCCCGATAGGCCCGTATCTCTTGCTCCAGACGAAAAATCTCCGCTCGCAGACGCCGACGTTCCACCTGGAGGGCCGGCAGCGTCGCGCTCCGCGTTACCTGCAGACGCTGCCGTTCCCGCCCGCGGCTGCGGGAGAGTTCGGCCTGAAGACGGGCGATTTGCTCTTCGACCCGACGCTCTTCCTGCCGCAGCCGCTGCAACTCCTCCTGCAACTGCTGCAGCCGGCCGGCGACTTCCTCTGAAGGTAAACTTTCCGCCATCTTGAACCCGTCCTTTCTCTATGCGCCCGGAGGGATTCGAACCCCCAACCCTCGATTCCGAAGACCGATGCTCTGTCCAGTTGAGCTACGGGCGCACTCATCCAGGCCAGGTTGATTATAGCACTGTTTGACCAGGATGTCTATTGGGGTAAATTGGGTCTGGGAATTGTCAAAGTTTACCCTTGATCCCGTAGACATAGCCGCCGCGCAGGCCGGCCAGTTCCTGGGTGTAGATAAAGGCCCGCGGGTCCACCCGGGTGACCGCCTGGATCAGGTGGGGTAACTGGCGTGTCCCGCAGACGACGATCAACACATCCACCGGCCCATCCCGCCCTTCCCCGGTATGCCGAGTCAGGGCAAAGCCGGCCTCCCGTACGGCTGCTTCTACCTGCTCCACAGGTTCATGGACGATCACTGTGGCCTCTACCACCCTCCGGCCCATCCGTTCGTTCAGCATCATCCCCAGAAGCGTCCCTACAGCAAAGCCGCCGGCATAGGCCAGCACGTTGAACCAGTTGCCGATGTCCTGGATGACTTTGCTCACCACCAGAATGTAGATCACAATCTCCACAAAGCCCACCAGGGCGGCCAGGGCTTTGCGCCGGCGTACGATGAGCAGCACCCGCATCGTGCCCAGGCCGACGTCCACAACCCGTGCCGCAAAGATCAAAAAGGCCCAGAGCAAAGTCGACCAGAAGTCAGGCATCCTGTCCTCTCGGAGATTCCACGACTTTCCGCTTCAGGACGGCGGCGATCTCTTGCGCCGAGATCGGGCCGGCCCGGAGCACCCGGGGCGGTTCCACCGTCAGGTCCAGGAGGGTGGAAGGGCAAGCCCGGGCACACCTCCCGCCGTCCAGAATAAGCGGAAGGCGACCCTCCAACTGGGCCCGTACCTCGGCGGCGGTGGTCGTCGGAGGTTCCCCGGAGCGATTGGCGCTGCTGGAGGCCAGCGGCCGGCCCAGACAACGGGCCATTTCGCGGGGCAGGGGGTGGTCCGGAAGTCGAACCGCCACCGTCGGCCGCCCTCCGGTTACCCGATCGGGAATCCAGGGCTGTTTCCAGAGCACCAACGTCAGAGGACCGGGCCAGAAACACGCCGCCAGAAGCCGGGCCTCGGTTGGCACCTCCCGACATACCTCCTCCACATCCTCGGCTTCTGCCAGAAGGAGCGGCAACGCCAGTTCGGCCGGCCGGCCCTTGACCCAATACAGCCGCTCCACCGCCGCCTCGTCGTCCACCCGCACCCCCAGGCCGTAGACCGTGTCGGTCGGGAAAGCCACCACCTCCCCCCGCCGTAACCAGGCCAAGGCTTCTTCCAAAGCCTCTGGATCCTCTGCGCGAAGGATCACCGTCGTCCCAAAGGGGGTTTCTTCCATCACCATCCCCCCAGCAGGCCAAAGGTCTGGAGCGCCAACAGGACGATGGCCAGTAAAAGCACCAATCCATACTCCCAGAGCAGGCGGGCAGTGAGTTTTCCCCGAAAGTGGTGGCGGGAGAGGCTCACCAGGACGTAGAATACGACCAGCAGGAAGGCCCCCCCACTCAGGCCGCCGATAGCCCAGTAGTTGAGGGGCCAGGTGATTTCACCTACGGCCAACCCCACTCCGGCGGCATAAAGCAGCGCTTGCCCTCGGGAAGCAAAGCGGCGCAACAAGGCCAAGGCCAGAAAGAACGCCAGCAGGACCAGCATGGTAGCCGAAAAGAGGCTGCGTAGCCTCAAGGCGTAGATCGCCCCGAAGAGGAAAAAGGCGGTCAGATAAAGGGCCAAATCCAGGAAGAAGTAACTCCATTCCCGCACCCAAGGACGCTCGTCGTGGCGGTAATGCAGGGCCACCAGTTCCCCCAGAAGGACGAGGGCGACGACCCCTAACCCCACCGAGCGCTCCACCAGACCGGCCAGGAGGCGCAGGAAGAGGAAGGCGGTCAGCGTGAGCATCACCGGCCCGATCCAGGCGACCGGGTCCAACCGACGGTGTCGCCCGGCCGGCAGTACCTCTTCCTCCTCCGGTCGGGAAAACTCTACTCCCACGCTCACCACCAGGAGCAGGAAAAAGAGGATCATCCAGGCGATGGAGACGTCCACTTCGAGGCGTTCTTCTGGTGGGATAAAGGCATAGCGCAGGTCTCCGTTGAGGAGGTCGTAGTAACTGAGGTGCGGAAGGCCCCTCGTATCCAGGGCCAGGGAAAGGGCACCTACGCGGATGTCGCTTTCCACTGTCTGGGTCATCCAAGAAGTACCGTTGTAAGAGAGGTAAAGCAAGCGCCCCTGGGAGGCATCGAAACAGGCCAAATGTGGCCAGCCCTGCCTATCCAAAGCCAGGGCGCTATATAGCCCCACCTCTCCCCCGCTCAATATCGTCTCGGTGATCCAGGAAGAGCCGTCATAGGCGGCATATCGCAACTCGCCTCGACCGGCATCGTAATAACCGACGCGCGGCCGGTCCTGCTTGTCCAGTGCCAGGGAAACGAAGGCTCTGGTGCTGCCTGGACCGTCCACCGTCCCGGTAATCCAAGTAGCACCGGTGAAACGGGCATAGCGGAGTTCGCCCCGGCCGGCGTCGTAATAGGCAATGTGGGGAAGCCCTCGCCCATCCAGCGCCAGCGAGGCATATCGGCCCACCTCTCCGGCAGAGTCCACCGTCTCGGTGAACCAAACCGTGCCGTCGAAGTAGGCGTACTTGAGGTCGCCGCGGGCCTCGTCGTAGTAGGCGATGTTCGGCCGGCCATCCTCGTCCAGGGCCAGGGAGGTGTACATCCCCACGCTTTTGCCGATGTCCACCGTCTCTGTAACCCAGGCCAGGCCGTCGTAACGGGCGTACCTCAGGTTGCTTTCCCCGGCGTCGTAGTAACTGAGGCGAGGAAAGCCGGCCCGGTCCAGGGCGATGGAGGAGTAGGCCCCCACCCTTCCGACGCTGTCCACCGTTTCTGTTACCCAGGCGAAGCCGTCGTAGCGGGCCACCCGGAGGTCACCGGCATTGGAATCCAGGTAGGCGATGTAAGGCACTCCTCCCCGACTCAGTGCCAGGGCGCTGTAGGCCCCGACATCGCCGGCACTCTCCACCGTCTCCACCTGCCAGGTCGGGGCCGGCCCCAGGCGCGGCAGCGGGATGACCAGGGTCAAGGAATGGATGCCTTCGACCAGGAGGATGAGCCCCAGGCCCAGGACGACGATGCCGACCAGCGGCAGAATCCTCTCATAATGTGGCATGGCCGTTTCCCTCAAAGTCATCGTCGGCCGGCGCTTCCCCGCAACGGCGGAGAATCTCCCGGGCCACGATCACCCCGGAAACCGAGGCCTGGATCAGCCCCCGCGTGACCCCGGCTCCGTCGCCGGCCGCAAAGAGGTTGGCCACCTGGGCCGTCTCCAAGGAAGGAGTCAGGTCCAGCCGTGAGGAATAGAATTTGGCTTCAACCCCGTAGAGCAAGGTGTGACGGGAGTTGACCCCGGGGGCCAGTTTGTCCAGAGCCTCCAGCATCTCCATGATGTCCGCCAGGTAGCGATAGGGCAGGACAAAACTGAGGTCGCCCGGGACGGCGCTTTTGAGGGTCGGTTCGACGATGCTGCGGGCTAGGCGTTCGGCGGTGGTACGCCGGCCGGCACGCAAGTCCCCCAACCGCTGCACCATCACCCCCCCGCTCAACATGTTGGCCAGCCGGGCCAGGTAACGGCCGTAGGCAATGGGCTCGTGGAACGGTTCGGTGAAGGAAGTGGAGACCAGCAGGGCAAAGTTGGTAGAAGAAGTTGGCCGCTCGGCGTAGCTGTGGCCGTTGACCAGCACCACCGGCGGATCGCCGTTGGCAAACTCCGGCGTGACCTCGCCGTGCGGACAGACGCAGAAGGTGCGCACGCGGTCGTCGAAGCAACGGGTAGTGTACTCCAGTTTGGCCTCATAGAGCACATCGGTCAGGGGAGCCAGCACCGGGGCCGGCACTTCCACCCGCAGCCCCACATCCACCGGGTTGTTGCGCAGCGAAACCCCCAGCCGTTCGGCCTCGCTGCGCAGCCAGGAGGCTCCTTCCCGGCCCGGAGCCACCACCGCGAAACGCGTCCTCAGCGTTTCCCCGCCGGCCGTGGTCACACCCACGACCCGCCCCTCGGACACCTCCAGCCGAACGACCGGGCTATTCATCCGCACTTCCACCCGTCGGGCCAGTTCTTCGTACATGGCCTGGACGATGGCGCTGCAGTGCTCCGTGCCCAGGTGTCGAATCGGCACCGGAATCAGGCGCAACTCATTTAGCGCCGCCTTCCGCTGCCAATCTTCAATCTCGTCTCCCAGGCCGTACACTCGCTCCGAGGCCCCGAATTCGCGGTAGATGCGGTCCACGTAGGCGATATACCGTTCCAGGAGGGAACGGGACAGGAAATCTCCCAGCCAGCCGCCTACTTCGGGAGAGAGGGTCAATTTCCCATCGGAAAAGGCGCCGGCCCCGCCCCAGCCGCACAGTTGGGCACAGGGGCGGCAGTGGCGGCATTCTCCTCCTTCCTCTCGAATCGGGCAAAGCCGGTGCTCCAGCGGGCGGCCCTTTTCCAAAAGGAGGAGGCGCAAGTCGCTTTTTCGTGCCAGTTCCAGGGCGGCAAAGAGGCCGGCCGGGCCGGCCCCCACAATGATCACATCATAGTCTTTGGCCATTTCTATGTCAGAGCCCCCTCGGATTTTGTGGTAACGGGCAACAGTACTTAGAGCGGGGCAAAGCGCGCCATAAAGTGGCGCAGGTAGGGTGGTTCGTAGACGATACGCATGCCCCGCACCCCTTCGGCGCGCTGGCGCACCTGGGCTACCGCCTCGGCCACGTAATCCATCTGCGTATTCGTATAGACCCGCCGCGGAATGGCCATGCGCACCAGTTCTAGGACCGGGTAGATGACCTTCCCGGTGGCCGGATCCCGGCGGGCGTTCATCACCGTGCCGATTTCCACCGTGCGGATGCCCCCCTGAATATAGATTTCCACGGTAAGGGCCTGGGCCGGGAGGCTGGATTGGGGCAAATGGGGAAGGAAACGCTTGGCGTCCAGGTAGACGGCGTGGCCGCCCACCGGCTCCAGGATCGGCACGTCCAGTTCCTTCAGCCGTTCGCCCAGGTAGCGCACCTGGCCGATGCGGTAGGCCAGGTAATGCTCGTCCAAGGCCTCCCAGAGCCCGCGAGCGATGGCCTCCAGATCGCGGCCGGCCAGCCCGCCATAGGTGGGAAAGCCCTCCCACAGGATCAGACGCTGACAGATTCGCTCGTAGAGTCCGGCATCGCGCATGGCCAAGAAGCCGCCGATGTTCACCAGCCCATCCTTCTTGGCGCTCATGGTGCACCCATCGGCGTAGGAGAAGGTCTCCCGGACGATTTCCAGGATCGGCCGACCGGCCTGTCCCGGCTCCCGCTGCTGGATGAAATAGGCGTTTTCGGCATGGCGGCAGGCATCCAGGAAAAGGGGGATGCCGTGGCGGTGCAGCACCTCGCTCACCTGCCGGATGTTTTCCAGCGAAACCGGCTGGCCGCCGCCGTTGTTGTTGGTGATGGTGATCATCCCCAGGGGGATGCGCTCCGCCCCCACCTCCCGAATCAGGGCCTCCAGACGGGCCACGTCCACGTTGCCCTTGAAGGGATGAGGAGCCTGGGCATCCAGCCCCTCTGGAATCACCAGATCCACAGCATTGGCCCCCAGCGCCTCGATATTGGCCCGGGTGGTGTCAAAGTGCATGTTGCTGGGGACAACATCGCCCGGGCGGAGAAGAGTAGCGAAGAGGACATGTTCGGCGGCTCGGCCCTGGTGGGTCGGGACGAAGTAGGGAAAGCCGAAGATAGAGCGGACAGATTCCTCCAGGTTGAAGAAGTTGCGGCACCCGGCATACGATTCGTCGCCGAGCATCAGGCCGGCCCACTGTCGGTCGCTCATGGCCGAGGTGCCGCTGTCGGTCAGGAGGTCGATGTAGATGTCTTCGGCACGCACCCGGAAGAGGTTGTAGCCGGCCTCGGCAATGATACGCCGGCGCTCCTCCTCCGTCGTCATCCGTACCGGTTCAACCACCTTGATGCGAAACGGTTCCACGGGCGGGCGAACCAAAGGTAGCCTCCTTTGGCCGGTTTTCACTCCATCGTGCGCTTACGGCCAGGGCCATTCTATCCCCTTTCGGGGCAGATGTCAAACGAGGGAAGGGGTGTGTCCTAAACTTGTCGGGGAGATCAGGCGGCCTCCCGATTTGCATATTTGGGCAATCTGTAGTATACTGGCCGGCCGTCCGGATTGTGCCCGAAAGGGCAATTCATTCGGATGCCGTTATCATCATATGACCAGCCTGCACCGGTCGGCGTAGCCTGGGTCGAGCAGCCCGCGAAGCGGGCGTATCGAGACCGGCGCTGTGCCGCGACCTGGCGGGCGACGTCAAGGAGGAGGCATGCTGCGTGATTACCTGTTTATCGGTATCCTGCTCCTTTCGGCCGTTCTCTTTGGCGCCCTGATTATCTTTGCTGCCTACCTTCTCCGTCCCAAACGCCCCTATCCGGCGAAACTCTCCACCTACGAATGCGGTCTGGAAACGATCGGGCCGACCTGGGTGCGCTACCGCATCCAGTTCTACCTCTATGCCTTGGTCTTTGTGATCTTTGACATCGAGACCGTCTTCCTCTACCCCTGGGCAGTGGCGCTTGGGAGGTTGGCCACCTTGGCCCTGGTGGAGATGGCCATCTTCATCGGCATCCTGGTGGCCGGCCTGATCTATGCCTGGAAGACCGGGGCCCTGGAATGGGTATAGTCGCATACGGCGAGGGCACAGATGAGCGATCCCGAAAGCGTTTCTCCCGAACAACTGGCCCTGGAACAGAGCGGGGTCTTTTTGACCCATAGCGAAAAGTTGAAACTCGTCGAGGGCATCTACAACTGGGGCCGGCGCAGTTCCCTCTGGCCGATGATGTTCGGACTGGCCTGCTGCGCCTTTGAGATGATGGCCACCGGAGCCCCGCGCTTCGATTTTGCCCGCTTCGGCTCCGAGTTCTTCCGCGCCTCGCCCCGCCAAGCCGATGTGATGATCGTCTGCGGGACGGTCACCAAGAAGATGGCCCCGGCTGTGGTGCGGCTCTATAACCAGATGGCCGAACCCCGCTATGTCGTGGCGATGGGCGCCTGCGCCTGCTCCGGAGGGCCGTTCCGCGACGGCTACAACGTTGTCCAGGGGATTGACCTCTACCTGCCGGTGGATGTTTATATCCCCGGCTGCCCCCCTCGCCCGGAATCGCTCCTGGAGGGATGGTTTGCCCTCCAACGCCTCATTGACCGGCAGCGCCTGAAGGAAGTGCCCTGGTACGGGAAAGAGGAAAAATCTCGGGAGCGGCCTATCCCGCGCTACGGCCCCCACGGCCTGACCCTCCCCGAGGAATCCCAGGAGGCGAAGCGATGACCGAGGAAGTGTTCCGTCGCCTGGAACAGGCCCTCCCGGCCGGGGCCTTTCAGGAGGTGCAGGAGAACGGGGCGCGCGTCTTGGCTCCGGAGTTCCTCCTGGAGGCCGGCCGCTACCTCCGCGATGAGGAGGGGTTCGATTACCTTTCCAACTTGAGCGGTGTGGACTGGATCGAACGCGGCTACTTCGAGGTCGTCTACCACCTCTATGCCATGCGCCGGGGGGAGCGCCTGGTGCGTGGGGAGGCGTCGGGCGGCCCGCTGGGGCCTCTGGTGCTTAAGGTGCGGACTCCCCGCGAAGACCCCCGGGTGCCCTCGGTGACTTCGCTCTGGCCCGGGGCCCTCTGGCAGGAGCGCGAAACCTACGACATGCTGGGCATCCGCTTCGAGGGTCACCCGGACCTGCGCCGCATCTACCTCTGGGACGAGTTCGAAGGCCACCCACTGCGCAAAGATTACCGGCCGGAGGAGAGTTAAAATGACCCAGGAAAGCGCACTTTCGACACCGCTGGAGGTCGAGGAGCTGGAAACCGAGACGGTTCCCCTGAACGTCGGCCCGCAGCATCCCAGCACCCACGGGGTCTTTCGGATGGTGGTGAAGTTGCAGGGAGAGACGGTGGTGGACCTGGATCCGGTCCTGGGCTACCTGCACCGTTGCCAGGAGAAGTTGGCCGAAGGGCGCACATACTTGCAGTCCATCCCCTACACCGACCGCCTGGATTACGTCTGCGCCATGACCAACAACCACCCCTACGTCATGGCTGTGGAGAAACTGGCCGGTATCGAGGTCCCCCGGCGGGCCGAGTGCATCCGTGTGATCATGGACGAGTTGACGCGGATTATGAACCACGCTCTCCTAGTTGGCTTCCTCCTGAACGATATGGGGGCCTGGCTGACCCCGGTGCAGTACGGCCTGCGGGAACGGGAGAAAATTCTGGACCTCTTTGAGATGGCCTCCGGTTCGCGCATGATGTGCAACTACATGCGCTTCGGCGGTGTGGCCCGCGACCTTCCGGAAGGCTTTCTGCCCCTTCTACAAAAGGTGGTGGACGACTTTCCCGGCTTTATTGACGACTACGAACACCTCCTGACCACGAACGAAATCCTGAGGTCCCGTTGCAAGTATGTGGGCATCCTGCCTCCGGATCGCGCCATCGCCTACGGCGTCACCGGGCCGGTGCTTCGGGCCTCCGGTGTAGCCTACGACGTCCGCAAGGTGGACCGCTACTCCCTTTACGGAGAACTGGATTTTGACATCCCGGTGGGCACGGTCGGCGACACCTATGACCGGTATCTGGTGCGCATCTACGAGATGCGTCAGAGCATCCGCATCCTGAAGCAGGCTATCGAACGCCTCAAGGAGACGCCGCCGGGCGAGATCCAGAGCAAGGTGCCCAAGACGCTTCGGCCGCCGGCCGGCGAGGCCTATGCCCGGATCGAAAGCCCCAAGGGCGAACTGGGCTTTTACCTCGTTAGCGACGGCAGCGAAAAGCCCTACCGCTGGCGGGTGCGGGCTCCCTCCTTTGTCAATTTGACCCCGCTGGCCGAAATGTGCCGGGGGCACAAGGTGGCCGACCTAATCATTATCTTCGGCAGCATAGATATCACCATGGCGGAGGTGGACCGGTGACCTTTACGGTGCCACGACATGATGAATTCCGCTTCCCCGGTTGGGGTCTCCTCAAGGGCCTCTGGGTGACCGGGAAACACTTTGTCCGCTCCTACTTCCTGCGCAACCGGCGCATCCCGGGCAAGGAACTCTTCCCCGGCGGGCGTTACGGCCTCTTTATCGTCCAGTACCCGGAGGAGCAGGCCCCCATTCCCGACCGCTATCGGGGACTTCCCATTCTTCTGTATGACGACGCCACCCGAGCCGAACTGTGCACCGCCTGTATGTCCTGTGCCCGGGCCTGTCCGGTGGGCATCATCCACATCGAGCAAGGGACGGATGCCGAGGGCAAGAAGATTCCCTATGCGGCCAGTTTCACCATCGAGTACGATGTCTGCCTGAATTGCGGCCTCTGTATGGATGCCTGCGCCTTTGGCTCCATCGTCCTGGACCACAACCTGAAGACGGCGCGGACGCGGCGGGAGGATTTCCGGATGACCAAAGAAAAACTCCTGCGCCCGATTTCCTATTATGAGAAGATTGCCCCCAGCCTCTGGGCCGAAATGCGCGAAGAGGCGCTCAAGCGATTGGCCGGAACGATCAACCGGCGGCCGCCGGATGTGGGCCGGGTTCCACGAAAGGTAGCGGAGGGATAACGATGGAACTTCTCATCCAAGGTCTGGAAAGTCTCCTCGGAGCCTTCCTTCCCTACTGGGTGATCGTGCTCCTGGCCTTTGCCATTGTCATCACCCTGATCTTGTTTTTCCCCACCTTTCTCTTTATGCTGATGACCTGGCTGCTCCGCCGGGGAATCGCCCGCATCGCCGACCGCATCGGGCCGAACCGGGTGGGGTTAGGCCCGTTCAATCGGGAGCGCACCCGTCAGCGCTGGACGCTTTGGGGACTCATGCAGCCCATCGCCGACGGCATCAAGATGTTCACGAAGGAAGATATTGTCCCGGAGAAGGCCGATCGTCTCCTACACCGCATCGCCCCGATCGCTGCCATCGTCCCTTCTTTCCTGGTTTTTGCCGTCATTCCTTTCGGCAAGGGGCTGGTAGCAACGGACCTGAACGTCGGCATCCTCTATGTGGTGGCGGTATCCTCGATCTTTACGCTGGTCCTCCTGGTGGCCGGCTGGTCCAGCAACAACAAATATTCCCTTTTGGGGGCGATGCGCACGGCGGCCCAGATGGTGAGTTACGAAGTGCCGATGGTCCTCTCGCTGGTCGTGCCCGTGCTCTTTGCCGGCTCGCTCTCGCTGAACCGCATCGTCGAAAACCAGGGGGCCTGGCTGGGGCTGCGCTGGCATATTTTCTATTTCCCCCTAGGCACGCTGGCCTTTATTACCTACTTTACTGCCGCCCTGGCCGAAATCAACCACACCCCCTTTGACCTGGTGGAAGCCGACTCGGAGATCGTGGCCGGCTATGTGACCGAGTACAGCGGGATGAAGTTCGCCCTCTTCTTTATGGGCGAGTTCCTGAACGCCTTCCTGGTCTGCGCCCTGGCCACCATCCTCTTCCTGGGCGGCTGGCAGGGGCCAGGAGTGCAACTGGGCGGGGCCTGGGGTTACCTTTTCTCCGTCTTCTGGTTCTTCCTCAAAACCTTTGCCCTCTATTTCCTGCTTATCTGGATTCGGGGCACCTGGCCGCGACTGCGGGTGGATCAACTCATGCACTTTGCCTGGAAGCGGCTAGTGCCGGTGACGCTGGTGAACCTGCTCCTTTCCGGCCTGGTAGTGATCGTAGTCCGGCTGTTTCTATCCTGAGGGAAACGATGGACGTGAATGTGGTGCTTACGTATGTCGCTTTCTTTGCCTTGGCTGGCCTGACTCTCCTTTCGGCCCTGGCCGTGGTCACCCTCCGGAACCTCTTGCGGAGTGCCCTGGCCTTGGTGGTGACTTTTATCGGCGTGGCCGGAATCTACCTCCTCTTGCAGGCCGAATTCATCGCCGCCGTACAGGTGCTCCTTTACGTCGGCGCGGTCACCGTGCTCATCCTCTTTGCCATCATGCTCACCGAGCGCCTGATGGAGGCCCGGCTGCGCCAGTTCACCGGCAAGTGGTGGCTGGCCGCGCCGCTGGTCGTTCTGGTCCTGGCCTCGATCGTCGTCTCGCTCCTGGGGGCCGTCTGGGTAGAACGCCCGAAAGAAGCCCTTCCCCCAGAACCTGTGGCCTCCCTGGGCGAGATCCTGATGACCCGCTACGCCTTGCCTTTTGAAATCGCCTCGGTGCTCCTTTTGGTGGCGATGGTGGGGGCGATCGTGGTGGCCTGGCCGATCCGCGACCGACTGAAGGTGGTGGAGGAGATGGAGGAACGGGTGGCCCGGGCGAAGGCGGGATGGAAGGAAAGGTCGGGAAGCCCCAAGGACGAGACGGTGGAGGTGGCCCGATGACGATTCCGCTGGAGTATTTTCTCATCCTGGCCAGCGTGCTCTTTTGCCTGGGCATGTACGGGGCGCTGGCGCGGAAGAACGCCGTGGGCATCCTGATGGGCATCGAACTCATGCTCAACGCCGTAAACATCAACCTGGTGGCCTTCTGGCGGTACGGTGTGGTGAGCGAGTTCACCGGCCAGGTCTTTGCCCTCTTTGCCATTACCGTGGCCGCAGCGGAGGCGGCGGTAGGGCTGGCCCTGGTCATCGCCATCTTCCGCAGCCGCCGGACGGTGAACGCGGATGAGGTGGATTTGCTCAAATGGTAGGAGGCAAACGGCTTTTCTGCCCATAATGCGGCAGCAAAGACTTTCCTAAGCGACTGTGGAGGCATCTATGGAGGTTGTCTTCAACTTGGTCTGGCTCATCCCGCTCTTTCCGCTGTTGGCGACGGCGGCTATTACCTTCGTCCCAGGCGTCTACTACCGGAAGAAACTTTCGGCCCGGCTGACGATCGGGATGATGGCGCTTTCCTTGCTCCTCTCCCTTCTGGTCTTTTTCGCCACGGTGGCCCATCCCGAGACGCAGGCCAGGCTGGAGGGGCATGCGGCGGCGGTGAAGGAAGCGCCGGCCGGCGAGGCCGTTCCGGAGGCAGGTGAAGCGCCGGCCGGCGAGACTCGCCCGGCTGCGCCGGAGGCAGAAGGGGAGGAAATTTTCCTTCCCCCTCGTCCTATCTTCGAGCGAGAATTCCACTGGATGGCCACCGGCCGTCTCTCTCTGGAACTGGGTTTCTGGGTGGATCCGCTCACGGCGGCCATGCTGGTGATGGTGAGCCTGGTGGGGCTGTGCATCTTTATCTATTCCCAGGGCTATATGGCCGCCGAGGACTATCAGGGGGAGGACCAGCGCTACTCCCGCTTCTTCTCCTTCCTGGGGCTCTTTGCCGCCTCCATGCTCGGGCTGGTCATCGCCGATAATATCCTACTCCTTTTTATCTGCTGGGAACTGGTCGGGCTCTGTTCCTACCTTCTGATCGGCTTCTGGAACTTTAAGAAGTCGGCCTACGACGCGGCCATCAAGGCCTTTATCGTGACCAAGATCGGCGATGCCGGCTTCTTTATCGGCATCTTTCTCCTTTACATCTACACCGATCATATGAGCATCGGCTACATCATCCACCGTCCGGAAGTGCTGAACCGCCTGGCCCATACCTCGGTCCTGGGCATCGGCTCCGTTGCCGCTTTGTCGGCCATCGGGCTCTTTATCGGCACGATCGGCAAGTCGGCCCAGGTGCCGCTGCATGTGTGGTTACCCGATGCGATGGAGGGCCCCACCCCGGTCTCGGCCCTCATCCACGCGGCGACGATGGTGGCGGCCGGCGTCTTCCTGGTGGCGCGGATGTTTCCGCTCTTCCAGGCGGCCGGCTCCGGCACGATGGAGTTCGTCGCCTGGATCGGTGGCATCACCGCCATTTTCGCCGCCACCATCGCCATCGCCCAGTACGACATCAAGCGGGTGCTGGCCTATTCCACCATCAGCCAGTTAGGCTTTATGGTACTGGCGCTGGGGCTGGGGGGGTACGTGGCCGGCTTCTTCCACCTTATTACCCACGCCTTCTTCAAGGCCCTCCTCTTTCTGGGAAGCGGTGCGGTGATCATCGGGGCTCACCACGTGCAGGATATGCGCGAGATGGGCGGCCTCTGGAAGCGCCTGCCCTATACCTTCTGGACCTATCTCATCGGGATGCTGGCCCTGGCCGGCATCTTTCCCCTTTCTGGCTTCTTCAGCAAGGATGAAATCCTCCTGGACGCCTTCAAACACAACCCCGCCCTCTACGTCATCGCCACCATCGCAGCCTTTGTGACCTCTTTCTATATGACCCGGCAGATGTTCTACGTCTTTGCCGGAGAAGCGCGCAGCCACGGAGCCAGGGCGGCGGCGGAGGTGCCTCTCTTCGGACGCGAACTGGCCGCAGCAGCTCCGGCCGACCCCCACGGCGGGCACGGCCACGACGAACACGCCGTCCATGGAGGCCCCTTGCCGCTCAACATGACCGTGCCGCTGATGGTGCTGGCAGCCGGCACGGTGCTTCTGAGTGCGGTGGGCC
The DNA here is from genome assembly GCA_036172265.1 of Chloroflexia bacterium. Lineage (GTDB taxonomy): Bacteria > Chloroflexota > Chloroflexia > DTKN01 > DTKN01 > JASFBA01. Next base: position 78,116 of record JASFBA010000017.1, read on the forward strand.
TGCCGCTGGAGGAGGGCACGCTATTTTCACGCTTCGTCGGCGGACACGCCGATTTTTCCCTGCTCGTGGCCGGCATCTCCACCCTGGTGGCGTTGGCCGGCATCGGGGCCGGCCACCTCATCTACGGGCGCAACCTCTTGAGAAGCGCCCACGATCCCGATCCGCTGCAGGTGCGGATGGAGCGGGTTCGTCTGGGGCGGCTGCGTCTCCGGGGAAAAACGCTCGATCTGCGCTTGAGCGCCCTCTATACCCTATGGGAGAAGAAATATTACGTGGACGAAATCTACGGCTTCCTCTTCGTCCAGGGAAGCCATCTCCTAGCCAGGGTCTCGGGCTGGTTTGACCTCGCGGTCATTGACGGGGCCGTCAACGGCGCAGCGCATCTTTCCCGCCTCCTTTCCTCGGCCTTTGGCTGGTTCGACCTAGAGGTAGTAGACGGGTTGGTCAACCTGATCGGCTGGTTCGGGCGGGTTTTCTCGGCCATCCAGGGGTGGGTGGACCTTTATATCGTGGACGGCCTGGTCAATGCCTGGGCTCTGGCTACCGGCTGGGTGGGCGACCGGCTGCGGCGTATCCAGACCGGACTGGTGCAGGACTACCTTATGCTGGTACTTCTGGGCGTGGCCCTCATCGTGGGCCTGTTCATTCTGCTATAAAGGAGGACACAGGATGGACGTCATTGGAGAATTCCTCGGACGAATGTTCACCATGCCGACGCCGCTTTACTGGGCGGGGACGATCGCTACCGCGCTGGCCGTGGGGGCCTATACCTGGTTCCTGCTCCTGCGTAAGGATCCAAACGACGTCAGGGGGCGGGGGACGGCACTGGCCGCGATCATCACTTTTCTCCTCCTTCTGGCCGCGCCGGCCGTCTTCGGAAGCGTGGACATCCTGGGCTACTGGCCGATCCTCACCCTCATCACCTTCATCCCGCTCTTCGGGGCGATCGTCGTGCTGTGTCTTCCCAAGGAGCGCCACGACTGGATCCGCTGGACCTCCCTCCTCATCAGCCTCTTCCCGTTGGGCCTTTCCATCGCCCTCTGGGTCGGGCTGAACCGGTTGCCGGAGGGGATGCAGTTTGTGGAGAAGATGGCCTGGATCGAGCCGATCCAGGTCTACTACCACATGGGCGTGGACGGCATCAGCGTGCCGATGGTCTTTTTGACGGCCCTCCTCACCACCCTGGCCGTGCTCTATTCCTTCATCGTCACCGACCGGCCCAAGGAATACTATGCCTTCTTCCTCATCCTGGAAATGGCCATGATCGGCGTCTTTGTCTCGCTCAACTTCTTTCTCTTTTACATCTTCTGGGAGTTGAGCCTGGTGCCGATGTACTTCCTGATCGGGCTATGGGGGGCGCCGCCCCGGCAGGAGGGGCGAATCGTCCGGGGCGGCCCGTATGCGGCGATCAAGTTCTTTATCTACACGCTGGCCGGAAGCGTGGGTCTCCTCCTGGCCATCCTGGGGATTTATTTCACCCAGGGAACCTTCGACATTGTGGAATTGACCCAGCGGGTGGCCGGCGGCACGCCGCTTTTCGAGCCCGGTTCGGTAGGGGCCGCGCTGGCCTTCTGGGCCCTCTTTGTGGGCTTTGCCATCAAGGTACCTTCCTTCCCCTTCCACACCTGGCTTCCCGATGCCCACGTGGAAGCGCCCACGGCCGGCAGCGTCATCCTGGCCGGCATCCTGCTGAAGTTGGGCTGTTACGGCCTCATCCGCATCCTCCTGCCTCTGATGCCGCACGAGTTCGAGACCTTTGCTCCCATCATCATCATCCTGGCGGCCATCAGCATCGTCTATGGGGCGCTGGTGGCGATGGCCCAGTGGGACCTCAAGAAACTCATCGCCTACTCCTCGGTCAACCATATGGGCTATGTGGTGCTGGGAGTGGCCATCGCCGCGATGAGCGGGGCCCAACTCACCACCAAGGCCATTGCCCTGAGCGGGGCGGTCCTGCAAATGTTCAACCACGGCATCATCACCGGGGGGCTGTTCTTCTTGGTAGGCGTGATCTACGAACGGGTGCACACCCGTGACCTGCACCTTTACGGAGGGCTGCGAAGGCTGGTGCCGGTCTATGCCGGAGTCTGGGGGGTGACCTCCTTTGCCTCACTGGGGCTGCCGGGCCTGGCCGGCTTTGTGAGCGAGTTCATGGTCTTCCGCGGGGCCTTTGGAGCCGCCCTGGAGGTAAGCAGCGCTCGCTTCCAACTGCTCAGCCCCCTGGCGGTGCTCATCCTGGTAGCCGTGTCCACCCTGGGCATCGTCTTCACCGCCGCCTTTATGCTCTGGACGATCCAGCGCATGCTCTTTGGCACGGCCAAGGAAAAGTTCCAGGACCTCTACGATTCCCGCCACCTGTTCGATATGGACCTGCGGGAGGTTCTCACCATGGCCCCACTGCTCCTCTTCATGGTGATCGTTGGGGTCTACCCTGGCGTGATCGTGGATATGATCAACCGGGCGGCAACATCGCTCTTGAGCCTGCTGGGCTAGGATGGTAAGGAGGTAGCCCTTGGCCGATGGAATTGAACTGCTCCTGTTCCTTCCGGAAATGCTCCTGGCCTTGCTGGGGCTCCTGATCCTGGGGCTGGACCTCTTCTACCTGCGACGGCGGGCCGACGGGGCGGCGCGGAGCAACTTCCTGGGGTATTTCACGCTGGCTTCGCTGGTAGTAGTTTCCCTGGCCGGCTACCTGTGGGGACCGCGTTCGTTCCTCATCGGCCTGAAGCCGCTGGAGGGAACGTTTGCCCGCATCCTGAGCCTTCTGCAGTCGGGAGGTCCGATCTTCGGCGTCTTTCGCGTAGACGGCATCACCCAGTTCTTCCGGGTGATTTTCCTCCTGGTGGCAGCGCTGGTGCTCCTCCTTTCGCTGGACCGGAAGTGGGGCGAGCACGAGGGCGAGTATTATGCCCTGCTGGTCTTTGCCGTCCTGGGGATGGGCCTGATGGTGGGGGCTACCGAACTCATCACCGTCTATGTGACGCTGGAACTCACAAGTATCTCGCTCTACCTTCTCACAGCCTTTGACTTCAACCGGCGTTCGTTGGAGGCCGGGCTGAAGTACTTTCTCTTCGGGGCCTTTTCCTCGGCCATCCTGCTCTACGGCATGAGCCTGGTCTATGGATTTGCCGGTACGACGACGCTGGAAGGGGTGGTCGGGAAGGTGATCGAATGGGGCGGGTTGCCGGGCCTTTTGAGCCCGGCCGGCCGTGGCCTCCTCCTGGGAATCGTCTTCCTGGTGGCCGGCTTCGGTTTCAAACTGGCCCTCGTCCCCTTCCACGCCTGGACGCCCGATGTCTACGAAGGCGCCCCCACCCCGATCACTGCCTTCATCTCCACCGGGTCGAAAGCGGCCGCTTTCGTGGTGACCGTCCGTATCTTCCAGCAGTTCCTGGGGGCAACGGCCGGAGAGGTCCGCTGGGAGCCCTGGCGGGAGTGGGGATGGAGCGGGCTGCTGGCGATCCTGGCGATGGTTACCTTTACCGCTGCCAACCTTATGGCGCTGCCGCAAAGAAATGTCAAACGCCTGCTGGCCTACTCCAGCATCGCCCACGCCGGCTATATGCTCATCGGCGTCCTTCTGAACTCGCGCACCGGCGCGGAGGCCCTCTTCTACTACCTCCTGGCCTATGTGATCACAAACGTTGGCGCCTTTGCCGCTGTCGTCGCCGTCGGCCGGGCGGTAGGTGGGGAAGAACTTCGGCACTTTGCCGGGCTGAGCAAGCGTTCGCTCCCCCTAGCCGGCATGTTGACCATCCTCCTCCTTTCGCTGGGAGGCATTCCGCCGCTGGCCGGATTCTTCGCCAAGTTCTGGCTCTTCTGGGCTACCTTCGAGGAGGGATTGGTCTGGCTGGCCGTGGTCGCGCTGGCGAACACCGTCATCGCCTTCTACTACTACCTGCGCGTGCTCAAGGCGGTCTGGTTCGAAGCGCCGGCCGAGGATACGCCGGTGAGGGTGAGCGAGGCGGTCTCGGTGAGCCTGTGGGTAACCACGGCATTGGTCATCTTCCTGGGGGTGATGGCCCACTGGGGGCTGAATTTCGTTAGCGGAGCCGTGGGAACGCTCTTCCCCCGCCCTTTGTTCCCCGGCGGGTAATGTCCATTACCATCCCCGTCTTCGGCGGGCTTTTGGGACGAGGGCAAGGCCGGGCAATGATTGACCCAAGTAACGACCTTCGCGAAAAGGCCCTCGATATCCATCGTCGGTTGGCCGGCCGCTATGGGGAGCATCCCTGCCGGCCGAGGATGGAACCGGTGGCCGAACTGGTCTCCACCATCCTTTCCCAGAACACGAGCGACGGCAACCGCGATCGGGCCTTTGCCCGGCTCCAGGAGCGTTTCCCGAGTTGGGAGGCGGTGCGGGATGCCCCGGTGGAAGAGGTGGAGGAGGCCATACGGCCGGCCGGCCTGTCCCGGATCAAGGCCCCGCGCATCCAGACGGCCCTGCGCCGCATCACCGAGGAACGGGGGAACATTACCCTTGACTTCCTGGCAGAGATGCCGCTGGAGGAGGCCCGAGCCTGGCTAAGTTCCATCCCCGGCATCGGTCCCAAGACGGCGGCGATCGTGCTCCTCTTTTCCTTCGGCCGGCCGGCTTTTCCGGTGGATACCCATATCTACCGCCTGGGCAGGCGTTTGGGGTTGCTTCCGTCTAACGTATCACGTGAGAGAGCACACCTTCTGCTGGAAAAACTCCTCCCGCCGGAGACGTACCTGGCCTTTCACCTGAACCTGATCCGCCACGGGCGAGAGGTCTGCCATGCGCGACGGCCGGATTGTCCGCACTGCTTTCTCCTAGGCCTCTGCCTTTATGGAACGTTGATCGTTGGTCTCCCCGAGGGGTAAATTATAGCCTTTGGCGCCATAAGGGGCGCAGCGCCGCTCCCCTTTCCCCGACCCCTCCCATCAGAGGAAGGGAAACCTTGCGACTGGCTGTACGCTGGCCTTACCTGACCAACGTAATGCTCATCCCCAACCTGCTGGCGGCGACGCGTCAGGTCGGGCGGTCGAAGTAGATGCTTTTCCCCGTGGCCGAAAGCGGGATGCCCATCACAAAATCGGCTTCGATGAGGCCCAGGCGGCGGGCACAGACGCCGAGGCGATACATAATGCGGTTATCCACGTTGAGGAGGGAAGCGATCTTGGCCGCCGAACCCAAGGCGATGCCCATATCGAGCAGGCGCAGGGCGCAGTTGGGGCCACGGAACTCGCCCTCGAAGGTGTTGGGCTGGAGGCATTTTTCAAAGCCGCAGGCACCGCAGTTGAGGCCGAGGGTTTTGGCCTCTTTCAGCCCGATGAGGACGACAGCGGCGGAACGGCGGACGTTTTCCCCGTCGCGGTCAAAGTTCCTCTTGCCCGACTCCTGTCCGTAGCGCACCATGTCGTCGGCCAGGCGCTGGAGGGTTTCGGGGCCTTCCACAATCTCGATGACGATGTAATCCTGGCCGGCCGCTTTGGGTGCGGTGCGGGCGGCCAGGGCCATGAGTTCGGCAACGGTGTGGATGCCGTTCATTTCTCCTGAACCTCCTTTGCGGTATCCTCCTCGGCGGGCCGGCCGGCCGCTTCGGGTTTGGGGGCCATGGCGCGTTGGGCTAGGTGGGCGTAGACGGTGCCGGGGAGGGCTTCGATCACCTGGTTGAAGTGGACGATGGCCTGGCCCCTCTTTCCCAGGCGCTGGTAGGCCAGGCCCAGGTTATAGTGGCAGGCAGCCTCGTAACGCGGGTTGAAGTGGCGGGTAGGACGGCGGGCCAGGGCGCTTTCCAGGGCATCGGCTGCCTCCTGCGGCCGGCCGGCCCGCAGGAGGGTCGCCCCCCGGTCGATCTGGGCGATCACATAGCTGGAGGCATCGGGCCACAGCCGCAGGGCTGCCTCGTAGAACCCCAGCAGCCGGGCCGGCGATAGGGCGTTGCGGAGCACCCGGGCCAGGTCCACCAGAAGCCGCACCCGCATAGTTAGCAAGTAAAGGACTACCAGGAGAAAGATGGGGGGCGGGACGAACGCCCCGCTCAGCGCCAGGAGGGAAAAACCGACCGTGATCCCCACTCCTTCCAGGGCGAATTGGAGAGAAAGGCCCTCCCGGCGCAGCCAGGCCAGTCCACCGAAGATAACCACGTAACAGAGGCCGACGCCCAGAAGGATCAGGACGGGGTTCAAGCCGACCCTCCCCCGGTCCCGAAGAGGTGCTCGGCGGTCCGTTCCAGCATGGAGATGCCGCAGACCTCAGTCTCGAAGAGCGGCACGACGGCCCGCACATTCGGGAAGGTGCGCCGGATTTCCTCCATATACTCGTCCTGCATCTGAAGGCGGTTGAGGACGAATTCCGGGGCTTTTTCTCCGACGGCGGCGCGGTCTATGCACATATTCACGATCACACCACCCACCGGGATACCGAACTCGTGAAACCACTGGATAAAGCGCCGGATGACGGCGATGGGCAGGGCCTCGGGGAGGGTGACGAAGAAGAAGGAGGTGAGTTCAGGGTTGGTGAGCAACTCCTTGGCGTGGCTCATGCGCTGGCGGAGGGAGAGGAGGTATTCCATCAGGGGGTCTTTCTCCTGCTTGCGCTTGCTGAAGGAGAGGAGTTCCCGCAGGGTACGCGCCTCTTCCCGGCTCTTGACCATTTTGTTGACCCAGAGGGAGTAGACGCTGGACATTCCCAGAAGGCGGCGGGCGTTAGCCGTGGGGGCTGTGTCGAAGACGTACACCTCGTACTCGTCGCGGAACATGAGGTCAATCATGTTCTCAAACATGGCCGATTCTTCAAAGGCCGGGTTCATTGTGGCCGATTCGACGAACTCGTCGGCCCGGGTCTTGATGTCGGCGAATTTGAGGAACCATTCGATCTTTTCCCGAATCTCCCGCTTCGACTTCTCGATCGTGTCGCGGGTGTCAATTTCATAGGCCCAGAGGTTGGCCTGGCCTACCACTGGGGTAGGGGCGCCGAAGACGTTTTGGCCTAGACAACTGGTTAGGCTGTGCACCGGGTTGGTCGAGGCCAGGAGGGTGCGGCGGCCCTGCCGGGCAAACCAGAACGCGGCGGCCCCGGCCATGACCGTCTTTCCCACGCCACCTTTGCCTCCGAAGAAGACGTACTTCAGGCGGGGATGCTCGTTCAGAAATTGCACCATCGTTTTTTCTGTCATGGCTGCGCCTCCTATTCCTCTCCGAACATGGCCCGGGCCATGCGTTCGATCATCGGCAGGCCGGTGACATCCCGTTCAAACTCGGGAATCCGGGCGAGTACCTCCTGGCCGAAGGTACGTTCGATCTCGGCCAGGTACTTTTTCTGCATGGCTAGGCGGTTGCGCAGGTATTCGGGAATGTCCTGTTCGGCCAATTCCGATGGAAGGACGCGGTTGACGATGTAGCCGGAGATCGGCACGCGAAATTTGGCAAAGAGTTGGGCGGCCTTTAGTGTATCTAGGATGATCATTTCCTCGGGGATGACGACGAAGAAAAAGGCCGTCTTCTGGCGGTCGGTCAGGATGCTGGAGGAGGTGTTGATACGGGAGCGGATTTCCTGCAGTTCGCGCAGGATTTTATCCTCCTCCATTTCCTCCCGGCGTTGCATGATGCGGGCCACCTGGGCATATTCCTCCATTTCTTCGCGCAGGGCGGTGATCTTGGCGATCCACTGATCGTAGACGCTGGCCATGCTCAGGTAGTAGAGGGCGTGGCCCAGGGGGACCAGGTCGTAGATATAATAATCATAGTCCTGGCCTACCACAATGTCCACGACGGCGTCGAAGATGGCGCTTTCCTCCATAGCCGGTTCGGCGGCGGCGGCCCGGATGTAATCTTCGATCTCATCAGGGACCTGCTCCAGGCCGTACATATCCAAAATCTTCCGGTGGATCTCTTCCTGGTACTCGCGGATGCGCCGGTCGGCATCAATCTCCTCGGCGAAGAGGTTGGGGATGATTTCCACCGGTCCCTTGCCGAAGATATCCCGCTGGAAGATGTCGGAAAGGGAGGCCTGAGGGTCCACCGAAAAGACCAGGACACGGTGGCCTTGCTGGGCCAGCCAGTAGGCAGTGGCGGCAGAGAAGGTGGTTTTGCCCAATCCGCCCTTGCCGCCGAACATGATGTAGCGTCGTTCCGGGTGTTCGCGAAAGATTCGGGCCAGGGACATTTTCTCCTCGCTTTCTAGGCTAAAGCGTCGGTCAGGTCGCGCTCGCGGAGCATACGTCGTTTCCAGGTAGCGATCTGAGGGACGACGTAGGGCAGAATGCGCAGCGAATAGTAGGGGGGCAGGATGGGGATGCCCAGGAGGTCCCCCATAGTGATAAGGATGAAGAGGTGTTCCATACTGCCCCGCGTCTTCAGGGCATAGCGGGCCATATCGTGGCCGGCCATGCCGTAGAGGATGCTCTTGAAGGCATCCAGGAAACCACCCGTTTTCTTCTCTTCTTCGGTCATAGTTTTACCTCCATCGCTATGCTTTTCATCCGATCTCCTGATCAAGAAGTTCGGTCAGGTCCTTCTCCCGCAGGACGCGGAAACGCCAGCCGGCGAGGTAGGGAAAGGCATAAGGCAGGAGCCGCAGGGTATAGTAGGGAGGAAGAAGCGGCAGGCCTAAGAGGTCGCCGAAGACGGCCAGGACGAAGAGGGTTTCCAGCCGGCCGCGCTCCTTCTCCAGTTCGCGCACCCACTCGTAGAGGCTCATCCCGTAGAGGATTTCGCGGAAGGTGCGCCCCAGGATACGGAGACGGGAAGATAGACCTTTCCAGACCTGTTCCCAACCCTTTGCCGTTTTCTTCTCCATCGCGTTTTCCAGGAGGAGGCGCGAGGGCCCTACAAGGACCCCCGCGCCTCCTCCAGAGCCTGCTCCAGGGTGGTTCGATCCCACCCGGTTACGCGTCTACGGCCCTGGACGATGAAGGTAGGGTAGCGCCGAACCCGATGGCGGAGGCACTTCCAGAAGCCTTCGAGCGACTGGGGGTCCAGGAGACGTACCTGCAATTCGTTCCTGTAGCGCCGAAGCAGGTCTTCGACCCACAGACGCAGCCGTTCGGCTTCTTCCCGGAGTTCCGGGGGATATTCCCGGAACATCTCCAGGCGCACCTGATCGCCCAGTTGGGCCTCCATCAGGCGCTCGCACGACATACAGGGCCGCAGCGTTGTAAGAAGCGGCGTGATGATCTCCAGTCGAATGGTCATCTTCTTCTTGGCCGGCGGGCTGTCCCCGACCCACGATCCAATACGATTTCACCGGGCCGCTTTAGCCATCTCCGCCCGACGGCGCAGGATGGAGAGGATGGCATCTACGGCCAGGATAACGGCCAGCACGACCAGGACCAGGGCGAGCACCCCGATCGTTATCTGGGCGGCGATGTCCTGCCAGGCGGTCAGGGTGGGGAGTTTCCTGAAGAAGGCGTTATAGGCCGACCAGAGCAGCGCTGCGACGGTGGTAACGAACATGAAGATAAAGGGCCAGAAGGTCCACTGGTAGTTCTTGGCCTTGGACATCAGCCAGATGGTGACGAGCAGGAGAGCCAGGGAGGCCATCAGTTGGTTGGCCGCGCCGAAGACACCCCAGATCTGGATAAAGGGCACGATCCAGATGAGGAAGAGGGTGAAGAGGAGGGCGATGATCGAGCCGACATGGACGTTCTTGAGGATGGGAATGCGGTCCCCCAGCGCCTCGGCACTGGCCACGCGCATGAAGCGCACCACCAAGTGCATGATGGTCAGAGCCATCAAGGTGAGGAAGACGGCACCATAGGCCATGCCAAAGCCCTGACCCAAGGCCTGGTCCAGTCCCCAGTTGTTCATGAAGTTCGAGAGGCCCTTGGAGAAAACGGCTGCGGCCGCTCCCGGACCGCCGGCATCCTGGTACCCCTTGAAGCTGCCGAAGGCGACGGTGGCAGCCAGGAAGGCCATGGTGGCAAAGAACATTTCCAGGAACATGGCCCCACCGCCGACGTAGAGGCCGTCCGTCTCCTTCTCCAGTTGTCGGGCCGTGCCGGAGGAGGAGACCAGGCTATGCCAGCCGGAGATGGCCCCACAGGCGATGGTTACAAAGAGCATCGGCCAGAGAGGACCTGCCCCTGTAGTGAAGGTCGTGGTGGCCGGAAAGTCCCCCATGCTCGGGGCCCCGATGAACAGGCCCACCACACCGCCGATGACGCCTAGGAGGACGATCCAGAAGGAGACGTAGTTGATGGGTTGAGCCCAGCGCCAGATGGGGAGGACGGCACCCAGGTAGCAGAAGACCAGCACCAGCAGGCTGCCGATAAAGCCAGCCCATTAACTACGTCGCCTTCTGGATCGTCCTCCTCGGCGTCGTGGGTGGCGTGATCGGCCTGCTGATCGTACGCCCTGGTCTGGGAGAAGATACCCGCCGGGATCGTCCAGCCTTTGAGTTCGGTGTACTTGGCAAAGCCGAC
>JASFBA010000018.1:0-8610 GCA_036172265.1 Chloroflexia bacterium
ACCCCCGTCGGGGGGCATGGCATGCCCCCCGAAGCCCCCCGCAGAAAGGCGCTACCGCCGGGGGCAAAGTGTCCCCGTGGCCCGGCCGAACCCGGTGGGCATCCGTCCTCATCTCCCATCCGGTGGGGCGGGCCGCTCGGCGGAGGCCGTCCCGCCAAATCCCCCTGGGGGGATAGGCCGGCCTCGCTTTCGGCCGGCGGGCCGGGCCGCCCGGCCCAAGGCGTGTCCCGAAACGCCGGCCGGCCCCTTTGTCGGGGGCTCTGCCCCCTGCACCCCCGTCGGGGGGTATGGCATGCCCCCCGAAGCCCCCCGCAGAAAGGCGCTGCCGCTGGCGCTTCGGGACACGCCTTGGGCCGAGCGCCCCGGCCCGCCGGCCGAAAGCGAGGCCGGCCTATCCGACCCCACCCTGGCCCTTCCCGCAAGCGGGGACCCCCCACCCTGTCCCTCCCCCACATGGGGGGAGGGGACTTGCAGGGATGCCCCCTGCCGAGCGCCCCAGCCCGCCGGCCGGGGAGACTCCCCTGGCCCTCCCCGCAGGCGTGGGCGGAAGGAGGACCTCCAGAGCGGGGATCTACTCCCTCCACCTGGCCCGGAGGTCACTCAGGTAGGCCCACGCCGCTCCCAGCCAGTTCAACCGCCGGCGCAGGGGAAGGTCCAGTTCGCTCTTTTCGCCCAGGGTGGAAATGCTCAGGGTGTCGATCTCCGGCTTGAGGGCGCGGATGGCCTGGAGATCTCCCTCCCGCCAAAGGTTGGTCACGCGGGCGACCATCTCCTCGGCCCGGTCGATCCGCTCGACGATGCGGCGGGCTTCCTCCGGAGCAATCACCCCGTGTTCCGCTTTCAGTCGGTTCAATCGCCGGCCGGCCTCATACGTTACGGCGACGATCTCTTCCCGAGTCATCCAGCGAGTCTCATAGTTGAGCGTCTGCAGCCAGGTCGGACCCAGGAGCGCCCGGCGGTGCTCCTCCAGGGTCCGACAGAAGAAGCGGTAGCCGTGACGCTCCGGTTCCTCGAAGGCCCGGCTGCCGGGGTCTACAAAGGGCGCCAAGGGGGAGATGAAGGGGTGCAGCCGGCCGTCCCGGCCGTAGCGCGTCAGAAGTTCCTCACCGTAGGCGATGGTGTCCAGCACCGAGGCGGTATCCTGCTCCGGAAGCCCGATCATAAAGAAGACGTCCAGCCGCCGGCAGCCGGCCTGAAGTGCCGCCTCCAGGGTGGCCTCCACCTCCTCGTTTCCGTAAGGCTTGCCAAAGGCCCGGCGCACCCGGGGGTCGTGCGACTCCAAGGAGATCTCCAGGACAAAACCGGGGAAGGCTTCGCCCACCCGCTTCAGGTAATCGGCCGAGGCCGGCCAGAAGAGTTCGACGATGACCTCTCCGCCGATCCGCCGGCCGCGGACCGCTTCCAGGAAACGATAGGCATACTCTTCCCCGGCCTGACGGAGGTCTCCCAGGATGAAGATGGGGCCGTGGTTAAAGCGGCGAATCGCCACCAGGTCCCGGGCCAGCACTTCCGGAGGACGGTAGGCCGGCCGGGGACGATTACAGAGAAGGCGATAGGCCGAAGCCGAACCGCCGCAGGTCAAACACTCCTGGGTGCATCCGCGCACGCTCAGGGCGGCGGTGATGGGATAGTCCATCCAGCGGTCGAAAGGGACGGCGCTGCGCAGGTCCATATAGCGGGGCACGGTCCGCAGGAGTTGCCGGTAATCGAGCGCTACTCCGTCCAGTGCTTCCGGCACCCAGGTCAGAGGGTTGGACCGCACCATGCCGCCGTCACGCCAGGTCAGGTTGGGGATGCGGGAAAGGTCGCCGCCCTCGCGCAGCGCCACCATCAGTTGCCGTAACGGCTCCTCGGTCGAATCTCCCCGCAGGACATAATCCACCCAGGGGTAATTGAGCAATTCGCGGTGGTAGTAGGAGGAAGAGAGGCCGCCGAAGATGATCGGGGTATCAGGGTACAGCGTCTTGAGGATTCGGGCCACGGCCAGGCTGCCGTGGGCGTGGGGAAGCCAGTGCAGGTCAATGCCGAAGGCGGCCGGGCGCAGGCGGGAGAGAAAGGCCGGCACATCAAAACGGGCGTCCTGGAGCATCCGGGCGGCCAGGTTCACGATGCGCACACGGAAGCCGTGCCGTTCCAGATATTCGGCGATGGTAGTAAAGCCGATGGGATACATCTCAAAGATCGGCCCGGAGGGGATAAGGTCGCTCACCGGACCGTAGAGGATCGCCTCCTGGCGAAAGTCATAAACGCTGGGGGCGTGTAAGAGGACCAGGTCCATTCGGGGCATCGTGCTTCCTCCAGGTTCGTATGCCAGGGTCGGAAAACCGGATACCCGTTTCCGGCGCAGTATAGCACAGAAGACCGATCTCGGCAAAGCCGGCTGCTCCGCAGGAGTTGTTCCACTTATGGTTGCTTTGACTTTTTCCGAGATTGTGGTAGGATAAAGGTGTTTTCCACTCGGCCTTTGGGTAAGATGGATGGAGGTGTGGACACATGGCCAATGTCAACAGAATTCGGGGAACGATCGGCATTCTGACCGGAGGCGGCGATGTTCCCGGGCTGAATCCGGCCATCCGGGCCATTACCATTCGGGCCATTCGCGAAGGCTTTCGGGTGATCGGCATTCGTCGAGGTTGGGCCGGCACGATCGAGATCGTTCGGGATGAGAAGGCCGACAACAGCAATAACTACCAGATTCTCACCGAGGAAATTGTCAACAAGGTGGGGCGCACCGGCGGCACTTTCCTCCATACCTCACGTACCAACCCGGCCCGGGTTCCTAAAAAGGACGTTCCGGAACACCTGCAGAACGCCTATACTGCGGAGAAGAACGACCTGACGCCGGAAGTGCTCAAAAATCTCGACTTCCTGGGCATTGACTACCTCATCCCCATCGGCGGCGACGACACCCTCAGTTACGCGGTACGGCTCTACCGGGAGGGGGTTAAAATCGTGGCCATCCCCAAGACGATGGACAATGACGTTCCGGGGACGGATTATTGCATCGGCTTCAGCACTTGCGTAACCCGTACCATCCAGATGAGCAACACCCTGCGCACCATCGCCGGCTCCCACGAGCGCTTCCTGGTGATGGAGGTGTTCGGGCGCTATGCCGGTTTCACCGCAATGCTCCCGACGATGGCCGGCGCGGCCAACCGCTGCGTCATCCCTGAGTACAAGTTCAACATCGAGCGGCTGACGGAACTCCTCTCCGAAGACCGCCGTCGCAACCCCAGCCACTACTCTGTGGTGCTGGTCTCGGAGGGGGCCATGTTCGAAGGCGGAGAAATGGTCTTCCAGGACATGACCCGCGATGCCTACGGACACGCTAAGTTGGGGGGCATCGGCGACCTGGTGGCCGCTAAACTCAAGGAACTCTCGCCCAAGTACAACAACGGCCAGACGGTCGAGTGCGTTACCCAGCGGTTGGGCTATATGGTGCGGGGAGGCGATCCGGACGCCATCGACTCCATCGTCCCGATGGCCTACGGCAACCTGGCCCTGGACCTCATCCTGAAGGGCATCCACGGCCGGCTGGTGGTCCTGAAGGACGGGCGTTACGACAACGTGCCCATCGAGGTGGTCATCAGTTCCAAGAAGGTGGTGGATGTGGGACGCTACTATAACACCGATCGGCTGCGCCCTCAGTACACCAGTTTCCAGTTACAACCTCTGTTCATTATGGCCAGCGATTGAGCCGATAGAAAGCGAGGAAACTATGCCCTATACCCCCGATTGGGAAGCACTCCGCCAGGACGCGGTAACCACTCTGAGCCGCTACGTCCGTTTCGATACCACCAACCCGCCGGGCAACGAACTTCCGGCCGCCGAGTGGTTACGCGACGAAATCGTACAGCGCGGAATCAGCCGGGATGTGGCCCTGTATGAGCCGGCACCCGGCCGTGGCCTGCTCATCGCCCGCATCCCCGGCAGCGAGCCGCTCCGACCGCTCCTCCTCAACCACCACATAGACGTGGTCGCCGCCGACCCTGCCCAATGGACCCATCCGCCTTTCGAGGGCGTGGTGGCCGATGGCTTTGTCTGGGGACGGGGAACGCTGGATACCAAGAGTCTGGGCATCATCTTTATGCTGGCGCTCCAGGAATTGCTGAAGGAGGGCGTTACCTTCCGTCGTCCGGTGGTCTTCCTGGCCGTCCCCGATGAAGAGACCGGGGGAAAGAACGGCATGCGCTGGCTGGTGGAGCGGCATCTGGCCGAACTGGACCCGGCCTGGGTGTGGGATGAGGGCGGAGGGGGCATCCGGGGGATTTTCGGGGAAAACTCCTTCTTCGGCATCGCCGTTGTGGAGCGCCAGATTCAGCACCTGCGGCTTATCGCCACGGGAACACCCGGCCACGGTTCTATGCCGCACGCGGACAATGCCTGCGTCACGCTCCTGCGGGCCCTGGAGCGCATCCTTTCCTCCCCCCGCCCGATGCGCCTGAACGGGGTCACGGCGGAGATGTTCCGCGCCCTAGGGCGTGGGCAAAGATTTCCGCGTTCCCTGACCCGCTTCCTGGCTTATCCCCTCTTCCTGCGGCTGGCCGGCCGGCGGCTTTCGGCTGATAAGTGGCTCAACGCCGTGCTACGCGATACCGTCAGCCTGACGGTGCTGCGGGCTGGCTACAAGGTCAACGTTATCCCGGAGCGGGCCGAGGCGGAGATCGACTGCCGGCTGCTCCCGGATACCGACGCCGCCGAGTTTCACCGCTGGCTTCAGAAGCGCATCGCCGATGAGCGGATTCGGGTCGAGGTCATGGAAAGTTCCCCTCCCTCCGGCGTGTCCCCCTTGGACAGCGCTTTCTACCAGGCTGCAGAGCGGGCGATCAAGCGCCACGTGCCCGGAAGCACCGTTTCTCCCCTGCTTATGACCGGCGCGACCGACGGGCGCTACTTCCGCCAGCGCGGCTACCCTACCTATGGCTTCGGCCCGGTGGTCCTGGAACCGGAGGACATCAGCCGCCTCCACGGCATAGACGAACGCATCTCTTTCGAGAACCTGGCGCTGGGGATCAAGATCGCTCGGGATATAATTCGGGAACTTTGTGTAGGGGATTTCAGGTAGGCGAGTTTGCCTTCGCCCGCCCGGAGGAACATGAAGCAGGTGCGAATTGTCGTGCCGTTCTCCGGGTAGGCGAGTTTGCCTTCGCCTACCTGGAGGGTGTGCTTTTCTCTTCTCCTGGGATGATCTCCTGGCCTTGCGAGCGAGTTTGCCTTCACTTCCCCGGAGGGTGCGTTCTTCCTCTAGGCGATACGGTAATACTTCCTCATCGCCCACTCAAAGAGGATCTCCGGCAGGAACCTCTTGGCCGAAGCGGCGAACTTCTGGAAGGGGCTTCCTGCACGATAGCGCAGACGAGGGTGGCGAAGGCGTAGGACACGTCCCAGGGTGCGGGCCACGGCCTCCGGGGGGACGCCGTGTTGCTCATCATGTTCGGCCACGGCCAGAGCCCGCTCCATCCTTTCGGCATAGGGCGAACCGGCAGAGGCCTGTGTCCGGCGGCGGCTGAAGGTAAAGTTCGTCCGGGTGTCGCCCGGTTCAATGAGCACCACACGGATGCCAAAGGGCCGGACTTCCATCCGTAGGGCTTCGCTCAAGCCCTCCAGGGCGAATTTGGAGGCGCTGTAGATGCCCTGGAAGGGGAGGGCAATCAGGCCGGCCAGGGAGCCGATGTTGACGATTGTCCCCGAACCCTGAGCGCGCATCATCGGCAATACGGCCCGGCAGAGGCGGAGGACGCCCAGGAAATTGGTCTCCAGTTGGGCAAGGGCTTCCTCCGGCGAGGTGTCCTCGACGGCGCCGGCGATGCCGAAGCCGGCATTGTTCACCAGCACGTCCAGCCGGCCGGCCTGTCTTATCACCTCCTCTACTCCCCGGCGGACGGACTCGTCGTCCGTTACGTCCATCGGGATCATCGTAAAGTCGGGAGGGGATGCCCCCGGCCGGCGGCTGGTCCCGAAGACGCGATATCCCTGCCGGGCCAGATGCCGGGCACAGGCCTGCCCGATGCCCGACGAGGCCCCGGTAATCAGAACGACCTGAGCGTTCACGGTTGCTCTCCTGTACCCTGTTCCCAGCGGATGAGCTCCAACCCGGCCTCGTCCATCATCTGGCGGGCCAGTTCGTCAGGATACGGGCCCTGATAGACAATGCGCACCACGCCGGCGTTGATGAGCATCTTGGCGCAGAGGATACAGGGCTGGGTGGTGCTGTAGAGGGTGGAACCGCGAATCTGCACCCCGTGGACGGCGGCCTGGATGATGGCGTTCTGTTCGGCGTGCAGTCCTCGGCAGAGTTCGGCCCGTTCTCCGGAGGGGATGCCCCGCCGTTCCCGAAGGCAGCCCACCTCCTCGCAATGGGGCAGGCCGGTGGGGGCACCGTTGTAGCCGGTGGCGAGGATGTGTTTATCTTTCACCAGGATGGCTCCAACCTGCCGGCGCAGGCAGGTGCTCCGCTGGGCCACCTCCTGGGTGATGCGCATAAAGTATTCATCCCATGACGGGCGCATTCCGACCTCCGGAATTCGTTTCCCCATCCGCGATTAACGAAGGATACCGGCTTCCCGGGCGATCTCCAGCGCCCAGGGCGTGGCCAACCGGCCTGCCCCCAGTGCCAGAAGCGCCTCCGCTTCCTTCAGGGTGCGGATTTCCCCCATAACCCCAAGGAGAGGCGGGGTCGAAACTCGCCCTTCCGCCCCGGCGAACTCGACTAGCCGGCGGAACATACTCGGCGTGATCGGCTGGGGGACAAAGGTGCCGGCCAGCAGAAAATTTCCCCCGCCCCCCTGCACCAGGTGCACCACCTCTCGCTGCTCGGCCAGGCTCAGGAGGTCCACATAGATAAGCACTTTGACCTGGGCCTCGGGGTTCGCCAGTCGGCATTGCTTGAGCACATAGGCGATATCCTGCCGAAAAGTCTCGCGATTGCCGCTTTTGTAGGCGGAGAAGTTGGGCACCAGCGTGACCTCGGCGGCCCCTTCCTCCAGGGCCAGCCGCGCCTCCAGCCCTTTGACCGAGGGGGTGTGTGTCCCCAGCGGGTAGCCCACCACAACGCCCATCCGCACCGGAGATTGGGCCAGGGCCAGGCCGGCGAAACGGGCCCACACCGGAGGCACCGTCAGAGCGGCCAGACAAAAGTCCTTGGCCGCCATCGCCATCCGGCGCATCTCCTCTTCGATGCTATCCGGACGCAGGACGGCCAGTTCCAGCCGAGGGGTAACTTCCATCGTTTCCTCCAAAGGGGCGAACGATCAACCGGCAATAAAGGCTTCCGTCAGCCGGTAGGCCTCTTCATCCGGAATCTGACGTGGGGGCGTCTTCATCAAGTAGGCCGAGGGCGCTTCGATGGCCCCCTTGAGGCCGCGATCCAGGGCCAGTTTGCAGCAGCGCACCGCGTCAATGACCACGCCGGCCGAGTTGGGGCTGTCCCAGACCTCCAGTTTGCACTCCAGGGTGATGGGCGAACCGCCAAAGGCCGTGCCCTCCATGCGGATGTAGCAGAACTTGCGATCCTCCAGCCACGGCACATAGTCGCTGGGGCCGATGTGGACGTTGCCTTCCGGCAAGCGGTAGTCCAGTTCGGCGGTGACCGCTCCGGTCTTGGAGATTTTCTTCGATTCCAGCCGTTCCCGTTCCAGCATGTTCAAAAAATCGGTGTTCCCGCCAAAGTTCAGTTGGTAGGTACGCTCCAGGCGGATGCCCCGCTGGCGGAAAAGGTGGGTAAGGGCCCGGTGCACAATGGTGGCGCCAACCTGGGACTTGATGTCATCGCCGATCACCGGCAGTCCCCGTTCCTCGAAGCGGCGCTGCCAATAGGGTTGGGAGGCGATAAAGACCGGGATGCAGTTGACAAAACCGCAGCCCGCCTCCAGCACCTGCTCCACATACCATTTGGTGGCCATTTCCGAGCCGACCGGCAGGAAGTTGACTACGACGTGGGTGCCGGTCTCCCGGAGGATACGGACGATGTCGTCCGTGGAGCCGGGGGCTTTGCGAATGACCTGGGAAAGGTACTTGCCCAGGCCGTCGTGGGTCATCCCTCGATGCACACGAACGCCCAGACGGGGGACGTCGGCGAAGCGACGGGTGTTGTTCGGCGCGGTGAAGATGGCCTCCGCCAGGTCCTTGCCCACCTTGTTGGCGTCGATGTCGAAGGCGGCCGAGAACTCGATGTCGCCGACGTGGTAGCCGCCCAGGACGACGTGCATCAGTCCGGGGACAAACTCCTCCGGCGAGGCGTTGCGGTAGAAATACACCCCCTGGACAAAGGATGACGCACAGTTGCCGACGCCGATGATGGCGACACGAACGTTGCCCATACGGTCCTCCTTACTGTCTATCCATTGCCGTTTCCTACCCGGTACTATGTGGTTTATGTCACGTGCTACGTATTCCATACAACATCCGGCTCGGCCGGAGCCTCGCCCTCCTGTCCCCTTGTCCCCCCGTCTCCCCTGCCCCCGAGCCCTACCTCACCCCCCACAGCCGAACCGTCCCATCCTCCGACCCCGAGGCCACCATCCCCCCGTCCGGGCTGAAGGCCACGCTCTCTACATCCCCGGTGTGCACCTCCAGCGTCCGCAGGAGGGCCCCATCCGAGACCCGCCAGAG
>JASFBA010000019.1:0-23075 GCA_036172265.1 Chloroflexia bacterium
GCCGAAGTGGGTTCGCGGAGACTCGAAACGGGCGTGGAGAGGATGTAAGACCCTGCGGGGCGATCCTCGTTGAAGCGTCAAAAGTGGCTGAAGAAAGGCAGCCAGCCAGACTTGCAATTTAGGCAGGTTTGGTAAACCAGGAAACCGTGTTCGAGGAATCCAAGGGCTTCAAAGGTAGAGCCAAAGGCGATGTCGAAGGGGTAGGCGAACGGCTGGGCCGGGAGGCCGGCCCGTCTGTGCCTTCCCCGCGGCCAGACCGGGCCGAACTATCCCAGCGGGCGGAGGCTTTGGGGAGGCGTCTGACCTCCCTCCGCAGCCGGGCCACGCTGGGCGACTTGCGAGCGCGGCTGGGGACGCTGGATGCTGCGTTACGCAGCCTCCCGGCTGACCTGCTGGAAGTCCGTCAGGGTGGCTACGTTTACAAGGCTTATTTGGAGAAGAAGGTGGAGGTGTTGCAGCGGCAATGGGAAGGCCTGCGGCAGCGCCTCGATACAGAAGCCGCCCAGCAGGGGCGAATGTTCCTGGGACGGGTTGAAGAGGTCCAGAGACGCCTTCTGGCCCTGGGCAGAGATTTCCGGCCGGCCGACCTGGAGATCCTGGAACGGGAGACGGGCTTTCTCGAAGGGCAGGTGAACGATGTCGTCGGTACCCTTGAGGGCTCCTTCCGCACCCTCCAGAACAATGTTCAACAGACGAAACGGCAACTTCAGGCCCTTCACTGGCTCCTGCAACAGGTCGCCGGGGCTTCCTTTCGCCTGCGGCCGGAGGAAAACGTCGTCGAGGCGGTCTCCGCCCAGTACCTCACCCGCGAGGAAAAGGAAGGTCCCCGAGGCATCCTTTTCCTGACCGACCAGCGCCTGCTCTTTGAGCAAAAAGAGGACGTGGTCACGGCCAAATTCCTCTTCATCCCCACCGAGAAACAGCGGGTGCAGAAGTTGTTGCTGGAAGCACCCATCGGCGCGGTGGCCGAGGTCCGGCCCGGTGAGCACGGGGTACTTATGTTCAAGAAGGAGCTGCTGGAACTGCACCTGACCCAGGCCGGCGTCTCCCGGGCCCTCTTTCGCCTGGAGGCCGATTCGGAAGCGTGGGCGGCGCTCATCGGGCGGGTGCACAGCGGGGACATCGCCGGGGAGCGGGTGGGGGCGGAAGCCGCGCCGACCGTGCAGGCCGCTCCTTCCCAGGTCCCTTCCCACTGCCCGACTTGTGGGGCCTCCCTGACGACCGAAATTGTGCGCGGGATGACCAGCATTGCCTGCGAATATTGTGGCACGGTGATCCGGCTCTGAGGTCGTTTGCGGTAGCGGCTTCAGCCGAGGTATGATCGGAGCGCTTCTCGTGCCCGGGCCAGGGCTTCTTCCCGAGTATGCACCTCGCCGGCGGCCTGGGCCTCGCGGATTTCCTCCAGCAATGTGCCGACCAACGGTCCCGGCGGCAGTCCCAGCGTGGCCATCAACTCCTCTCCGTTCAGCAGACGGGGCGGTTCGATCACCTCGGAGGCCCGCTCAAAGCGCAGGGTCAGGATGTGTTGCACCCGGTGCACCCTTTCCTCCCAGCGGGCCGGCTGGAAGTCGGGCCCGGCCAGTTCCCGCGCCAAGGCCAGGAGAAGCACCCCGGTAGCGATGTCGCCGCCATCGCGGTAAAAGCGATAGACCTCACGGCGCGAGGGTTCCCCGGCGGCGGTGAGGAAGAGGCTGCCCAGAAGTGAAACCGCGGTTTCCAGGGCCAGCATCTCCCGGACGCTCAGGCGCAGCCGCCGGCCGGCCCGGCGGGCCTTTTCCCCTTCCTCTGTCCCATGGCCCCGATACAAGAGGGCGGCCAGTTTGAGCAGGGAGAGACGGGAACGATCCCCAGAAAGGTGTCCCTCCAGGTACCGCCGGAGCGACGTGGCATGGGGTGTGGCGAAGGAGATTCCAGGGTGGCGTTGGAGTGCCCGGGGGTTCCAAAAAGGGCCCTCTCGTTCAGACCTGGGCCGGCCCGCCAGAAGGCCGGCCAGCCACTCCAGGGCGCAGACCCATTCCCAGCAGAGGTCGAACGTGTTCGGCCCTTCTACCTCCGGCAGGACTTGGGGAAAAAGTCCCAGCACATCCAGCAGAGGAAGATAGGGCGCAGCATGCGGGCAGGCCAGCAGGCGAAAGAGTTCGTCGCGGATGCGCTCCCGGGAAACCAAAGGGAGATGGCCGGCCACCTCCCGCACCCATCCGGCCGTCTGCGGCTCGATGGCAAAGTCCAGTTCCCCGGCCAGCCGCACCACCCGCATCGCCCGCAGCGGATCGTCGTAGAGTGCCTGCCGGGAAAGGGCCCGCAGGAGGCCTTTTTCCAGGTCGTGCCGGCCGCCCCAGGGGTCGATCACCACCGCCTCCTCTGCCTCTCCCAGAGCATAGCGACGAAAGTCGGCCGGGAACATGGCCATGGCGTTGATGGTCAGGTCGCGCTGGGCCAGGTCCTCGGCCAGTTCTCCCCGCATCCGGGCAAAATCCACCGTGCTTCCCAGCATTCCCCCTGCCCCCCGCAGGACGACGCGGGCGATGCCGTTCTCTTCGTCCAGGAGGACAAAGGCGCCCTGGAGGATGCGGGCCGCAGCCCGGGCCAAAGCGAGGGCATCGCCGGCCACCACCAGGTCCAGGTCATGGAGCGGCCGGCCCAGGAGGAGGTCGCGTATGCACCCGCCGACGTAATAGGCCTCGACTCCGCTCCCTTCGAGGAGTGCCTGTAGCCGTTCCAGGAGGTGGTGAACTGGGGTGGTCACGGCACTTCCTCCTGGCCCAGCGTTCGGCCGGTTCTTCTTTCCCATTCGCTGTAGACGCAGCCGCAATAGTCCTGGCGGTAGAGGTCGTAGGCTTTGGCCAGCCGGCCGCGCTCGCCCCATCCCCGACGGAAACGCTCGTAGTGAAAGGGGAGGCCGGCCTTTTTCCCCGCTTCCTCTCCGATACGGCGAATCAGTTCCTCCTCCTGGTGAGGGCTGATAAGGAGGGTGGTGGTGAAGGCGGCAAAGCCCTCGGTCCGGGCAACCTGGGCGGTACGCTCCAGGCGCATCCGGTAGCAGACGGCACAGCGCGTCCGGAAGGCCTCCTGCCCGCAGACGGCGCGAAGGAAAGCCACCATCTCATAGTCGGGGAACTCGATGACCGGCAGGTCCACAGCACGGGCAAAGCGCCAGAGGGCCTCCCGTCGGCGTTCGTGCTCGGAGAAGGGGTGGATGTTCGGGTTGTACCAGAAAGCCACGACCTCGAACCCCTCCTCGCGCAGGCGCAGGGCCGGGTAAGTGCCGCAGGGGCCGCAGCAGACGTGAAGGAGGATGCGCCCATGTCCTGCCTCCTGGGGGGATGGGGGCTGGCCGGCGGCGCTATTCCTTCGCCGAGTTTCTTCAGGCATAGATGCGGATACCCTCCTCCAGGGCCCGGGCCACGATTCCCCGGCTGTGGCGCAGTTCTTCGATTTCCTCCGGGGTATAGGGCAGGCCCTCCAGGAAGAGTGGCAGGATCCATTGCTCATGAAGCAGGCGTAGCCGTTTGGGGAACGGCCGGCCGGCAAAGGTAGGGGAAATGACGATCAGGTCCACGTCGCTGTTCCGCAGTTCCTCCCCGCGGGCCCGGGAGCCGAAGAGGATGGCCTCCGTCGCACCGATCCGGCGGAGGAAGGCCTGCACCTCAGCGATCAGTTCAAGAAGCGAGAGGTGAGCCATGAGAGCACCCCATCGGCCTCCTGGACGGCCGTTTCGGCGAAGGAGCGGTCATAGAGGTTGGCCGGCCGGCCCAGAGCGGCATCCACATAGCGTGCCACCGTATAGTGGGGATTCAGCAGGGTCAGGGCCCGCCGGATGGTCTCGGGCACCTCCTCCCCGAAACAGGTACGAGCCAGTTCCAGGAGGTTGTATTCCCAGGGCACCGGCTGTCGGAGCAAGAGGAGAAAACCCGCCTTCAGCATCTTTTCCACCGCCTGGCGGGCTAGGAATACGGCGTAATTCCAGCGCCCATGTTCTAGCATGTCCCGGGCCGTATCCAGGTCGTAGCGGGCGTCGTCCATCCACAGTTTGGCCTCGGCGCGCATCTTTTCCCTTACCATAAGGTCTTCTGCCGAACTTCGATCCGCTCCTGGGGATAGGGCAACCTCAGGTGTTCGTAGGCCAGGCGCGTCGCCACTCGGCCGCGGGGGGTGCGCTGGAGAAAGCCCAGTTGCATGAGGTAGGGTTCGTAGACATCGGCGACGGTGTCCACCTCCTCGGCGGTGGCGGCGGCAAGGGTTGTCAGGCCCACCGGCCCGCCATCGAACTTTTCGATGATGGTGCGCAGCACCCGCCGGTCGGTTTCGTCCAATCCCAGTTCGTCTACCTCCAGCATGGCCAGGGCGGCCCGGGCCACGTCGGCGGTGACCTCGTTTTCCCCCACCACCTGGGCGTAGTCGCGCACCCGCTTGAGCAGGCGGTTGGCCACACGGGGGGTGCCCCGCGAGCGGCGGGCGACCTCCTGCATCCCATCCTCGGTGATGGCGATGCCCAGGATACGGGCCGAGCGTTCGACGATGCGGAACATGGCTTCCAGGCTGTAGAAATCCAGGCGATAGACCAGGCCGAAGCGGTCGCGCAGGGGGGAGGTGAGGAGGGCCAGGCGGGTAGTAGCACCGATCAGGGTGAAGCGAGGCAGGCGCAGGCGGATGCTGCGGGCGCCGGGCCCTTTGCCCACCACCAGGTCTAGGCAAAAGTCCTCCATCGCTGGGTAGAGCACCTCTTCCACCGCCCGGTTGAGGCGGTGGACTTCGTCAATGAAGAGGATGTCGCCCGGCTTCAAATTGGTGAGGATGGCGGCCAGGTCCCCGGTGCGTTCGATGACCGGGCCGGCGGTGACCCGGATGCCCACGCCCATCTCGTTGGCGATGACGTGGGCTAGGGTGGTCTTGCCCAGCCCAGGCGGGCCGTAGAAAAGGGTATGGTCCAGGGCCTCACCGCGGGCCTTGGCCGCCTCCAGCGCCACCTGGAGGTTACGGACCACCTTTTCCTGGCCGTAGATTTCGTTCAGACGCTGCGGGCGCAGCGTCTGCTCGGCCTGGCGCTCTTCTTCACGCACTTTCCCGGAGACGATTCGTTCCTCGGCCATCGGTTTCCTCGGTGGAGGCCACTGGGGGTGTAGCGCCGCTACACACCCCTTCGTCGGCCGGGTCTATTATAGCACACCTTGAGCCGGATTTGAACTCTTCCATGACCTCTGTTATACTCACCGGTCGGACATATCGGGGCGGGCCGGTGAAATACAGGAGGAAGTTGACATGCTGAAGAAACGGCAATCGCTCTCTCTCCGCGAGGTCTGGTGGCCATGGTGGGAGGCGTTGCGCGCCGTCTGGTGGCCGTTTTTCTTGGCCCGGTTGGGACTGCTCCTCTGGGCCGCTGCTTTGGCCGTCATGGTTGGCTCGGTGGACGACTATGGGAAAAAGACCCAGGCGGGCTGGCCACCGATGGATTCGTGGGGAATATGGTGGGAAAAGGTTCTCTGGATTCCCTGGTTGCACTATGATGTTCACCACTACCTGGCCATTGCCACCGAGGGACTGGCCCGGCATCCTGAGGGAAGTATTTTCTACCCTCTGCACCCACTGAGCATTTGGGCCGCCACGCAAGTAGTGGGGTATCCGCCGGCCGCGGCCATGCTGGTCAACCTAGTCGCTCACCTAGGCCTGGTCGTCGTCCTGTACCGCTATGCCGGTGAAGACTCGCCCCGCGTGGGGCAATGGACGATAGGGACTCTGTTGACTTTTCCCCTGGCCTTTATCCTGGCCATTCCCTACAGTGAGGCCCCTTTCCTTTTGTTCACCGTGCTGGCCTTCTGGGCAGCCCGGCGGCGGAACTGGTCCCTGGCCGGGATAAGCGGCTTCCTGGCCGCTGCCCTGCGGATACCCGGGCTGTTTCTCCTGCCGGCACTTGCGCTGGAGTGGTTCCTCTGGGCCCTTAGAGAACGTCGCCGGCGCGCCTGGCTTTCAGGACTGTGGCTGGGGCTGATTCCCCTGTCCCCTTATGTCTATGCTTTCTATCTCTCTTCCCAAGGAATCGTTACAACCTGGGACCCCTTCCGGTGGATAGCCGAGATAGAGAGACGCTTCTGGCACTCGGCCTTTGTTATGCCGTGGACGACGCTGGAAATCATCGTTCGGCAGATCTCCCAAGGACTGGATGGCCCCTTCTGGATCAACTTGCTGGGAGCAAGTGTGTTGACCTTGCTGGCGCTGCTTTCCTTAGACCGTCGCCGGCCGGGGCCGTCCCTCTACACCCTGCTGATCGTAGGAGCCTCCTGGAGCAAGGTGGTCCTTCCGCCCGGCATCTGCCCGATCGAGTCCTTTCCCCGGCACCTTATGGTCATTTTCCCCATCTACCTTCTCCTGGGCCGCGTCCTGGCACGTTGGCCCCTGGCCCGGCCAGCCTGGTTGGGCCTGTCTCTTCCACTCCTGTTGTTCCACAGCGCCCTCTTTATCCGCAACGCCTGGATTCCCTAGCCTACTGCATTATGAGCGGACGTCAGTCCTACACAGGCCTTCGCCCCGGCGGTTTCGGTTATACTGAACGCAGTTCCGTGTGTCCAGAACCGCTACGTTGTTTTGGAGGAACCGATGGATGTCCAGCAGGCTATAGATCGACGCCGGGCCTACCGCTCTTTGGACCCGGCGGAGGTTTCCCCTGACCTGGTCCGGGACCTGGCGGAATGTACCCGGCTGGCCCCTTCCTGTTTCAACAACCAGCCCTGGAGGTTCGTCTTCGTCTATGACCCGGGGCGGCTGAAAGAATTGCATACGGCCTTGAGCCGGGGAAATGAGTGGGCCCGGGCCGCCTCGCTCATCGTTGCCGTCTTTAGCAAGAAGGAACTCGACTGCCAGATCAAGGGCCGGGACTATTACCTGTTCGACACCGGGATGGCGACGGCCTTCCTTATCCTCCGGGCCACGGAACTGGGGCTTGTAGCCCATCCGATTGCCGGCTATGACGAAGGCCGGGTAAAGGAAATCCTCGGCATTCCCGAGGAGATGACGGTTATCACCCTGGTGATCGTCGGCAAACACTCGGCCGAGATCAGCCCGGTCCTTTCCGAAAAGCAGGTGGCCTGGGAGAAGGAGCGGCCGGAGCGGCTTCCCCTAGAGGAGTTTGCTTATACCGATTCCTACCGCCCAGCGTAAAACGTCCGGCCTTCCGGCCGGCGGCAATCCAACGATTCGATAGGTACGGCACCCGTTTACGCCCGAATTCGCTGTCCCGACGAAGGAGGTCAGCCATGCCGATAAATGAGATGACCTTTCTCCTCAGAGGAGCGGCCGGCCAGGGGGTGGAATCGAACGGCGAGGGCTTCACCCGCGTCCTGGCCCGCTGCGGCCTGTACGCTATCGGTGTGCCCGACTATATGTCGCGCATCCGGGGTGGGCATAACTTCTTCCAGATACGTATCTCCGAGCAGAGTATCTTGACCCCCCGCCGACCGGTTCACCTCCTGCTGGCGATGGACGAGGAGACGATCCGCCGACATGCGGGTGAGGTTGTCCCCGGCGGCGGTATCGTTTACGACGAGGCGCTGGGGGTAGACATTGTTCCTCTCGAAAGTCAGGGGTTACAGCCATTCCCGGCCCCTTTGGAACGCCTCGCCGTGGAGGTCGGAAGAAACCCGGTCATGGTTAACACCGCCATCTTAGGGGTAGCGGCCGGCGTCGTGGAGAGAGGTACAGGCGCTTATTCAAGAATATCTTTAGGAGGCCGAAATGTCCAGAAACGATCCCGTTTTGCAAGCCCTTCATCAGGGCATCCAAACCGAACTCCAGGGGCTGGCTTTTTATCGTAAGGCAGCCGCTCGCACGGGCGACCCCAGGGGTCAGGAGGTCTTTCGCAGCCTGATGCGGGACGAAGAAATGCACCTGCGCCTGCTCCAGGTGCAGTACGGGGCGCTGGTGGACGAAGGGCGCTGGCTGGAGATGGAGCGGGCTCGCGAATTGGAACCAGGGCGGGAGGTCGCTGTCCTCTTCCCCCAGGAGGACGAGGCCCTGGCTGCACTCCTCCCGGCCGAAGGAGACGACCTTCAGGCACTGCAACTCGCCCTCGACTTTGAGCATCGGGGCTACCAGATGTACCGCCGTCAGGCCGAAGAGACGGTCGATCCGGCCGGCCGTGCCCTTTACGACTTCCTGGCCGCCCAGGAGCAGAAGCATTACGACTTTGTCCACCGGGCCCTGGAATATCTTCAGACTCAGGGGGCCTGGTTCTACGACGAACGGGAACTTCCCTTCTTCGAGGGATAGGCCCTACCGCTGAAAGTAGAGCCGCACCAGGTCGGTCGTATCCACGCCCAGGTCGTCCAGCAAGCGGAAAAAGGTGCGCCGCGTGGCCCGTCGCCAGGCGTTCTCGCGATAGTAGCGCTGCAGGAAGGCCAAGAAGCCCTCTTCCCCCAGCCGCTTTCGGAGGTCGCGCAGGAAACGGGCCCCCTGGCCGTAGAGGTTGTCCACGTAGGCGTGGGGATCGGTGAAATCGTAGATCGTCCGGTCCAGCGGCCCGGAGGGGTTGCGTATGTCTACCCGTGTCTCCCACCACCAGTCCACCGCCTCCGGGTAGACCGCCTCGTAGAAGAGGAGTTCGCTATAGCGGGCCAGGGCTTCGTCCAGCCAGGGCTCATCCATCTGGTCGTTTCCCACCACGCCGTACCACCACTGGTGGGCCAGTTCGTGGACGGTCAGGGCTGGCAGCACGGCCTCGGGGCTGCCCGCATAGTCGCTGTAAAAGCGCCTGCCTACCGCGACCAGGGTGCTATATTCCATGCCGGCATCCATCTCTCCCTCGACCACGGTGAAGGTGGGGTAGGGATAGGGGCCGTAACGCCTTTGGAAGAGGCTGAGGCCGCGCTGGGCGATTCCCAGCACGGCCTGGCCGGCCGCCTCATGCTCCTGCCGATAGGCCGAGATGATGGTCACACCGTCCACCTCGCCCCGGACCTCGGCATAGTCCCGGGCCAGAAGCAGGGCAAAATCGCGGCCGGCCTCCAGGCGAAAGCGTCCCCCCGCCTCTTCCCGCTGGCCGGAGCCCCAGACGGCATATCCGGCCGGCGCCGCCACCTGCACCTCGTAGTCGGCCAGGTCGCTTGCAAAGGGGTCGCCAACCGGGTGGTACTCCCAACTCTGCCAGCCGTAGCCCGTGCGGTAGGGCACCAACTGGGGATACCAGTGCCCGAACTGCATCACCCGCTCATCCTCGCTCTTCCCCAGGAGGGCCTGGGGCGGCCAGGTGTGGGCATCCGTCGTCGGCAGGGAAAGGGAGTAGGCCAGGGTTGTCGTCACCACCTCGCCCGGGACCAGGCGTTGGGGCAGGAAAATCCGGAGCACCGGGCCGGCCAGGGCATAGGAGGGGAAGAAGGTTACCCCTTTCTGCGTAATCTGTACCTCTTTCAGGAAAAAGGTCTCGGTGTAGGTATTCGGAAAGACGAAAAAGACCAGTTCTCCCAGCGCGTCGCCGGTCGTGTTAGGAAAGCGCACCTCCTCCTGTACCTGGACGGTCCCGCCGGTTTCCACCGTGGCCGAAAGGACGTAGGCCGGCCGGGGGGAAGGAGGCGGAGGGAGTGGTTCGGTGGGCAGGACAAGAAGCGGCGTTACCGCCACCCGGCCGCCCGGCGCGACCAGCGGCCGGGGCTGGACGTCGTCCACGATGCGGGTGGGGATCCAATCGGCCCGGACGACGCCCTCCCGGCCCAGGACGACCCACAGGAGGGCGCCATCGCGGGCCGCGTCCACGATGTCGATGTCGAAGACAAAGTTGCCCAGGCCGTAGGCGATCAGGCCGTCCAGGTAGTGTTCCGTCTCCAGGGTGGTGTGGGTATGGTGGCCGATGACCAGGTCGGCGCCGGCCTCCACCGCAGCATGAGCCAGCCGGCGCTGCTCCGGCGTGACCTCGGCGGCATACTCTCGGCCGGCATGGAGGAGGAGCACCACCACATCGGCCTCTCCTCCGGCGCGGCGGACATCCCGTCGGAGGGCCTCCTCATCCCCGCCCCAGGCGATGCCTTCCTGGGGCGAGCCGATCACGCTACGGGCCAGGAAGGCTATCCGGAGGCCGCGCACCTCTAGGATGACGGGCGCGTCGGCCTGGGGGCCGGCCCCGACCGAGCGGATACCGTGGGCCTCCAATGTGGCAACGGTCTCGTTCAGCCCCTCGGTGCCGTAATCCAAGGTGTGGTTATTGGCCAGGGAGAGGAGGTCGAAGCCGGCCTGGGCTGGGCCGGCGGCCATGTCGGGGTGGGCGCGGAAAATGTAGGTCTTCTCGGCCGGCTCTCCGCCCTGGGCAAGGGTGCATTCCAGGTTTCCTACAGCGATGTCGGCTTCCTGCAGGAGGGGGGCGAACACCTGGAAGGGGAAAATCGTCCCGTAAGCCCGCATTCGCTCTTCAACGCTGCGGGAGAGCATGATATCGCCTGCGGCTACCAAGGTAATGCGTCCCTCGGCCGGGGGCGGGAAGGGTGAAGGGGTAGGCCAGAAAGGCATCGTCGCCTTCCGGGGAGCGGGTTCGCCTTCCTCGCCGGTGGCATCGAGGGCCAGGGCGTAGAGGTAATCCCCCGAGCGGGCCATCACCTCCGGCCGGCCGTCGCCGTCCAAGTCGAGCGCGGCCAAGCCGTGCACCCGCGAGGGGAGGATCATCCTCCCGCGCACCTGGCCCAGGGCGCTTAAGAGGAGGATTTCCCCGCCATCGCTTCCGGCGAGGACAACCGGTTCCCCCTCCTCCTCGGCCACTGCCAGCGCCCAGATGCCGCGTTCGGTAGGGGCACTCCATAGCGGCCGGCCGTCGCGGGCGTTCAGAGCAACCACCCCTCCGCGCAGCCCGACCAGCACCCAGCCTTGGTCCGGAATGCCAAGCAGGGTCATGAGGGTATCGTCCAAACGTCTGGCCCAGCGGAGTGCCCCATCCGTCCCGACCAGCACCACCAGTCCCTTCTGGCTTCCTACCAGGAGTTCGGGCAGGCCGTCGCCGTCGAAGTCAGAGACCTGGAGGCCGCGCAGCGCTCCCTCCAGGCCGTGCTGCCAAAGGGGCGAGGGAATTTCGCCTCTACCCTGGCCAGAAGCCTCCAGTGCCGTAAGTTGTCCGGCCTCGCTCCCGAAGACGATTTCTTGCATCCCGTCGGTGTCCAGGTCGGCTAAGGCGATTCCGGCAGGCATTCCGCCCGGGAGGAGGCGTCCCTCCGGTTCTCCGGCGGCGTCGAGGATGTGGAGGAGGCCGTCCCAGGTGGCGGCCAGCACTTCGGGTTGGCCATCGCCGTCCAGTTCGCCCACGGCCAGGTGGGTGATTCGGCCGCCCAGGGAAGCGGACCAACGCTTGCTTCCGTCGCCGTTCAGGGCGTAGAGGGTGTTATCGTCCCCGCCGAGGAGGAATTCGTCCCTGCCGTCGCCGTCCAGGTCGGCCGGCAAGGCGGTGTAGAGGGGGGCGGCAGTGGAAAAGGTCCAGGAGATTTCCCCGGTGGCTCGGAGCAGGTAGAAGCGGTGGTCGTAGGAGGCGGCCCAGACCTCCGGCCGGCCGTCCCCCTGGAGGTCGGTTGTCCCCATGGCCCAAACGGTGTCCTCGGTGGCTGTGCGCCAGAGTCGCCGGAGTCCCAATGGAGGGGGCGGAGGAAGAGTAGGAGTGGGGGTCGGGGAGGAAGTAGGCGTTGGGCTCAGGGTGGGGATGGCAGTGGGAGAAGGGGAGGGGGAGAGGGTCGGCGTAGGGGAAGGGGGAAGCAGGCAGCCGGAGAGGAGCAGGAGGAGCAGAAGCGTGGACTTGGCAAGTCGTCTGTTGGGAGACATGGCATGTATGCGTATTACGTATTGCGTATTGCGTATTGCGTATTACGTATTGCGTGGTTGGGCATCGGGGACGCGGAGAAGTGGAAGGAGGATGCTCAGGCGCTCCGGATCCTCGGCCAGGAGGGAGACGAGTTCTTTCCCGGCGTCCACCAGGTAATCAGGCTGGCCAGCGCGGGCGGATGCGGCCGTGTGCAGACAGGCCGTGATGAGGTCATTGCCGGCCTGGGCGGCCATAAGGAGGCGCAGGAAGCCGAAACTTTGGGTAAAGGCGGCCACCTCCTCAGGCTCACAGGAATAGACAAAGCCGTGGATGCGTGGCGGCTGGGGCGGGAGGAGGTGAAAGATGCGGCCGTGCAGGGTATATCCGACCACCACCGCCGTAAAGCGCGTGCGCATGACCCGTTGAAAGTGGGGGTTTTCCTCATAGATGGCCTCTTCGCGACTCAGTTCGGCCCCGCGGGCCACTACCGGACGCGAGGGGTCCACCGGTTCGGTGCGAATATCCTGCACCACGGCGTAGATCTCCACACCGGGCGCGGTGCTGGCTAGGCGGATGAAGGAGCCAAAGCAAGGGGCGCCGTAGAGGTCGTAACTCTGGGCCTGAATCTCGCGGATGCTAACGGCGATGGTCTCACCGACTCGGGTGGACATCGACTCCCTCCATACGGGCCACCCAGGTCTGGGGGTGGGCCAGTTCGTCCAGGGTGGGCAGGTTCTCCGGGCGTTCCCAGACGTGCTGAAGAAAGGTTATACCGCGTTCCCGGGCCACGCTTTCGGCGAAACTTTCGCCCAGGCGGTACTGCTCCAGTTTGAGTTCCAGGCCGCTCAGGCGGAGGAAGAGGCGTTCGGCCGCCGAGCGCTGGGCCTGACGGGCGGCCAGGCGGGATTCGATCAGGTCGAAGGTGGGGAGGATACGCCGGCCGACCCGTTTCATCACATAATTGCTATAGCCTTCCACGATGCTCATCAGGGCCTGCATTTGGTTGAAGAGGGCACGCTGTCGGGGAGTGAGGGTCCAGAGGAGCCACGGTTCACCCCGGCGGATATGTTCCTGAAGTTCGGTCAGGCCGGAAGGGGAGAGGAAACGGCTGACCTGGTCCACCTCGTCTTCCACCTCGGCCAGGTAGGCTTCCAGGAGGTGGCGGAGATGGTCGCGCAGCCAGGGATGGAGTTCGAATTCAAAGGCGTGGGTAGTTTCGTGCAGGGCGACCCAGAGGAGAAAGTCGGGGCCGCTCAGCCCGAGTTGGGCCTGGGTGGCGCGGATGTTCGGCTCGACGAAGTAGAGTTGGCCGTTGGGGGGCGACTGGGGACCCAGGATGGCGATGTCGTACTGGCCAAGCACCCGCTGGGAGAGGTAGCCCAGGAGCAGGCCGACCTGCTGGCTGAGGAAATGCTGGAGCGGCCGGCCGAAGAAGATGGTCATCGGGCTGCGAAGGGAAGAAAGGCGGCGGTAAAGTTCTTCCAGCGGCTGCAGGACGGCGCGGAAGGTAGACACGTTGGCCTCCAGCCATTGCCGGGGGTTCAGGAGGCGGATGGTGAGGGGCATCGGGGGAGGGGGCACCTCCGTGGCTACGGCCACCTCGCTAATGCTGCGGGCCACCAGGGCAGCATAATACCGATCCGCGCCCGGTGGGATGGCGACCTCCCGACCGAAGCGGCCGGCCACGGCCAGCACCTGTTCCCAATCGACCAGCCCCGGTATGCCCTGGCGGGAAATTTCCTGGACGCGCCTCCAGGTCCAGACCAGGCCGGCTACGGCTCCCAAGAGAAAGCCCCAGCCCAGGTAGTGGGTTCGACGATCGGCCAAGCGACACCTCCTGCGGGGATACGGTTCTCCCCTGCGGATGCATCATAACCGGAGTGGGGGAGGATGTCAAATGGAGGAGGCCGGGGCTCAGATTGCAGGAAGGGAATAGGAGACACCGGTGGCAGAGGAATGTCCGTAGCCCACTCTGCCGGCGCTTAAGGACGTCGAGGTGCGGGTAGCAGGGGGGAACCCCTGCAAGCGACGCCTTTGCCCCCATTTCCCCGTTCCCCTCTGCTCTCAGCCCTAAGCCCCGAGCCCTGAGCCCTGTCTCACTTATCCAGCATCCGTGCCATCTCGTAGAGGCGCATATCCAGCGTCTTGCGCCGGCTGGCCACCTCCTCCAGCGGAACGCTCACCGCCTCGCCGTGAGAAAGCCCCACCATCACCCCCCGTTCGCCGGCCAGGAGTTTTTCCACCGCCGCGACTCCCAGACGGGTAGCGAGAATCCGGTCAAAGGCACTGGGGGAGCCGCCGCGCTGCACGTGCCCCAAAATCGTCACCCGCGTCTCAAAACCCGTCTCCTCCCGGTGCTGGTCCAGGTAGGACTTGATCTCCTCGGCACGGTGGCTGGCTCCCTCGGACACAACGATAATACAGTGGGACTTGCCCTTGATGTAGGCATTTTGTAATCCTTGCAGGACCTCTTCCAGGGTAAAAGGCACCTCCGGCAGGAGCACCATCTCCGCCCCGCCGGCAATACCGCCCATGAGCGCCAGGTAGCCGCAATCCCGCCCCATCGTCTCGATGAGAAAGGCCCGACGGTGGGAAGAGGCGGTATCCTTGATCATATCTATGGAACGCAGGAGGGTGTTCAGCGCCGTGTCCACCCCGATGGCCATCTCTGTCCCGTAGATATCGTTATCGATCGAGCCGGGGATGCCGATCACGGCAAAGCCCTTCCGGTGCAGTTCCAGCGCTCCTCGCAAGGAACCGTCCCCGCCGATGACCACCAGGGCATCCAGGGCGTTTTCGTTCAGGTTGCGCAGCGCCTCCATCTGTCCCCGGGGCGTCATAAACTCCGGCGAACGGGCCGTCCCCAGGATCGTCCCGCCGCGCTGGATGATGCCGCCCACCGAACGGGCAGTCATCTCCTCCATATCGTTGTCGATCAACCCCTGGTAACCCCGGCGGATGCCCACCGGCGTCACCCCGTGCTCCAGGGCTATACGCACCACGGCACGGACGGCCGGGTTCATGCCCGGGCCGTCTCCCCCGCTGGTCAGGACACCGATTCGGCGAATCGCATCCATAGGAAACCTCCCACCTCTAGAGCCATCCCCGCCGCCAGGC
The DNA here is from genome assembly GCA_036172265.1 of Chloroflexia bacterium. Classification (GTDB taxonomy): domain Bacteria; phylum Chloroflexota; class Chloroflexia; order DTKN01; family DTKN01; genus JASFBA01. The sequence goes on from JASFBA010000019.1 coordinate 14,873, forward strand.
CCAGAAGAGCATGGCAGCAGGGGAAAGGAGCATCAAAGCGATAGTTACCCCAAGGACCGCTTCGCCGGTCCAGGCCCTCATCGAGTCGGCCACCGGCTGGAAAAAGTTCATCCCAAAGAAACCGGCGATGAAAGAAAGCGGCATGAACAGGGTGGCGATGATGGTCAGGGTCTTCATCACCTCGTTCATGCGGTTGTTGATGACCGAGAGATAGAGGTCCATGGCCCCGCTGATCAGGTCGCGCATGCTCTCGTTGATGTCGTTCAGCCGTACCAGGTGGTCATAGATATCGCGGAAAAAGGGCCGGCTTTCGGCATCGATCACGGCAAAGTCGCCCCGGGCCAGTTTGTTGAGCACCTCCCGCTGAGGCATGACGATGCGACGCAGGTGCAGGAGAACCCGTTTCAGGGCAAAGATCCGCTCGACCGCCTGGGGTTGTGGGTTACCAAAAACCTGGTCCTCGATTTCATCCATGGCCAGTTCCATCTCCTCGATGGCCGGCATATAGTCGGCGACTACTTCGTCGGCCAGGCGATAGGTCAGGTAGTCAACTCCCTGGCGCAGCGAACGCTCATCGCGCTGCACGGAGGCCCATAGCCGATCCACGGCAGGGATGGGGTGGTCGTGGTGGGTGACGAGATAGTTCCGTCCCAGGAAAAGGTCGAGTTCCAAAGTATCCAGCCGGGGTGTCCTGTCGTCTTTCCCCTGGAAACGGACGGCATGCAGGACGATATAGAGATAGTGTCCCCAGTCATCTGCCTTCGGCACATGGGATTCCTGAAGGGCATCATCCACGGCGAGCGGATGGAAGCCAAAGGTGCCGTGGAGGATGGGTTCGCATACCTCGGGGGGTTCACCCTGAAAGTCCACCCAGAGCAGGCCTTGTGGGTCTTGCAACGCCTGGGGGACTTTTTCCATATCCAGGTCAAACCGGCAGCGGCCGTCCCGATCCCGATAGAGGATGCGGATCATAGGCTCTCCTCGCTCGTGCCATTTCCGTCCGATAGGTACAACGGCCAGGCCACAGGGCCCCTTTCAAGGGCGACCGCCTGTATTATACTACTACCTCCGGTTCGAGCCAAGTGCCGGTCTCGCGCAGAAACCTTCTTCCGGCCCGTTCCGGGGACGATGGGTCTGGAGGTGCGCACCGGTGGCCCGAGCCCAGATGCTCATGCGGAAGAAACTGGGTTTCTTATCGGCACAGATATGCAAGTAAACTGAGCCGGTTGCCGGCCCCGGCAAGCGGTGGTATAATGAAAATAGCCCCTGTAGCTCAGTGGACAGAGCGAGGGTTTCCTAAACCCTGCGTCGGCGGTTCGAGTCCGTCCAGGGGCACCAGGGGCGCAATTCGATTGCGTCCTTCCTGTCGAGGATACCATGCCCATTCGCCTTCTTCCTCCGGAACTGGTGGCCAAGATCGCCGCCGGCGAAGTGGTCGAGCGGCCGGCCTCGGTGGTCAAGGAACTCCTGGAGAATTCCCTGGATGCCGGGGCACGCTACGTCCACATGGATATCCGCGGAGGTGGCCGGCAGGAAATCCGCGTCGTGGACGACGGCTGTGGCATCCCGGCGGAAGAGGTGGCCCTGGCTGTGCAGCGCCACGCCACCAGCAAGATCGCCTCGGCCGCCGACCTCTACCGCATCCGCACCCTGGGCTTCCGCGGAGAAGCCCTGGCCTCCATCGCCGCCGTCTCCCACCTGACGCTGGTCAGCCGGCCGGCCGGACAGGAGGTCGGGATGGAGGTTCGGGTGGAAGGCGGCCGCACCCTGGGTATCACCCCCCGCCCCTGCACCGTGGGCACCATCGTTCTGGTGCGCGACCTCTTCTACAATACCCCGGTCCGGCTCAAATTCCTGCGCCAGCCCCGCACTGAGGCCGGCTATATCCATACTCTGGTCACCGACTATGCCCTGGCCCACCCCGACGTCGCCTTCCACCTCCTGAGCGATGGGCGCGTTGCTCTCCATACCAGCGGCTCGGGAGGCCTCCGCGATGCCCTGATCGAAATCTACGGCCTGGAGACGGCCCAGCAGATGATCCCCGTGGAAAAGGCCCTGGGCGAGGGGGAGATGCGTGTCCGCGTCTTTGGCTACATAGGCCAGCCCACCCTGAGCCGGGCTACCCGACGGGCCATCACCCTCTTTGTCAACGGCCGGCGCATCCGCGATCCCGGCCTGACCTACGCCGTGGAAGAAGCCTATCGCACTCTCCTGACCTCCGACCGCCACCCGGTCGCCATCATCGGCATCGAGGTGGACCCGGCGGCCGTGGACGTCAACGTCCACCCAACCAAGAGCGAGGTCAAGTTTGCCTACGCCGACCAGGTCTTTGCCGCCGTGCAGCGGGCCGTCCGGGAGGTGCTGCAGGAGCACGTCGCCGTCCCACGCATCACAGCCGTGCGGGCCGAAAGCCCCCGCGAGGAAAGGGAACGGGGCCGGCCGGCCACCCGCCCACTCCCCCTCCCTCGCCTTGGCGGGCCGCTCTTTGAGGAGGAAGAGGAAGTGCCGCCGGAGGAGAAGGGGCTGCCTCCTCTGCGGGTACTGGGACAGATGGCCGGCACCTATATCCTGGCCGAAGGACCGGACGGCCTCTACCTTATCGACCAGCATGCCGCCCACGAACGCATCCTCTACGAACAACTGGCCGCTGAGCGCGAACGGCTGTCCATCCGCACCCAGACGCTCCTGGAGCCGCTCATCGTGGAACTCACCCCCCAGCAGCAGGCCCTTCTGGGAGAACGCCTGGAAGAACTCCAAAAATGGGGCTTTGAAATGGAGCCCTTCGGGGAACGGGCCTACCGGGTGCGCTCCGTCCCGGCCATCCTCACCCGGGGCGACGTCCGGACCCGGGTGGCTGCCTTGGTGGAAGAATGGAGCGAAGGGTTGCGCAAGGGGCTTTCCTGGGAGGAACAGTTGCTCATCACCATCGCCTGTCACAGCGCCGTCCGGGCCGGCCAGAGCCTTTCTCCCGAGGAGATGCGCGAACTCGTGCAGATGCTCGAGCGGACCCGGATGCCCCGTACCTGCCCCCACGGCCGGCCGACGATGATCCTCCTCACCTGTCAGCAGTTGCAACGCGAGTTCGGGCGGAGATGAGCAGTTGCAAAATCCCGCCGGGTATGGTATATTGTTGTTAGTATATACTAACATTCGGCAACATGAAAAGTTGGGATGCCCAATGAACCCCGGAGGGATAGGTGACCGAGGCGATCACTCCTACTATAGAGGACTATCTGGGCCTGATCTACCTCCTGGAGCGGGAAGGACAGACGGTCATCGGAGCGCGGCTGGCCAAACGATTGGGCGTCTCCCGTCCTACGGTAACGATGACGCTTCAACGTATGGCGCGGGCCGGCCTGGTGCGGCTGAACGAACGCAAGGAGGTCTCCCTCACCCCAGCCGGCCTGGAGGCAGCGGAAAACCTCATGCGTCGCCATATGCTGGCCGAATGGCTCATGCGCGACTTGGTCGGCCTGCCCTGGCACCAGGTGCATGAGGAGGCCAACCGACTGGAGCATCACCTCTCCGAGCAAGCCACGAAACGTCTGGAGAAGCTTTTCCAGCACGAGGTCTGTCCCCACGGCAACCCGATGCCGGGGACAACTACCTCCGAGGCCGTTCCGCTCCTTGAGGTGAACGAAGGGGAAGAGGTGGTCATCGTGCGCATCGTCGAGGAAGCCGAGGAAAAGAGGGAACTTATGGCTTTTTTGGAGGACGTCGGCCTGCTGCCGGGAACCTACCTGCGAGTATCCTCCCTCCAGCCCTATAACGAGACGATGACGGTGGAGGTGGCCGGCCGGCCGGTGGTGCTCGGCCTGGCCGTGGCCCGTTTCATCCAGGTGCGACGAGTTTGAGGACCGTTGCCATGTTCACCCATTCGCACATTCGCCATGGGTCCGGCGAGACGATGACGTCAAGGGGCGGGGGAACTACAGCGATCGCGTCCCCGGCCGCTTCTGCGCCCCTTTGGGTGCGGCTGGGGCAGGGCCTGCTCGACCTCCTCTTTCCACCGCGCTGCATAGGTTGTCGGCAGATGGGGACGTGGCTTTGCCCTTCCTGTCTGGCCCAGGTGGGGCGGGTGGAAGGCCCCTCCTGCGAGCGCTGCGGCCGGCCGCTTCCCGCCCCCGGCCTGTGCCGCTCCTGCCGCGCCGGAGACTGGCCGCTGGCCGGCCTGCAGGCCCCCTTTTTCTTCGAGGGGGTGATTCAGGAGGCGGTGCACGAACTCAAATACCGGGGCCGGCGGGTGCTGGCCGAACCTTTGGGCGAACTCCTGGCCGCACACCTGATGGCCCTTTCCTGGCCGACCTCGGTCGTTGCCCCCATACCGTTGCATCGGGAACGGGAACGAGCCCGGGGCTACAACCAGGCGGCGCTCCTGGCCCGGGCCCTCTCCGCCAGGTGTGGCTGGCCGCTTCTGGACGGCGGTCTGGTGCGCTGCCGCAACACCCGCCCCCAGGTGGGATTGGACGGGGCCGCCCGTTTGGAGAACGTCCGCGGCGCTTTTCGCTGGGAAGGTTCTGAACCGCCGCCCCACCGTATCCTCCTCCTGGACGATGTCTGCACCACCGGAGCGACGATGGGGGCCTGCGCCGAGGCCCTTCGGGAGGCCGGCGCAGAGGAAGTGCGAGGGCTGGCCCTCGCTCGGCCCCGCTGAGGAACGGGCCGGCGGAGGATACGATGAAAGAAGCCATCCTGTACGAGAAACTGGACGAAAAATCCGTTCGCTGTAACCTTTGTGCCCACCGTTGCCTGATTCGGGAAGGACGTTCGGGCATCTGCGGAGTGCGGGAGAATCGGGAAGGCATCCTCTATAGCTTGGTCTACGGCCGGCTGGTCTCGATGGCGGTGGACCCGGTGGAGAAAAAGCCCCTCTTCCACTTCTATCCCGGTACGGAGGCCTTTTCCATCGCCACCGTCGGCTGCAACTTCCGCTGCCGCTTCTGCCAGAACGCCGATATTTCCCAGTGGCCCCGGGAGCGTGGGGAAGTTATCGGCGAGTATGTGCCGCCGGAGACGGTCGTACAGGAGGCAAAGCGTTCCCGCTGCCGCAGCATCGCCTATACCTATACCGAGCCGACCATCTTTACCGAGTACGCCTATGACGTCGCCGTCCTGGCCCGGAAGGAGGGCATCGCCAACATCTACGTGACCAACGGCTATATGACCCCGGAGATGCTGGACTACTTCCACCCTTACCTGGACGCGGCCGATGTGGACCTGAAATCGTTTCGGGATGGCTTTTACAAAACGCAGTGCGGGGCTCGGTTGCAGCCGGTGCTCGATGTGTTGAAGAAGATGGTGGCCCAAGGGGTATGGGTCGAGGTCACCACGCTCATCATCCCCGGCCTGAACGACGGCGACGAGGAACTGCGGGAGATCGCCAACTTTATCCGCACCGAACTGGGCCCGCAATACCCCTGGCATATCAGCCGCTTCTATCCCCATTACCAGATGCTGGACCGCCCACCGACGCCGGTTCAGACTCTCCACCGGGCGCGGGAGATCGGCTACAGCGCCGGCCTGCGCTATGTCTACGAAGGCAACGTGCCCGGGGCCGGTGGGGAGGACACCCTCTGCCCCCAGTGCGGCCGGCCGGTCATCCGCCGCTGGGGATTTACCGTCCTGGAATACGCCCTTCGGGACGGGCGCTGTGCCCACTGCGGGGGACAGATCGACGGAGTGGGCTTATGACCGCTGGCGAACCGACTGCAGACACCTTCCCCCGAAAAAGGCCGGCCCGCCGGCTTGGCATTCGGGCCAAGATCACCTTGCCTTACCTCCTCTTGGCCATCGCCGTGGCCCTGGCCGGGGCTTATGTGGTTACCCGGTTGATCGTGGAGTCGGTCCAAGAGCGCTTTCTGCAACAGTTGCAGGAATCGGCCCGGCTGGTGGCCGACCGAATGGTGGGCATCGAGCAGGAGAACCTGGCCGTATTGCGCTCCCTGGCCCACACCGAAGGCCTGGCCGAGGCAGTGGAGCGAAGCGATGGGGTAACACTGGAACGACTGGCCTATCCGGTTGTGGTCAACGGCGAAGCCGAAGTGGTGGACATCTTGGACCGCAACGGCATTCCTCTGCTGGCCCTGCACCACCGGCCGAGTGGGGGGCCGGCCGACTATGACCGCACCATTGCCGGGGTGGACTGGAGCCGGTATCCCTTCGTCCGAAGAGTCCTTCAGGGAGAAAGCGATACCTGGGGAGACAAATTCGCCGGCTTGGCCGATACCCCCTGGGGGGATATCCTCTATATAGCCGGCCCCGTCTTCCGCGACGATGTCCTCGTCGGCGTCGTTCTGGTCGGACGTCGTTTGGAAGGCCTGCCGGACGACCTGCGCCAGGCCTCGGCGGCCCATCATATAACGCTCTATACGCCGGACGGTATCCCCTTGGTCACCACATTCCTGAGCAGCGAGCAGGTAAATTTGGACCTTGGGCCGGAGCAGGCGAGGGACGTGAAGGAGCAGGGGCAATCCTGGCTGTTGCGCCGTCTGGCAGGCGGTGGGCGCACCTACTATGAGGCCCTGGGGGTCTGGGAGGTACGGGGAGGGGAAGTGATCGGTCTCTTTGGCGCTGCCTTGGCCGAAAGTTATCTGATACAGGCCAGTCCGATCACCCAGGTCCAGGTCATTTTACTGGTGACCGCCTTTTTTCTGGCGGTTATCTTTCTGGGCATGCTGGTGGCCCAACAGATTTCTCGCCCTATCCTCCGGGTGGCCCAGGCTGCCCGCCGGGTCGCTTCCGGCGACCTGGAGCAACGGGTGGACGTTCACACCCGCGACGAAGTGGAGGATATGGCCCGGGCCTTCAACAAGATGCTGGAAGAGTTGAAACAGGCCCAGCGGGTGCGGGATATCTTCGGACGGGCCGTCTCACCCGAGGTCAGCCGGCTGCTTATCGAGGCCACGGAGCGAGGGGAGGTCGTCCTGGGTGGGGAAACCCGCATGGTCTCCATCCTGTTTGCCGACATCCGAGGTTTTACGGCCCTTTCCGAAGGCCGGCCGCCGGATGAGGTCCTGGCTGCATTAAACGCGGTCCTGGGGAAACTGATCGCCGTAATCGGCGAATACAACGGGGTGGTCAACAAGTTCAGCGGCGACTCCCTTCTGGCCATCTTTGGGGCCCCCATTCCCCAACCTGACCATGCCCGCCGGGCGGTGATGGCCGGCCTGGAGATGACCCGCCAACTGGCCCTATGGAACGAGCAACGCCGGGCTCAGGGCCAGGTGCCGATTTCCGTGGGCATCACGATCAACACCGGTGAGGCCGTGGCCGGCCTTACCGGTTCGGCCGAGCGGCTGGAATATACCGTCATCGGCGACGCCGTGAATGTCGCCGCCCGCCTTCAGGAAGTGGCCGGCCGCTTTAAGACATCTTCCCCCCTGATCACGGCGGCTACCGTTCAGGCCTTGGGAACCGAACATGGCCTTGAATTGGCCGATCTGGGAATGCAGAGCCTCCGAGGGCGGGCTGAACCGGTTCGGGTATACGCCGTGTGTGGTCCGGCCCGAACAGGTGGGTAAGGATGGACAAAGAAGTGGATCCCTCCGAGACAGAAGGCACCGGACGGCCCGGATATTTGGTGGGGGTCCTGGTAGTCCTTCTCCTGCTATGCGCTGTGGGAGGCGTGATCGGCACCGTCCGCTCTGCCTGGATGCTCCACCTCGGCGACCGTTACCCTGGCTCGCTCCGTTCCGGCCTGTTGGCCGACTACCGGGCCGAACCCCGCGACCTTCGCTTTGCCCCACTGGCTCCCGAGGTCGTTGAAGTGGTGGTCCGCGAGCGGGCTTCCCGTTCCCCATCCGTACCGGTTGCCACCCCATCCCCGGGCCAGCCGATTTCTTCGCCGACAAGCGTCTTGTCCCCTGCATTGGGCACACCCACGGCCGGCCCCTCGCCCACGGCCACGCCGACCAGCCCGTGGGCCACCCCAACCCTCAGGCCCGGCACTCCCACGGCCGGCCCCTCGCCCACGGCCACGCCGACCGGCCCGATGGCCACCCCAACCCCCACGCCCGGCACTCCCACGGCCGGCCCCTCGCCCACGGCCACGCCGACCAGCCCGATGGCCACCCCAACCCTCAGGCCCGGCACTCCCACGGCCGGCCCCTCGCCCACGGCCACGCCGACCAGCCCGTGGGCCACCCCAACCCTCAGGCCCGGCACTCCCACGGCCGGCCCCTCGCCCACGGCCACGCCGACCGGC